>NZ_CAXRBQ010000028.1:0-42886 GCF_964228735.1 Pontibacterium sp. | reverse complement strand
AGGCAACTGGGAGAGCAGGGCTGCCTATGAGGGCCGGAAACGCACATTCATCGTTAAGGCTTCACTGATCGCTGGAAACCGTGCGATAAGCCTTTAAAAGAGAGAACCCCGCTAAAAAGCGGGGTTCGTCAGCAACCTGAGGCCGCAATCGCGGCCTTTTTCTTTGTGATAGTTAGAGTGTAAGTACCAACTTACCGCGTACATGACCTTCCTGGCTGAGGCGGAATGCCTCGGCTACCTGCTCCAGCGGCAGGGCTTCCGCCAGAGCAACCCGCAATTTACCTTCCCTGTGCAATGTTGCCAGTTCGGCCAGCTGGTCGGCGTTGGCTTCGCAACGGATCGGCAGCACTGCATGGCCGATCTCGTCACCGGCGGCAATCACCTGATCCTTGGTGACGGAAGGCAGGGTGACCATCACGCCACCCGGTTTCAGACAGGGCAGGGCATTAATCGCAGTGTCGCCACCCACGGCATCGATGATCAGATCAACATCGCTCAATACCTGGGTGACATCATCAAGGTGATAGTCATACAGCTTATGTGCGCCCAAGCTGCGCAGAAAGCTGTGGTTGCGGCCTGAAGCGGTACCGTACACCTCGGCTCCGGCCCAGTTAGCCAGTTGTACCGCCAGATGGCCAACACCGCCGGCGGCACCCAGGATCAGCACGCGCTGGCCTGCCTGCAGGCTGCCCTTATCAAACAGTGCCTGCCAGGCGGTCAGGCCGGCGGTGGCAATCCCCGCTGCTGTTACACTATCCAGGTCGTCACCACGTTTGGCGATCTCGGCGGCGGGGGCAGCAATATACTCCGCGTAACAGCCCGCCCGCTCCGGAAAGCGAATCATGCCGAATACTTTGTCGCCGCGGCCATAACCGCTCACGCCTTCACCCACCTCTTCCACTGTGCCGGCAAACTCCCAGCCGGGAATAAACGGCAGCTCACCAATAAACGGTGCGGCGCCGCCACCGGCGCAGGTTTTCCAGTCGATCGGATTAATCCCGCAGGCCTCGGTGCGAATCAGGACCTCGCCACGTTGTGGTACGGGCGTGTCCACCTCTTCCAGTTTCAGGTTGCTGGTATCGCCAAACTCGTGGATCTGTATCGCTCTCATCTGTCTCTCCATCGCAGGTACGACTCAGGGTGCAAACAGGGTGTCTTGGACCTAGGGATTGCAGCCGTTACATCTAATTTTTGTTAGGCTTGGTGCCTCTAGAAACTTAGCAGAAAGTGGACGTAAGGCGAGTATGATATATCTGGCAATGATCGAAGAGCTGTTGTTTTGGGGCGGCCTGGTGGTGTTTTTCGTGTCGCTGGCCCTTTACGCAGGACGTACCAAGGACTTCAAATCGGTGCTGATGTTCTGGCAGCCCAATATTCAGTTCAATGTGATGGAATTTAAAGTGAACCGTGCAGGTCTGAGTATGATGATCGTAGCTGTTGCGCTGCGCCTGTACGCATACTTTATGAGTTGATAGGTGTTATGAAAGGAAATCCCGCTAAAGGCGCGGGTTATCTGCTGAAGGGACTGTCGATGCTGCCGGACCCGGCCATCCGCCCCTTTGTGCTGATCCCGCTGATTGTAAATATTCTGTTATTTGTGGGCGCCATCTGGCTGCTGCTGACCCAGTTTGATGTCTGGATCGACTTCCTGCTGGGGTTTCTACCCGACTGGGCCTCCTTCCTGGAGTATCTGTTGTGGCCGCTGTTCGCGTTGATGGTACTGCTGGTGGTTTATTACAGCTTTACCCTGGTGGCGAACTTGATCGCGGCGCCGTTTAACGGCTTCCTGTCGGAGAAGGTAGAGCGCAAGCTGCGGGGTGAGGTGGTGACTGATGAGGGCTGGCAGGCGATTATTGCGCTGGTGCCACGTGCTATCGGCCGCGAGTTGTCCAAGCTGGCCTACTATCTGCCACGTTTTATCCTGCTGCTAGTGCTGACCTTTATCCCGGTAATCAATATCGCCGCGCCATTTCTGTGGTTTATGTTTGGTGCCTGGATGATGGCAATCCAGTACTGCGACTACCCGATGGATAACAACAAGGTGAGCTTCAAGCAGATGAAAGAGCTGCTGAAGGCCCGACGCCTGACCTCCGTAGGTTTTGGTGGCCTGGTGCAGCTGGGTATGATGATTCCTGTGCTGAACCTGGTGCTGATGCCTGCAGCGGTGGTGGGGGCAACCTGCTACTGGGTTGAGGAACATATCGGTGATCATTTGGGTGATATGAATTCAGGACGACCACAACTGGATCGATAGGCCGGAAGCAGGTTGGGTCGAGCGTAGCGACACCCAACTTGTCTATCTACCCTTTCTGTTGGGTGTCGCCTATGGCTCGACCCATATATGGTCTCCTCCCAGCTTGCAATGGCTGGATGCTCCGATGATTTGACAGGTTGCTGCCATATATCCGGCCTGTTCTGTGAAGCTATTTGAGCATCTGGCCTTGATGAGCGTTCGCGCACAGTGGCCTTATCAACCTAACGGTATCGATCTACCGTGGGACGAGCCAGGGTTTCACTGTGCCGGTTTGACCTGTTCTGTCATCGTTTACACACTGCCTTCGCAACCTCTGGGTGTGTTTGCTGTTACCTGATAATGCTTAGCTCGCCGCAGGTCGGTAGCGTTCACCGCGACGTACCAAGACCCACGCGATACGGCATAATTTATTGGCCAACGCCACCGTGGCCTTGTTGATGCCACGGGTGGCTTTTAACCGATTGATCCAACAGCTCAACGGATCGGTTTTTCCACCACTGCGTTGCACCACCGCCCGAGCGCCATGGATCAGTAAGCTGCGTAGGCTCTTGTCACCGCATTTAGTAATTCGGCCCAGACGCGGTTTGCCGCCGGTCGTGTACTGACGGGGCACTAGCCCAAGCGCGGCTGACGCATCCCGGCCACGCCGGAACTGTTCACCACTGCCGAGCCAGCTTTTAAACATGCTGCTAACTACGGGACCAAACCCTGGCAGTTCAGCCAGTCGGCGACAGACCTCATCCTGCTTCACTTGCTGTTGTAACTGTTGGTCGTACCAAGCTATCTCTTCGTCCAATGCCTGCAAGCGGGCGTATTGCCGTGCCACCAAGCGACGGCTCAGAGCTGTGAGCTCTGGATTGGTATGTGCCAGGATTTCTGGTACCCGTTGCCTGACGGCGGCTAAACCTGCCCGGATTACACACCCCCGCTCACCCAGTAGCCCACGGATCTGATTGGCCTGGGCTGTGCGTTCACGAATGAGCTGTTCGCGTATCCGATGCAGCATCTGTTCATCCTGCTGCTCGACCTGCTTAATGGCTACCGGCCGGACTCGACCGTGCAGGCACGCTTCAGCAATGGCCCGTGCATCGTTGTAATCATTCTTTTGTCCGCGCAGATAGGCTTTTACATGCTGGGGAGGCATCAGTTCCACCTGGTGCCCCTGCGCCTGGAGCACCCGAGCCCAGTAATGACTGCTGCCACAAGCCTCCATGGCCACGTGGATGGGTGATTGCTGGGCGAAGTATCGCGCTACCTGAGTACGACTTAAACGTTTCGCGTGAACCTCTCGCCCCTGACGGTTGAGATGTACAAGATGAAAGGTAGTTTTTGCTAAATCGAGTCCGATGACACTAGGCTTAATCATGGTCTCCTCCTTTGTTCCTCAGATGTTGGCTATACATCTATCTTGGCGCATTGCGACGCCGTTGGACGGGAGGAGACCATCTCATCAACCTACGACTTAACGAAAAAAAGCGCCCTTCTGGAGCGCCTTTTTTATTTGTCTGAAGAATCAGCTTGGGGCTCAGCCCGCATCCTTATAATCGTCATCCTCATTCACTGATACCAGCATCAGGTGGTCCAGTGGGAAGTGGCAGGTAAAGGTACTGCCTTCACCTTTCTTACTCTGAATAGTCAGTTGACCGCCGTGGCGCGACAACACGTGTTTCACAATCGCCAGACCCAATCCGGTACCGCCGCTTTCAGAGGAACGGCTTTCGTCCACGCGGTAGAATCGTTCGGTCAGTCGGGAGATATGCATGGCGTCGATGCCGATGCCGTTGTCGGTTACCGAGAAGTGGCCGCCGTCCTTATCGGCCCACCAACGGATGCGGATCTTACCGTTTTCACGGGTATAACGTACCGCGTTGTAGACCAGGTTGGAAAAGGCGCTGTGCAGCTCAACTTCCTGGCCCAGCAGGTCGTGCTGTGGATCCAGGTCCAGCTCGAATTCATGACCTCTGCCACGTGCCAGCTCGACGGCGGCGTCGTGGATGTTATGGATAAGGCTCTGGATCTGTACCGGATGCTCATCGGTGACCTGACGGGTTGCTTCCAGACGGGAGAGTAATAACAGGTCGGAGACCAGATTCTGCATACGGCGCGCCTGCTGTTGCATCTGGGTCATGCCCCGATTAAGCGGGCGTGGTAAATCCTGATCCAGGAAGGTTTCCAGGTACCCCAGGATCACGGTGAGCGGAGTACGGAGCTCGTGGGAGGCGTTGGCCACAAAGTCCTGGCGGGTCTGTTCCAGGCGCAGCATCTGAGTGATGTCACGGGCAACCAGCAGGCGGTCCCCTTTACCAAAGCGGGTGATCTGGTACTGCAGTTCGATTTCGTGATTGACCGGTGACGGCAGTTGCAGGGGATCTTCGTAACTATTGCGCTTGTAATAACGGATGAAGCGCGGATCACGCAGTAGGTTAATGACTGGCTTGCCGCGGTCAGTGGTTGTTTTGAAGCCCAACAGGCGCTCGGCCGAGCGGTTCCACCATTCCAGGTTATTCTGGTCATTGATGATTACCACCGCATCATGCAGGGCAGCAGAGGACTGCTGGAAGCGTTTGATCACACTGCGCAGGAACGCTTCGCGGGAGGCAGTGCGCTTCTGCTGACGGGAAAATTCGTCAAACAGATCACCCCAGTGACCGGTGCACTCGGGTGGCTCGGCATCTGATTTGTCGCGGTGTAACCACTCATTCAGACGGCCAAACTGCTTCACCTGCAACAGCGACCAGATCAACAAACCGGCAGATAGGAATTCTGCCGGATAGCCAAACACAAACCCCACAAACAACCCGAGTCCCGCAAACAGAAACAGGTTACTTAGCATTGAGTGGCGGTTGTGCTGCATGTTTTACCCTCAGGCTACATTGGCAGAGAAGCGGTAGCCGGTGCCGCGTACGGTTTGTACCAAGTAGTCGTGACGTTCACCAAGTGCCTTACGCAGACGACGGATATGTACATCAACTGTACGCTCCTCTACGTAGACGTTCCCCCCCCAAACCATATCCAGCAGCTGGCCACGGGAATATGCACGGTCTTGGTGGGTCATGAAGAACTGTAACAGACGGAATTCGGTCGGACCAAGCTCTATCGGTGCGCCTTCCGCCGTCACGCGGTGAGAGATTGGATCCAGGGTCAGACCATCTACGGATACCGGCTCTTCCACGCCTTTTGGCGTAGTACGGCGCAGTACCGCTTTCAGGCGGGCAACCAGCTCACGGGGTGAGAATGGTTTGGTGATGAAATCGTCGGCGCCGGACTCAAGACCCTTGATCTTGTTTTCCTCTTCGCCTTTGGCGGTCAGCATAATGATCGGCATGTCGGCGGTCAGTTCGTCCTTGCGCAGTCGGCGGGCGAAGTCGACACCGCTGGTGCCTGGCATCATCCAGTCGAGCAGGACCATATCCGGTTTGCTATCTACGATCAGTGCATGTGCCTGATTGGCGTTTTCCGCTTCAAGACACTCGTAACCGGCCATTTCCAGTGCGACCGCAATCATTTCGCGAATCGGTGCTTCGTCGTCAACGATCAGCACCTTTTTCGTAGAAGACATGACGTCTGCCTCTTTTGGGGTTAATAAAAGACGGCATTATTACAAGACAATATTGTTACACTAATATGACGCGCACGCCATTTCCTTAACGGAGGCGCGTATTAGGTGGAAATCCAGTCAGATCAGTGGGTTTACGCACTCAAATAGTGCGCCAGGATACCGGTAAATACCAGTAAACCCACGTAGTGGTTGTTGAGGAAAGCGCTGAAGCACAGGTCCCGTTCGCGGTTGCGAACCATGTACTGCTGGCGGATAAAGAGGACCGCCGCACCTGCAAGGCCCAAGTAATACCAGATCGACAGCTGCAGGTGCAGGCCCAGCCCGATCAGCAGGGCGAGGGTGAGTATCTTGAGGATGGAGACGATCAGCTTGTCTGCATCACCAAACAGAATGGCGGTGGATTTCACCCCAATCTTCAGATCGTCGTCGCGGTCGACCATCGCGTAAAGGGTGTCGTAGGCGACGGTCCAGAGCACGGTGGCACCGTATATCAGCCAGGCATACCAAGGCACCGTACCTGTCACAGCACTGAACGCCATCGGAACGGCCCAGGCAAACGCCGCACCCAGCACAACCTGTGGCAGATGGGTGTAACGTTTCATAAAGGGGTACACGGCTGTCAGGGCCACGGCGCCAAACGACAGCAGGATGGTCTGCCAGTTGGTGAACAGGACCAGTACAAAGGCCAGCAGCATAAAGCCGGAGAACAGCAGCACCGCTTCCTTGGGGGAGACCCGGCCGCTTGGGATGGGCCTATGCTGGGTACGCTTAACGTGGCCGTCCACCTTGCGGTCGGCAAAGTCGTTGATGGCGCAGCCGGCGGAGCGGGTCAGGAAAGCCCCGGCGACAAAGATAAACAGCAGCTTCAGATCCGGCACGCCTTCAGCCGCGATCCACAGTGCCCACAGTGCCGGCCACATCACCAGATAGGTGCCAATCGGCTTGTCCATCCGCATCAGTTGCGCGTACGCGGTCAGCTTCTCTTTCAGGGTAAAGGTCTGTTGGGCCTGTGACTGCATCTTCACTGCTTCTCTTATCCGATGCCGCTATTTTAACTGCTGCAGGGCGGGTAGAAAAACCTCACACACCAGCAGTGGTTTCTCCGACAAGTAGAACAGAGAACGCCGTGCCCAGACATCGGTGCGTTTGTCCTGCAGACGCAGGCGGCTGATCTGCAACGGGCCGCGGCGCATTGTGGGGTCGGAGAACAGCATGGATCCCAGCGAGCGGTTACCCAGCAGTTTCAGCGTGCGCTGACGACCAGTCAGTGTGGTGGCGGGGATGATGGTGCGGGCATACACCAGCGGTTCGCCTTTGCCGATCAACTGTACTTCGCGCACCAGTGCCTTTTCACGGCTGCCCATGTTGAGTGCCTTGGCTTCGGATCGGGTTGGGGTCTGCCAACCCTGACGCACCACCTCGACCTCGAAATCACCTTCGCTCAGCGCGATCAGGCGTTTGGTGAGGGAACCGGCGTCGGTCAGCCAGCTGCGCCAGATCTGCGGAGCCTGAGTAATGCTCGGGCGGCGTAGGGAGGTCCAGCGGGTGTCGAAGTTTGGTTCGGTGAGGGCTCGGGCAATGGGCACGGTCTGTTTCCTTCAAAATCTGCGCGTATGTTATCACCGCCGGGCCGTAAAAGTCTGCTGTACGTCAACACTCTGGTGATCTGGCCTTTGCCTGTTCCGGGCCTTCAGGTAGCATCGCCGCTATGAATACCACACACTCACTCAAATACTCTCCAGAGAATGCCGAAGCCCTCACCCAAGCCTGGGTGGATGCGATGGTGGTTGGCATGAACCTCTGCCCGTTTGCTGCGCCCGTTGTGAAACAGGCAACCATCCACTACGCCATCGAGATGGGGGACAAGGAAGAAGCGGTGATACAGGCCTTTCTGGCGGAACTGGATCGGATCCAGGCGAGTGAGGAGGATGAACTGGCGACCACGCTGCTGGTGACGCCAAATGCCCTGCCGGACTTTGAACAGTACTTGGATATGCTGGATATTCTGCAGGGTCTGCTGGACCGCTCTGGCCTGGGCGGTGTGTTTCAGCTGGCCAGCTTCCACCCCCGCTATCAATTTGCCGGTGTCGAGCCGGACGATATCACCAATTGGACCAACCGTTCACCGTTCCCGTCTTTCCACCTGATCCGTGAGGGGATGATGAGTCGGGTGCTGATGAACTACGGTGATCCCGACGAGATTCCGGAGCGCAACATGACGCTGATGCGGGAGCTGGGACGGGACGGCCTGATCGAACGTTTCCCACCATTTGCGGACTATATCCGGGACTGAGCGGCCCCGGATTCAATCTTAGATTTAACCACGTCTTATTAAATTAACCGGCGACGCAGTTGCGACCGTTGCTTTTCGCGCGGTAGAGGGCGTCGTCGGCCAGTTGGATCAGTTCGCGTGGGTTGCTGTTGTCGAACGGATTCAGGCTGGCCAGACCCAGGCTGATGGTGACGTGTTCACCCGCCGATGAGCGTGCGTGCTCGATGGTCAGGTCTTCCACGGTTTTTCGGATCTTTTCCGCCAGCACCTTGGCGCCTTCTGCGTTAGTTTCCGGCAGCAGCACCACAAACTCTTCGCCGCCAAAGCGGCACACCATATCCTGGGCGCGTTTTACGCTTTCGGTGATGGCAGTCGCCACGTGCTGCAGACAGCCATCACCGGTGAGGTGGCCGTAGTGGTCGTTGTAATCCTTAAAGTGGTCCACATCGAGCATGATCAGGCTCAGCGGTTGTTTGGAGCGCTGACCTCGCAGCCACTCCACTTCCAGGCTGCGTTCGAACTCGCGGCGGTTGTAGATCTGCGTCAGGCCGTCGATACGGGCGGCACGCTCCAGCAGGTCGTGGCTGCGCTTCAGCATCAGCAGGGTACGGATACGGGCTTTGAGTATGCCGTTGGCGCGGTCCTTGACCAGATAGTCGGAGGCGCCGGTTTCGTACACCTTGATCTCGTCCATATCGCTGAGTGGATCACCCACCAGGGCAACCGGTGTGTGGCTTTCAGCAGCCTGATGCACGATCTCGGTGGTGTCTTCCAGCATGGACTGAAAGTGGTTGATGCTGTTGAGCAGAATCAGGTCCGGGGTTTCGCCCGGCTGATTGAGCATCTTGCGCAGCTCCTGCACGGAGGCGGGCAGGATAATGTTGTAGTCTTCGCGTACCGCGGCGATCACGTTCCAGATCGACTGCACACCGTCATGGCCGTAGAAGGCGATGGTCTGCTGATCGCGGCCGTGGCACTGATCGAAGCTGCCGATCGGTCCGGCAGGCTGCTCACCACCAAAGAAGGCGCTGATATGTTCCTGGCTTGGCAGGCCCAGCAGGGTACGTGCTTCATCCTCGCCGCTGCTGGTCAGCACCGGGATACGCAGGTTGTAGCTGCCGCGCTCCCACTGGTGTTGCCAGTTCTGCAGGCAATGCTCGTGCGGCTCTTCGATGGACAGTTCGCCCGGCAGGCCGGCAGCCACGATGCAGTCGTAGATCACGGCGGTGGAGCTGATGTCTTTCCCTTCCACCCAGAGGGCGCGGTACAGGTTGATCAGCAGCTGACGGCCCTTGGCTTCGTCGATCTCTCGGGCGGCAATGACACAGAGGTTGGCGAAGCGGCTGTCGCTGCGCAGTGGCGGCAGAGCCACCTGAACCTGAGGCGCGCGGCTGCGCACAGTGAATACTTCGCTGGCCAGTTCGGCCTGACTTTCAGGGGTGGTGTTAAAGACGCTGATGTCGGGGGCGTGCTCGATCAACCGCCAATCGACCTGGTCCAGCAGATCCATGGCTTGCAGCTGCTCCTGCAGCGCGTAACAGAAAGGGCAGTTTAGATCGGCGTAAACCACGTATTGCAGCATGTTGATTCCCGGAGTCAGCTGGGCTTTAGGGCAACGTTACCACAAGTGGGGGAGGGCATAAAACGTGCGTTTACCCGTTTTTTGATCAGGTAAACGCACGTCGGGGAGAGAGCTTATTCAGCCGGGGAATCGTCGCCCTGCTCAACAGCTGCTTTCATGGTTTTCAGGGAAGCGTGGCGTACGTCGGTACCGCTTACCAGGTACACCAGGTGCTCGGCCATGTTGCAGGCGTGGTCACCGATACGCTCCAGGCTACGCAGAACCCAGATTACGTTCAGGCTGCTGGAGATCGCACGTGGATCTTCCATCATGTAGGTGATCAGGGAACGCATCGCAGTACGGTATTCCTGGTCAACCGCTTTGTCCTGTTTGGCAACACGGTAGGCCAGTTCAGTATCGCTGCGGGCGAACGCGGTCAGTACATCCTTAACCATCTCACGTACCAGGGTGCCGATGTGACGCACTTCCTGGTAACCGCGTTGGCCGGTACCTTCATCGGCCAGATCGATGGCGTGACGGCAGATACGGCTGGCTTCGTCACCGATACGCTCCAGGTCGGAAGTGGCCTTGGAGATAGCGGTGATCAGGCGCAGGTCGCTGGCAGCAGGCTGACGACGGGCGATGATGGTGGTGCACTGCTCGTCGATCATCAGCTCCATTTCGTTGGTCTGCTGGTCGGTACGACGGGACTTTTCTGCCAGGTCAGCATCGCCGGTCAGCAATGCTTCTACAGCATCGTGAACCTGGCGTTCAACGATGCCACCCATGGTCAGCAGCTGGGTACGAATCTGTTCCAACTCTTCGTTAAACTGCTGAGAGATATGGGTTGAGTAATTATCTTCAAAATTCACGTCTGAACTCTCCGTAATGAGGAGTGAATCTGCAATAGACGATAGGGGATGATAGACCATCCCCCGGAAATTTCACGCTGGGCCTTAACCGTAACGACCGGTGATGTAGTCTTCGGTCTGTTTCTTGCTCGGGTTGGTGAACAGGGTATCGGTCACACCAAACTCGATCAGGTCACCCATGTACATGAAGGCGGTGTAGTCGGATACACGTGCTGCCTGTTGCATGTTGTGGGTTACGATCACGATGGTGAAGTCTTTCTTCAGCTCGTGGATCAGCTCTTCGATCTTCAGGGTGGAGATCGGGTCCAGTGCGGATGCCGGTTCGTCCAGCAGCAGTACTTCAGGTTTTACTGCGATGGTACGGGCGATAACCAGACGCTGCTGCTGACCACCGGACATACCCAGTGCACTTTCGTGCAGACGGTCTTTAACTTCATCCCACAGTGCCGCAGAGCGCAGTGCCCATTCTACGGTGTCGTCGATCACACGCTTTTTCTTGATGCCCTGGATACGCAGGCCGTATGCAACGTTCTCGTAGATCGATTTCGGGAACGGGTTTGGCTTCTGGAACACCATGCCCACGCGACGACGCAGCTCGGCTACGTCAACGCTGCGGTCATAGATGTTCTGGTCGTCCATCAGAATCTGACCGGTGATGTTACAGCTGTCTACCAAGTCGTTCATACGGTTGAAGCAACGCAGCAGGGTGGACTTACCGCAACCGGATGGGCCGATGAACGCCGTTACGCGGTTCTTCGGGATCGTCATGTCGATACCGTGCAGGGCTTCCTTCTCACCGTAGGAAAGACGCAGGTCTTTCACTTGCAGTGTGCAGGTTTCGTCTTCCAGTCGCAGAATACGGTTATCTCGCTGCATGGCAGAAATATCAATGGCGTGGGTTTTTGCTTCGCTAGTCATGGCTTAAAACCTTTCTAATAAATTCCGCTATCCAGCGTTACATTTCAAGTGCTTTGTACTTTTCGCGCAGGTGGTTACGAATTGCAATCGCGGACATGTTCAGCAGGGCGATTACGATAACCAGCAACAGCGCAGTTGCGTATACCAGCGGACGGGCCGCTTCAACGTTCGGGCTCTGGAAACCTACATCGTAGATGTGGAAGCCCAGGTGCATAAATTTCTGATCCAGGTGCAGGTACGGGTAGTTGCCATCCAGCGGCAGGCTTGGTGCCAGCTTCACTACACCGACCAGCATCAGCGGTGCTACCTCACCCGCAGCACGGGCGATCGCCAGGATCACACCGGTCATCATTGCCGGGGATGCCATTGGCAGGACCACTTTCCACAGGGTTTCGGCTTTGGTTGCACCCAGTGCCAGGGAACCTTCACGTACCGCGCGTGGGATACGGGACAGACCTTCCTCGGTTGCCACGATTACCACCGGTACGGTCAGCAGTGCCAGGGTCAGGGATGCCCACATCAGGCCTGGCGTACCAAAGGTTGGAGCCGGTTTAGCTTCCGGGAAGAAAGCGTCATCTATGTGACCACCCAGGAAGTAAACGAAGAAGCCCAGA
This sequence comes from Pontibacterium sp., assembly GCF_964228735.1. Taxonomy (GTDB): domain Bacteria; phylum Pseudomonadota; class Gammaproteobacteria; order Pseudomonadales; family Balneatricaceae; genus Pontibacterium. The sequence goes on along the minus strand of NZ_CAXRBQ010000028.1, from coordinate 30,836 downwards.
CCGAATACACCGTATACGATAGATGGTACACCGGCCAGGTTGTTTACTGCGATACGGATCAGACGGGTAACAAAACCCTGCTTCGCGTATTCACGCAGGTAAACCGCAGCAACCACGCCGAATGGGGTTACCATCACGGACATCAGGATAACCATCATCACGGTACCGAAGATTGCCGGGAAGATACCACCTTCGGTGTTTGCTTCACGCGGATCTTCAGACAAGAATTCCCAGATCTTGGAGAAGTAGTGCAGAACCTTCTCGGTGATGCTCATGTTGTTCGGCAGGAATGCACGTACAACTTTGGAAATATCCACCTCGATGGTCTGACCACCGGCTGTTTCAGCGGTGAAAGAATCGCGGTTGAACTGGGTGTACAGGTCCAGCAGGTTCTTCTGCAGGACTTCGTATTCCGCATCCAGCTCTTTACGACGCTGATCGATCTCCGCATAGCGGGACTGATCGGTCACCTCTTTCAACTGCAGGGCGCGTTCTTTCAGGCGCAGACGTTCCAGCTCGTGGTTGATTGCGCCGATCTCGTGTTTCTCGATCTCTGCAATCTCTTCGTGCAGGTCCAGTGCACGCTCGATGCTTGCCTCGAACTTGTTCCAGAGCTGCATATACTCGGCGTTTTTCTCATAGCCGTCGTAGCTTGCGACGACCTGGCCGTTCTCTTTCAGGCTGCGCAGGTAACCGTAGAAGTTACCCCACTCACGACGTTCTGCCGCGAACAGCATCTCCGGGTTGCTGCGGTTTTCCAGGAAGTCATCCAGCACCCAGATAAAGTCGGAGCCGCCCACATCACGGTTGCCGATCTTCAGCAGGTCGCGCTGCATGAACTCAACGCCTTCTGGTACCGCCACGCCGCTGTCACGCAGCTGGTCTGCCGGTACATCTTCGGAGTCGACCAGTTCACCCGCCAGACGCAGGGAGTTGCCGTTTTCGACATAGTCCGCCTGGTAGACGTTGGCTGGCCAGAAGTGACCCAGACCGCGTACGGCGATCAGGGACAGCAGGCCAACAACCATGATCATACAGATCGCGACTGCACCAGCGTTCAACCATACCCACGGCTCGCCGGATTTAGTCCATTCTTTTAATGAAACTTTCATCGGTTTTATTCCTCAATCAAGCCGTGTTACAGAGAGCCATACTTCTTGCGAAGGTGCTGACGAATCGTCTCTGCCAGGGTGTTCACCATGAAGGTAAACAGGAAGAGTACGAAAGCAGCCAGGAACAGAATACGGTAGTGGGTACTGCCCACCTCGGATTCCGGCATCTCTACCGCGATGTTTGCGGCCAGAGTACGCATACCTTCGAAGATGTTGATATCCATGATCGGGGTGTTACCGGTCGCCATCAGTACGATCATGGTTTCACCTACCGCACGGCCCATACCGATCATTACCGCAGAGAAGATACCCGGGCTTGCCGTTGGCATCACCACGCGCACCAGGGTCTGCCACGGGGTCGCGCCCAATGCCAGGGAGCCGTAGCTCAGATGCTTCGGTACAGCAAAGATCGCGTCCTCGGTGATGGAGAAGATGGTTGGGATAACCGCGAAGCCCATCGCAATACCCACTACCAGAGCGTTACGCTGGTCGTATGCGATACCCAGATCGTCGGTCACCCACTGGCGCATATCACCACCGAACAACGCAGCTTCAACGCCCGGCGCAATCCACAGACCAAACAGGGTGGTCAGGATCACAACAGGGATCAGCATTACTGTGTCCCAGCCTTCCGGGATCATGTAACGGATATGCTTCGGTGCACGTGCCCAGGCGAATGCGAAGGCCAGTATACCGAACGGAATCAGCAGCAGGCAGACAAAGATTCCGGCCAGGTTGGTTTCCATAAATGGTGCCAGCCAGAGACCCGCCAGGAAGCCCAGGATTACCGTTGGCAGTGCTTCCATCAATTCGATGAACGGCTTCACCTTACGACGCAGAGCCGGCACCATGAAGTAAGCGGTGTAGATCGCACCACAGATCGCCAGCGGCGTTGCCAGCAGCATGGCGTAGAAGGCCGCTTTCAGGGTACCGAATGCCAGCGGCATCAGGCTGTATTTAGGCTCGAAGTCGTTGGTCGATGCAGAGGACTGCCAGGTGTATTCCGGCTCCTGGTAACCTTCGTACCAAACCTTGCCCCACAGGGCATCCCAGGATACTTCCGGGTGTTCGTTGTCGATCAGCCAGAACGCCAGGGTGTTGTCTTTCTCAATCAGCAGAGCGTTGGAACGTGGAGACAAGGCAACAGTATCAGCCTGGCCCTGGGTCACCTGCTCAACCAGTACGTTACGGTTAGCTGTGGAGTTGTACAGACGCAGGGTGCCTTCGCTGTCCATGGTCGCGAAGCCCTTACGGCGGTGCTCCATAGACATTGCGTTCACTGGTTTAGAACCGGTTTCGAATTCACGGATCTTAGTCAGGCGCCAAACGTTTTGATCGTCACGCACCAGGAACCACTGGCTGATGTTGCCCTTGTCATCGGCAACCATCAGGGAGTTGCCGCCCAGCAGCAACTGGAAGCCAGTGATGTTGCCAGAGGATGCTTCCAGCACCTGAGTGGTTTCGGTGTCGGCAGACGCCAGATCCATCACCGCCAGCTTGTTGCTGTTACCGGAGATCAGCAACCAACGACGGTCCGGCATCAGCAGCAGCTTCTTAACCGGCATGTTCAGCGCTGGCAGCATCTCAGTCTCAATGCTGGTTTCCACCTCACCGGTCAGGAAGTTCTCCTCAAACGCCAGGTTTGCAACCGTCAGACCCTGGTTGGTTTTAGCGATAACGCTCCAGTTTTCCTCATCACCGTTCAGGGCCAACTCGTTGATAGCACTGTCTGTTACGGCCAGTGGCGCTTCACCAAATGGGTATTCGATGAACGGAGTGATAACACGTTTACCCTCAGGGTAGGTCGCCTTGTAGCTGTGCTTCAGTACCTGTACTTCACCGTTGCTCAGGCCTACCGCAAAAATACGGCTGGCATCAGATGCCAGGGCAAAGCTGGTGATCTCTGCACCGGCCGGTACAGGGATATTGGACTGTTGCAATACATCGCCAGTGCGGGTGTCAAAGAAGACAATCTCGCCTTCATCAGTGACACGCATGCCTATCTCTGCCTGCTCTTCCATGGTCAGGTACAGGGTTTTACCGCGTCCTGGTGCTTCGTAAGGTGCTGCAGTCTGGCCGTTTACCTGCCAAGGTTTAATCTCAGCAGAGTGGAACAGCGGTGCAACTTCATACAGCAGGTAGAAGAAAATCAGCAGGATGGCGATGATGACACTGATACCGCCGAAGGCGATACCTACAGAAGCCGACTTGTCTTTAAGGGCGCGGAACTTGCGCAGACGTTTGGCCGCTGGTGTGTCGAAATCGAGTTCAGTGGCTAGGTTTGTGTTATCAATGCTCATGGCACAAAGGTCCTGAGAGGTCCTGGAATTAGCGTCGGGCGTACAATAAGGCAAGTTTGTTACGCTATTGTTACAGGGGTGTCACTAACGCAAACGGGGGGCTCCTTTCGGAACCCCCCTGAATCTTTGAGACCCGTAGGTCTCGTCAGATAAACCGCTGGCTTACAGGCCCAGAGCAGACATCTGTTTTTCAACCAGCTTGGCTGGCAGTGGGATGTAACCGTCTTTTACAACAACTTCCTGGCCCACTTTAGACATAACCATCTTCAGGAACTCACGCTCCAGCGGAGCCAGTGGCTGACCTGGTTTTTTGTTCACGTATACCAGCAGGGAACGCGCCAGTGGGTAAGAGCCGTTCAGAGAGTTTTCAGGAGTCGCTTCTACGAACTTCTGACCTGGTTTCTTAGCCAGTGGTAATGCACGTACGGAAGACGTTTTGTAACCGATACCGGAGTAACCGATGCCGTTCAGGGAAGTGGACACGGACTGTACAACGGAAGCAGAACCTGGCTGCTCGTTTACGTTGTTTTTGAAGTCACCTTTACACAGTGCTTTCTTCTTGAAGTAACCGTAGGTACCGGATACGGAGTTACGACCAAAGATCTGCACAGACTTAGATGCCAGGGAACCTTCTACGCCAGCATCACCCCACTTAGTGATGTCAGCAGCGCCACCACACTTGCGCGTGGAGGAGAAGATGGCGTCAACCTGAGGGATAGTCAGGCCTTTAACCGGGTTGTCTTTGTGTACGTATACAGCCAGAGCGTCGATTGCGACCGCTACAGGAGTTGGCTTGTAACCGAATTTCTTCTCGAATGCAGCGAGCTCTTTGTCTTTCATCTTACGAGACATAGGACCCAGGTTAGCAGTACCTTCGGTCAGTGCAGGAGGTGCAGTAGAAGAACCGGCAGCCTGAATCTGGATGTTAACGTTAGGGTAAGCACGTTTGAACTCTTCAGCCCACAGAGTCATCAGGTTCGCCAGAGTGTCGGAACCGACGGAAGACAGGTTACCGGATACACCGGAAGCTTTCTGGTAAACAGGCAGGTTTTTGTCCAGCAGGTCTGCAGCGTTTGCAGTCATGCAGGTTGCAGAGATCGCAACAGCTGCAAACAGCTTCTTCATTGGTTTCATCTTTATCTCCAGAGAGAGAAGTTTTTTGGTTTGAAGTAATAATATGGGGCCTACTATAGAAGTGCTTTGTGACAGAGTTGTGACAGCATCGCGTCCATTTTTCTGCTCGCATAAAAAGAACTGATCCTAAGCGCCCAAGTGGGGGTGTATAATCAGTAGACTTTAGTTGTAACCGAATGATACCGTTGCAGCACGATCAATATCCGGACTCAGTAAAGTCACGGGTCTTGCTGTCTATATAGAAGGCTCTTCTGTGAGAGCGGTAAAAGTGGTGTGCACCGGATACGTGTAATTCCGGTGCTGACGAATCCTATAAATGTAGTTTGAGTGGAAACTGCACCATGGTAGATAAAAAAGAAGATCAGATTCTGTCACCGGAAGGTCAGTTGACCCTGACCCTGCCAGCAGATCCCCAGGCCACCAACATGTTTGGTGATGTTTACGGCGGCTGGGTCTCCTCCCAGATCGTACTGGCGGCCGAAATTAAGGCGGCTGAGGTAACCAGTGGTCGTGTTGCCACGGTTTCAGTCGGCAACATGGAGTTTATGTCACCGGTTCTGGTGGGCACTGTACTCTCCTTTTATACCCGCGTGCTGGAATCCGGTCGCAGCTCTTTGCGTATTCGCGTTGAGGTGTGGGGCCGTTGCCCGGATGGCAGTGACCTGCGTAAGGTGACTGAAGCCGAATGTGTACAGGTGGCGATCGACGGCCACGGCCACATCCGCGCCATCAACTTCGGCTAAGCCTCCATATGCTTTGGGGATGACCGTGCGACAACGGAATCCCCAATCTCCGCCTGCCCGCGCCTGTGCGCATCCCCTCCCTATTCGCGCTTGTCATACTGCCTGTCCCCTTAACCTGTCACTTGAATGTGATATGGTAGGATCAAACCCGAGGATGTTTGATACTGATCACTCCCGGCGTCGTGAACGGATTGCGGATACTTCCCCTAGCACCTAGACTGTTTGGCACCCTGAGCGGTCAGGACGACCTGCCAGAAGATTCAATAGGAGACTTCGTTTTGAGTACCACGAAGAAAGCAGCGTTTGAGGCAGAACTGAATACCGTGCCTCTTCTGGAATATCAGCAGTCCCAGAAACTGGTGCAGTGTTTCACTTCAAACGGCGAAGGAGAGCAGCGGATGCGCCTGGTGGAGATGGAAAACTTCCGTCTCTGGGAATACATGATGACCACCAAGCATGGCCTGGAGATTCTCGACCCGGAACCATGCCTGTGGATTCATCAGGGTGATTTCGATCGAAAGCAGGATATCTTCAGCCACGCGCCAAGCGTACGGGCGGTAAACCGGGTGGTGTTGAGTATCTACGATGAGGCTTACGGCTTCAGTCACTTTATCAACCGATTTGTTTGCGCTGAAGATACCGACCAGTTGATCGATATCCTAAAAGGCCACATGCAGGGCCGCCTCAACAACGGCGACGAGTGCGAAGTGATTGTGGTTGAAGGATACTGCGTACAGCGCTGGCAACACGAAAGCCTGCCGCCACTGATGGTGGGACTGTCCTGCTGATATAAAAGCTATATATCGCCGCTATATAAAAAGCCCTGGTGAAGACCGGGGTTTTTTGGTTTCTGGCTATCTGCTTTGCTGCAGTATTTCTGTCATCTGGTTCTGCTATAAGGAGACGGCTTATCGTACGCCACCGGGTGTGTTGCTGCGAGCCAGTGTCAGTCAGCACTGCTTCCAGTCTTCACCTGGTCTTCACCAAGCCAGTATTGAGTGTCTCCATGAAAAATAACCGCAAGCCACTGCCTCCACTGAAAGCGCTGAAAGCCTTTGAAGCGGCTGCACGTCTGCGTAGCCTGACACGTGCGGCGGAGGAGTTGCATGTGACACAGGGCGCGGTCAGTCAGCAGGTTAAACTGCTGGAGGAGTACCTGGATACACAGCTGCTGATTCGCAAGCCACGCAACCTGGAGCTGACCGATGCAGCACGGGCTTACCTGCCGGTCCTGACCGACGCCTTCAATAACCTGCTGGCCAGTACCAACGAGTTGTTTGGCACCGATCACCGTGCGCTGCTGACGATAAAGTGTGGCACCAGTTTTATGCAGCAGTGGCTGGTACCGCGTTTGAGTGACTTCTATGCCAAACACCCGGGTATCCGCATCCGTTTGATGTCCTCCGTCTGGCCGTCGCAGAATGAGGTGGAGGAAGCGGATGTTGAGATCTCCAACGGTTTCGGTGACTGGACCGGCATGCAGGTGGAGCGTCTGACGCGGGAAAACCTGATCGTAGTGGGCAGTCCGGAGTTTCTGGAGCGTTACGAGATCAACGACGATGCCATGAAGATCCTGCAGCTGCCGCTGATCAGCATTATTGGTGATCGTGAGAACTGGCAGCAGTGGTTCCGCAAACAGAACCTGAGCAACCTGATGCCGATGCCGGTATTGGAATGTGATACCAGCACCTCGGCTTTTGATGCGGCCTGTAACGGTATCGGTTTATTGTTGGCGCGTAGCTTTAACCTCAAGCCCATGATGGACCGTGGCCTGCTGGTGCAGGCGCACTCCTACACTCTGAAGGCGTCCGGCGCCCATTATCTGGTGCTACCCAACAAACCGCCGTCACCGAAAGTGATCGCGTTCCGCGACTGGTTGCAGGCGACTCTGGAAAGCGAAGAGCAGTATATCCGGCCGTAACTCCGCCACTGTTTTTTACAGATCCCAATAAAGAAAAAGGGTGTGGGATTCAGCGAAGCCCACACCCTTTTACTCCCCTTCAAACGCGCTACTTTTTAGTGCCTTAAAAATGCCACTCTACCTGGCGCCAGTTGCGCTCAATGGCCACGGCACGCAGGTGAGGATCGGCACTGACCGCCACCGGATTGCTGACCAGCTCCAGCAGTGGCAGATCATTGCGGGAGTCGCTGTAGAACCAGCTATCCTCAAGTGCTTCCTGTTCCTTTTCCAGCCACTCCTGCAGGCGAGTAATCTTGCCCCCCTGGTAGCTGATCACACCGTCGGGGCGGCCGGTGATAAGGCCGTTGTCGAGTTCGATCTCAACACCAATGGCATCATCGATTCCTAGGCGCTTGGCGATCGGTTTTACCAGAAAGGCAGTGGATGCAGAGATCACCAGACAGCGGTCGCCTTTGGCCTGGTGTTCGCGGATGTTGTCCAGTGCAGCCGGGCGTACATGGGGCATCACATAGTCACTGATAAAGCTGTTGATCTCGGCGCAGACAACGCTGAGTGGCAGGCCGATATGGGGGCCCAGCTGCATCAGCAGGTAGTCGCGCATATCCAGCTTGCCCTGTTTGTAGAGGGCATCCAGACGCGCCTCCTCCTGCAGCAGGGTGTCGCGGCAAGCGTGGCCGCGATCACCGATAAACTGCAGCCAGAGTCTAGACGCGTCCTCGTTGATCAGGGTGTCGTCCAGATCGTAAATAACCAGTGCCATGGGTCTTCCTTAGTCAAAGTCTTAAATCAAAAAACGGTGTGCTGTTATACAGCTCAGGCGTTGGCGAACCTGATCAGTTGCGCCTCTTCGTCACCCCGTTCGAGCTCGCGCAGTGTGTAATGGCAGCGGATGTGGTTGTGGCCGTCTTCCTGCCACGGTGGGGTCCATTCTGCACACATTCGCGTAGCCATCGGGCAGCGGCGCTGATAGGCGCAACCCTGTGCCGGCGGGTGCTGTTCGGAAGCATCGTCACCGGACAGCTGGGGTACATGATCCGGATCGGGTTCCAGTACCGCGTTCAGCAGGGCCTGGGTGTACGGGTGGTGGTAGCCGTTGAATACCTCATCTACCGGACCGACCTGACAGAGACGGCCCTGGTACAAGACCGCCACCTGATCAGCGATCGCTTTTACCACCGCCAGGTCGTGGGCGATAAACAGGTAGGTCACCCCTTTATCTTGCTGCAGTTCCTTAAGCAGTTTCAGCACCGCCGCCTGGACGGAGACGTCCAGCGCGGAGGTCACCTCATCGCAGAGGATCAGTTCCGGATCACCGGCGAAACAGCGGGCGATGGCGACACGCTGTTTTTCACCGCCGGAGAGCTGGCCCGGCATGCGGTCCAGGTAGTGGGGGGCGAGACGCACCAGATTCAGCAGCTCGGCCGCGCGCTGACGACAGGCCTGGACATCCAGTCCGTAGTAGAGCTTGAGTGGCTGTTGCAGAATTTCCGCTACGGTATGGCGTGGGTTCAGAGAGGCATCCGGGTTCTGGAAGATCATCTGCACGCGACGTTTCAGCTGGCTGTCGCGTTTCTCCACCGGCTCGTTCAGGCTCTCGTTGAGCAGCTTGATTTTGCCCTGGCGGGGTGGCTGGATACCGCTGATCGAGCGCATGATGGTGGATTTGCCGCTGCCGGATTCACCCACCAGGGCCAGGGTCTCACCACGCTTCAGCAGCAGGTCGATATCATCCACGGTCGCCACCGGTGGTTCGGTGCCACGTAGCTGCTCCCACAGCCCCGGTTTGTGGTAGCTGATCTGTAGTTTCTGGATATCCAGAAGCGCTTCATCGGTGGTACGGGGCACCGGCTTCAGTACGGTGACGTTGCTGCCTGTATCTGGCAGTTCGTCCGCCAGATGACAACGTACCTGGTGGCTGTCGCGTGCAATGACTGGTGCATTTGCCGACACGCAGTGCTCTTTGGCGTGTTTGCAGCGAGGGGCAAAGGCACAACCCTGCTTCACCGAACCCACTTTGGGTGGGTAGCCCGGCAGGGATGGTGGCAGACCGGTCTGGTCCAGGCGTGGGATCGAACCCAGCAGGCCGCGGGTGTACGGGTGGGCCGGGGTGCGCAGTACGTCGGCGCAGCTGCCCAGCTCGATAATCTCACCGGCATACATTACGGCGATGCGGTCGCTGATACGGGCGACGGCGCCCAAGTCGTGGCTGACGAATACCATGGTCATGCCGAGCTCGGCACGCAGGTTGCCCAGCAGTTCCAGAATGTGTGCCTGGGTGGTGACGTCCAGACCGGTGGTCGGTTCATCTAACACCAGCAGATCCGGGCTGCCCGCCAATGCCATGGCGATCGCCACACGCTGCTGCTGACCACCGGAGAGCTGGTGAGGGTAACGGTCCAGCATCGCTTCCGGTGCCGGTAGGCGGACTTGCTTGAGCAGTTCGATGGCACGTTGTTGCCACTGGTTGCGGGGCACATCGGAGTGCAACTGCAGTGCTTCGAACAGCTGGGCGCGGATCTTCATGGTTGGCGTCAGGGACTGGCCGGCGTTCTGCGGGATCAGGCCGATCATGCCGCCACGCAGTTTCGCCAGCTTTTTCTCTGATTTTTCAAACAGGTTATCGCCGTGGTAGCGGATCTCTCCGCTCTGCACCTGAGAGCCGCTGCGTAAAAAGGCCATCATCGCCAGCGCCAGCGTGCTTTTACCACAGCCGGATTCACCCACCAGACCGATCGCTTCGCCTTTTTTGATCTGCAGGGACACGTTACGCAGCACGCTTACCAACTGATTGTTGGCAGCGGTGTAGCCGAGGGAGAAATCTTTTACTTCGAGAATCATCTTGCTTGTCATTCTGTATGTCCTCCCCGATTACACCGGTGCCTTGGCACGGTCCAGACCGATCGCTTTGGCAAACGAGTCGGCGGTCAGGTTGATGCTGATAATCAGGGTTGAAAGCGCCAGGGCCGGAAACATCACGGCCCATGGGGCGATGGAGATCATACCGCGGGTATCGGCGATCATCAGGCCCCAGTCCGGCGTTGGCGGTACCACACCAAAACCCAGGAAGGAGAGGGAGCTGAACGCCAGCAACATCCAGGCCCAGCGCATCGCCGCTTCAACCAGCAGGGCATCCAGTACGTTGGGCAGCAGCTCTTTCACCACGATGGTGAGGCGGGATTCGCCACGGGTTTTGGCGGCCACGACGAAGTCGCGTGGTACATATTCCAGAGTGGCGCCACGTACCACGCGGATCACCGCGATGCCGTAGAAGAAACCCAGGGTCAGGATCAGAGTCCAGCTCTGCTGGCCGGTAAGCGCGATGATCAGCAGCAGGAACAGCAGCCATGGAATGGCCAGCAGGGCGTCAACAATACGCATCAGCCACTCATCAACTTTGCCGCCAACAAACCCCAGCGTGATACCGGCGAGGCCTCCCCAGACGATCGCCAGCAGGGTGCCCAGCAGAGTCACCATGATCGCTTCACGGCCGCCCATCAGGGTGCGGCTGAACAGGTCGCGGCCCATATTGTCGGTGCCAAACCAGTACTCGGTGCTCGGCGCCTGCAGCATGATGTAGCCGTTCTGCAGGGTCCAGTCGTGTGGCGCGATGTAGGGCGCCAGCACGGCAATGATCAGGTGGGCGCAGAGCACAAACAGGCCGATCATGCCGGCCGGAGAGCGGCGCATGTTCTTCCACACCTGCTTCCAGCGGGATTGCTTCTGGACTTCCGGCAGCGTGGTGTTCGCGGTAATTGCAGTCATCGTGGTTCTCCTCTGCTTATCGCGCGCTGCGCAGACGTGGGTTGAGCGCCAGGGATGAGAGGTCCGCCAGCAGGTTACAGGCCACATACACTGCTGCCAGGATCAGGGCGATTGCCTGCACCAGTGGCAGGTCACGGTCGTAGATGGCGCGGATCATCAGGGTGCCGATACCCGGGTAGTTGAACACTTGCTCGATAATCACCACGCCACCCAGCAACCAGGCTATGGTCAGGGCGATGATGTTGATCGCCGGTAGCATGGCGCTTGGTAGAGCATGCAGGAACACGATGCGCCAGTACGGCACACCCTTGAGGCGCGCCATCTGCACGAAGTCACCGGCCATCACGTCGATCATGGCGCTGCGGATCATGCGCAGGATGTGCGCCATCATCACCAATGCCAGTGTGATCATCGGCAGGATGATGTTGGGAATCAGTTGCTCCAGCGGTGCGTTGTGGCGCACGGTGGTGACCGCCGGAAACCACTGTAGCTGGATGGCAAACACGTAGATCAGCACCGTGGCGGTGACGAATTCGGGGATGGTCATGGCGAAGATGGAGCTGCCCGATATCACCATATCGGGGGTGCGGTCACGCCGAAGGGCGGCCAGTACACCGAGGAAGATCGCCAGTGGAATACCGATGAGCGCGGCGCCCAAGCCCAATACTGCGGTGTTACGCATCCGTGTAGCGACCAGGTCATTGATCGGTTTGTCCCGTTTCAGGGACGTGCCCAAGTCACCCTGCAATACACCCTTACCCCAGTCGGCAAAGCGTTGCAGTGCGGGTTGATCCAGATTGCGGGCCTGTCGGCAGTTTTCCAGACGGGTGCCCTGAGCGTCACGCCCAAGGTATGCGGTACAGACATCGCCAGGCAGTGCTTCGGTGACACCAAACACCAGCACACAGACGGTGAACAGTGTGAATACCGCCAGGCCAAGTCGTTGCAGAATCAGTTTAAACATAGCTACTCAATCAGAACGAAAAATGCCCGTGACCGGCGGCGTACCGCGATCACGGGCAGGGTTAAGACAGGTCTTAGTTAACGTCGACCTTGTTCCAGCGGATAGAGAAGTTCTCTACCGCGTCCAGGCCGGTTACTGCGCTGCGCAGTACGCGGGTCTGGTTCAGGTGGTAAGGGATCATTGCGCCGCCTTCTTCCCACAGGGTGTTCTGCAGGTTGGCGTACAGGCCTTTACGTTTTTCGAAGTCCAGTTCACTGCGTGCAGCGTCCAGGGCGGAGTCGAATTTGGCGTTTTTAAAGTAGGTCTCGTTCCATGCCGCGGTAGAGCGGAAGGCTTCGTTCAGAACCTGGTCAGCCGGGCGCTGGGACCAACGGGTCGCAACCACCGGGTGCTTCATCCAGACATCACTCCAGTAACCATCAGACGGCACCATGTTCAGCTTGATGTTGATGCCCGCTTTCTTCGCCTGTTGCTGGTACACCTCGATCATGCGAATCCATTCCGGCTCGTTGTCCGCCGCGCTGATCTCAACATCGATACCGTTTTCGAAACCGGCTTCTTTCAGCAGACGTTTCGTTTCTTCGATGTTCTGGTCACAGTTGATCTCGGTGCGGTACTGATCGCCGGACCATACCGGGTGGTCACAGGTCACGGTGCCTGCGCCTTCGCCGGATACCAGCTTCATCATCTCGTTGCGATCAACCGCCAGACGCAGCGCCTTACGTACCTTGGCGTTGTCGTATGGCGCGGTGTCGGTACGGAATACCAGGGCACGCCACTCGCCGGTCGCGATGCTCTGGGTCTTGAACTGTGGGTTGCTGGTGAACAGACGCTTCTGCTGGGACAGTACGCTGTCTTCGAAGTCGATCTGGCCCGCCATCAGGGCCTGTACACGGGCCTGGGAGTCAGGGATACCGATGATCTCCATGGCGTCAGCGGCTGGTGCGCCTTCCCAGTAGTTCGGGTTGGCTTTCAGTACGGTGGTACCTTCCGCGTCCAGTTCTTCCAGCATGAATGGACCGGAACCGATGCCGGTTTTGGCGATGGTGTCACCGCTGTTTTCCGGGATCATGCGAACACGGTAGTCCATCAGCAGCAGCGGCAGGTCAGCGTGTGGGGCAGACAGCTTGATCTCAACCTTGTGATCGTTGATTACGTCCACCTTCTCGATTACACCCAGTACGGCCGCCACCGGGGAGTCGATTGCAGGGTCCTTGATACGCTCCAGGGTGTACTTAACGTCGGCTGCAGTCAGGTCGGAACCGTCGTGGAATGTCACGCCTTCACGCAGTTCGAAGGTCCAGGTTTTCGCATCGGCAGATGCAGACCACTGGGTGGCGATATCCGGGCTTGGCTGACCGTTGGCGTCCTGGCGTACCAGGCGGCTGTACAGCATCTGATTGGCGTAGAAGAAACGGCTTGGGGAGATCGGGTCCAGAGATTCGGCACCGGCGTAACCTACGTCGTGGGCCAGACGGAAAGTACCGGCAACGGCGGCGGTACTGATCAGGGAGGTCGCTACGACCAGGGAGGTCATCAGGTGTTTCATGGTGGTCTCCTGTAACTTCAAGAGTCTGTCTAAATTAAGAATCGGGAACGTTCGAACTTGAACTGCGCAGCCGCTTTAGCGCGACTGCTGCAGGTATTCAGAGAAATCGTGGGTTTCCGGTGGCTGCTCCAGCAGGGAGGTGGCCTGCCATGGGGTCTCTACACCCAGGATCTGCGCCATGGTTGGGGCAAAACGGGTGTTGTCGGCGATGCCCAGCCGCTGCTGGGGGACATCCGGTCCGCTGAAGATGCAGAAGCGGAAATCGGCCCATGTGCCCGGGCGCATTCCGTGGTTGGAGGTGTACTTGGACGGGCCGTAGATCCCTTCGGTACCTGGGACCGCGGCTTCAAAGCTGATATCGGAACCGGCCGGGACCATAAAGGCGATCAGCTGTTCCTGCTGTTCGGCTGGCATGAAGTCGCTGCTGCAGATCTCCATACCTTCCGCGAGCAATTTATCACTGACTTCCTGTGCCTGAACGGCATCGCGTGGTTTCACCAGCAGCACGCCACCTTCACTGGACCAAGTCACGTCGTCGCCCAGCAGGCGGTCAACGTAGAGGCCCTGTGGCATACCCGCATGGCCGTGGTCGCTGACAATGGCAAAGTTGTACAGATCACCTTTTCCGGCTGCATCCAGGCGGGCCAGCAGGGTACCGATCTGTGCATCTGCGACTCGCAGGGACCAACGGGTGAGGGCGTGATCCGGGCCGTACTTATGCAGGAAGTAGTCGGTAATGGCGATCTCCAGCAGGATGTAATCCGGCGCCTGCTCCGAGCAAGCCAGACCGGCTGCGATGTCGAGCAGCTGCTGATCGGCCAGCATACCCAGCTGCAGCTTGATGTCCGGGCTGTGGTTTGGTGTTTCCGGTGTTTCGCAGTTCAGCGCAGCGATACGGCTTTCCGGATCGTAGGTTTTGCCCGCATGTTGCCACTGCAGATCTGCTGGCAGGGGCTCTGCATCTTTGCCGCGCATCAGCATCTCGTCGACCCACCACGGACCGTGATACAAGGTGCAGTCTTCCGGGCGTACCATGCCGTAACCGATGCAGGCCACGTCCAGACCCTGCTTTTTGGCCAGACCGGGCAGCGTGTCCACTTTGACGTCGTATGGGTTGGCCCAGCGGAAACCGCCGTCGGCAAAGATGTAGTTGCCGTAGACACCGTGCTCGGACGGGGCAACACCGGCGATGATGGAGGTGCGGCCCGGGCAGGAGGTACCGCACATCTCCGGACGCATCCCCTTCAGCTGCGTGCCGGTGCGTGCCAGACGGTCGAGGTTTGGCAAGTGCTGACGGTACTGTTCAAAATGATCGGCGTTGATGCCGTCGATCATGATCATGATGAGTTTGCCCACGGTGCTTTGCTCCTCACTACGGGTGGATTCGATGGGGAGAATCCTAGGAGCGCAATGTGTCAGCGGCGTTATAAAAGCTGAGTTTTTCTAATAGCATTTCGGGGAAATGCCCTAGTTTGTCTAATGGTAAGGCTGCAGGCCGCGTCATTTCTGGGCTGCCATATGTGGCAATGTTGTGGAACCACTCGTGTGATCTTTTCGTGATAACGGCGATGCAGCGCCCGCCACTGTGTACTTTGTCTGTAAACGTTTGAGTTTAAAGTCGGTTTGAGAATTGTTATCGACCGGAGGCGGATAGGGACTTAGCTCAGCACTGCGCACAGGGGCATGGCTGTGTATAAATTGACCAGGCCTAGTTTTTCTAAGGAGGGCCTCCGTGGGGCTGTGATAAAAATAAGCGGGGTCTGGTGTCTAAGGTTTTATTTTTTAGGCGCTTTCGTCTTGTAAAAGAAGCAGTACATGTGAGGTAAGGGCAATATCGAGCAATAAAAAAGGAGGCATCAAGCCTCCTTTCTAATAGTTACGTGCTCTGATCAGAGCGGCTGCAAGTTGGCGAAGCCCGCAATCAGGATCTTCGGACCTTCAAAGTCGAAGTTGATATACACCCGCGCTTTTGGACCGGAACCTTCAAAGTTGGTGATGGTGCCTTCGCCAAACTTCTGGTGCATCACGCGCTGCCCCAGGGCCAGGTTGGTGGCCGGTACTTCCGCACTGGAGAGTGAGCTGCCGCCGCCAAACAGGCTGGATTTCTCCGGGCGGGCTGACACAGGTCGGGAGACACTGGCGTTGAGGCGTACCTCCTCCAACATTTCGTCCGGGATCTCGCGGATAAAACGTGATGGACGGTTAAAGGTTTCCTGACCGTGCAGACGGCGGGATTCTGCATAGGTGATGTGCAGCTTCTGCATGGCACGGGTGATACCCACGTAGCAGAGGCGGCGCTCTTCTTCGAGACGGCCGGGTTCCTCCACCGACATCTTGTGCGGGAACAGACCCTCTTCCATACCCGCCAGGAACACCAGTGGGAACTCCAGACCTTTCGCCGAGTGCAAGGTCATCAGCTGCACACTGTCCTGGTGCTCGTCCGCCTGGGCGTCACCGGCATCCAGTGCCGCCTGATCCAGGAAGGCTGCCAGCGGCGAAGTGAACGCCTCTTCGAAAGACTCGTCCCACTGGTTGAGGAACTGCTTGGCGGCGTTGGTCAGTTCCTCCAAGTTCTCGATGCGGGACTGGGCTTTTTCGCCTTTCTCTTTCATGTGGTGCTCGATCAGGCCGGAACGCTGGATCACGTGTTCGGTCTGTTCGTGCAGCTCGGTGCCTTCGGTTTCGCGGGTCAGGTCGTTGATCAGGTCGAGGAACACCACCAGCGCGTTGCTGGCGCGGGCTGGCAGTTTCTTCAGACCCACAACCTCAGTTGCCGCGCGCCACATGGAGATCTGCTCGGTACGGGCGTGCTCGCGGATCACCTCCACGGTGCGGGTGCCGATGCCACGGGTCGGCACATTGACCACACGCTCCATCGCCGTGTCATCATCGCGGTTGGCAATCAGGCGCAAGTAGGCGAGGGCGTTTTTGATCTCAAGGCGGTCGTAGAAACGCTGCCCACCGTAAATACGGTACGGCATACCAGCCCGGATCAACGCTTCCTCCATCACACGGGACTGGGCGTTGGAACGGTACAGGATCGCCGATTCGCGGCGCAGGTTGCCGTCGCGAACCCACTGGTCGATCTGGTCGACAATAAAGCGCGCCTCGTCCTGCTCGTTAAAAGCGGCGTACAGCGAGATCGGCTCGCCGTCGCTGGAGTCGGTGCGCAGCTCTTTACCCAGACGGCCCATGTTGTTGCGGATCACCGCGTTGGCTGCCTGCAGGATGGTGTTGGTGGAGCGGTAGTTCTGTTCCAGCTTGATGGTTTCCAGACCGGAAAAGTGTTGCTCCAGGTTCTGGATGTTTTCGATCTTGGCGCCACGCCAGCCGTAGATCGACTGGTCGTCATCACCTACAGCCATGAGTTTACGGTCGTTACCGGCCAGCAGGCGCAGCCAGCCGTACTGGATGCTGTTGGTATCCTGGAACTCGTCCACCAGGATATAGCGGAAACGCTCCTGGTAATGGGCGAGCAGGTTCGGGCGGCGGTCGCGCAACAGTTCCAGCGCGCGCAGCAACAGTTCGCCGAAGTCGATCATGCCGCCGCGTTCACAGGCCTGTTCGTAGGCCTGGTACATCTTCAGCATCATCTGGTTGAACTGGTCACCGATTGGTTCGATATGCTGTGAGCGCAGGCCTTCGTCTTTTTGTTCGTTGATGTACCACTGGAACTGACGGGCCGGCCAACGGCTCTCGTCCAGGCCCATCTCTTTGGCCAGACGTTTGATCAGGCGCAACTGATCGTCGCTGTCCATGATCTGGAAGTTTTCCGGCAGCCCGGCATCCTGCCAGTGGGAGCGCAGCAGACGGTGGGCCAGACCGTGGAAGGTACCGACCCACATCCCCTGCGGGTTGATGCCCAGCAGTTCTTCGATACGTCCCCGCATCTCGCGTGCGGCCTTGTTGGTAAAGGTCACCGCCATGATGGAGTAAGGCGACATCCCTTCGGTCTGGATCAGCCAGGCGATACGGTGTACCAGTACGCGAGTTTTACCGGAACCGGCGCCAGCCAGCACCAGCATGTTTTGCACCGGTGCGGTTACCGCTTGGCACTGGGCGTCGTTTAGGGATTCGATGATGTGGGTAACGTCCATAGAACTGTCGCTGTCTGTGAAAGTTAAAAGCAGAGGGTACCGATTATACCCTCTGATACTGTATATGTTTACAGTTGATTAGCGTGGCAGCACGCCAGGGGTGCGGAGGCGGCTCAGCAGGATCTGCTTCAGCTCGTCCGGATCTTTGATCTTTTTGTCGTTGTCGCCGTTGTCTTCAAGGCCCAGCGCCGGCAACAGGCGGGACAGCCAGAAGCGCATTGCGGCGGTACGGGTCAGGATCGGCCAGGCTTCGTATTCGAACTCTACAAACGGGCGCTCGGCATGGTAGGCACTCAGCAGGGCGTTTTCGCGCTCGCTGTCGATGCTGCCGTCGGGCAGGCTGCACCAGTCGTTGGCGACGATCGCCAGGTCGAACAGCCAGAATGCGGTCGCTGCGTTGTAGATATCGAGAATGGCACTCAGCTGGTCACCGTCGAACAACACGTTGTCGTGGAACAGGTCTCCGTGGATCACACCGCTTGGCAGTTTGTCTGCATGGTCACGCAGTTCGTCGAATGCTGCGACTTCGTCCAGTAGCAGTTTGGCGTCCTCTTCCGGCAGATGCGACTGGATTCGGCTGCTTTCGCTGCGCCACCAGAAGACACCACGGTGTGCTTGGCGCTTAAGGTAGAAATCCTCGCCTGCCTTGTGGAACTGGGCCAGTGCGGTACCCACCTGGGCACAGTGCTCGGGTGTCAGTTGGGTGCGATCGATAATGCGGCCGCTGAAGCAGGGCTGCAGCAGCGCCGGACGGTCATTCAGGCGTTTCTGGGCGATGCCATTTCGGTCGGGGATGCCATAGGGCAGCGGAATACCGCGCTTCGCTTGCCACTGCGCCAGTTCGACAAAAAACGGTAGCTCCTCTTCGCTCAGCTCTTCAAACAGGGTCAGCACATAGCGTTGCTGCTGTTTGTCCTGCTCGAGGGTGACAAAGTAGTTAGTGTTTTCAATACCGCCCTGGATACCTTCCAGAGCGACCTGCGTGCCGAGGTCAAAATCCTTCAGCAGCAGGTCCAAATCGTTTGGGGTTACTTCGGTATATACAGCCACAAAATTACCAGCGGAACAGAATCCATTTCGGAATTAACAGAGTCGACTGATCGGAGCGGATAAACTCTTCGCCATCAGCCGGAACCAGATAGTACGGTTTGCCGTTTTTCGGTACCACCTTAATTTCACGTAATTGGCCGTTTATACGGTATTCATAGAAGGTGGACCCTTCATCGTGACGGATGGTGATCTCCGGTTCATTTTCATCGAACTGGGGCAGAGACTCCGCCTGCGCCAGTGGCGCGGTCAGTAACAGCGCGGTCAGCAGCAATCGTTTCATAATATGTCCTTTAATGTGTTTGGCTGCATCGATATGGACTATGATTGTCGCCCTGAACCCGATCGAACTGCAACCAACATGGATACCGCCATGAGCGAACAGCACTCCCCTCTCATTCTAGTTGACGGCTCCTCCTATTTATACCGCGCGTTTTTTGCCTCCCAGCAAGCGGACCTTCGCACCTCCGACGGGGTGCCAACCGGGGCGGTGCGAGTGATGACCTCCATGTTGCGCAGTCTAATCAAGCAGTACCCACAGAGTCCTGTTGTGGTGGTGTTTGATGCCAAGGGTAAAACTTTCCGTGATGACATCTATCCGGAATACAAAGCCCAGCGTCCACCGATGCCGGATGATCTGCGCCTGCAGATTGAGCCGATCCACAACATCGTTAAGGCGATGGGTCTGCCGCTGATCGCCGTGGAAGGTGTGGAAGCGGATGATGTGATCGGTACCCTGGCGGTAGAAGCCAGCAGCAAGGGGGTGGATACCCTGATCTCCACCGGCGATAAGGATATGGCGCAGCTGGTGGACAAGCACGTCACCCTGATCAACACCATGACCGATACGGTAATGGACGTGGCCGGCGTGGAAGAGAAATACGGTATCCCACCGCACCTGATCATCGATTACCTGGCGTTGATGGGGGATAAAGTCGACAACATCCCGGGCGTGCCGGGGGTGGGTGAAAAAACCGCGCTGGCCCTGCTGCAGGGTGTGGGCGGTATCAAGGACCTATACGAAAACCTGGAGAAGATTCCTGCGCTGGGTTTCCGCGGTTCCAAGTCCATGCCGAAGAAGCTGGAAGACAACCGCGAAGCGGCAGAACTGTCTTACCTGCTGGCAACCATCAAGACCGACGTGGAGTTGGATTGTAAAGTTGAGGATTTCGTCCTACCCGCGCCGGATGCGGCTGCGTTGAAAGAGCTGTTCAGCACCTTTGAATTCCGCAGCTGGGTACGTGAATTGAGCGGTGAAGCACCAACCGCTGAAGATGTGGCTGCCGGTGATGCCGAGCCGCAGGCGCCGGAAAATGTCGAATACGAAACCGTACTGGATGAAGCCGCGCTGGACCGCTGGCTGGAAGCACTGGAAAAGGCCGAGCTGTTTGCCTTTGATACCGAAACAACCAGCCTTAACTATATGGAAGCGGAGCTGGTGGGTGTCTCTTTTGCAGTCGAGCCAGGCAAGGCGGCCTACGTGCCGGTGGCACACGACTACATGGGTGCGCCGGAGCAGATCAGTCGTGAGCGCCTGCTGGAAAAACTCAAGCCGCTGCTGGAAAGCGAAGACCACCTGAAAGTGGGGCAGCACATCAAATACGACATGAACGTGTTGGCGCGTTACGGCATTGAGTTGCGTGGTGTGGCGTTCGACACCATGTTGGAGTCCTACGTCTTTAACTCCACCGCCACCCGCCACGATATGGACAGCCTCGCCGACAAATACCTGGGTGTTAAGACTGTTCACTTCGAAGATATCGCCGGTAAGGGCAAGAAGCAGCTGACCTTTAACCAGATCGAGCTGGAGCAGGCGGCGCCGTATGCGGCAGAAGATGCGGATATCACCCTGCGTCTGCACCAGGCCCTGGCGGCGAAGCTGGAGACTACTCCGGCGGTGAAACCGGTGTTCGAGGAGATCGAACGTCCGCTGATCCGTGTGTTGTCCCACATCGAGCGTAACGGTGCGCTGGTGGATGCCAATCTGCTGGGCCAACAGAGCCTGGAGATCGCAGAGCGTCTGCAGGAGATTGAAAAAGCCGCTCACGACGAAGCGGGTGAACCGTTCAACCTCAGCTCCACCAAGCAGCTGCAGGCGATCCTGTTCGAGCAGAAGAAACTGCCGGTGCTGAAGAAAACCCCAAAAGGTGCACCGTCCACCGCTGAGGAAGTACTGCAGGAACTGGCGCTGGACTACCCGCTGCCAAAACTGATCCTGGAACACCGCAGCCTGAGCAAGCTGAAGTCCACCTATACCGACAAGCTGCCGCTGATGATCAACCCGCAGACTGGCCGTATCCACACCTCCTACCATCAGGCGGTGACGGCAACCGGACGCCTGTCCTCCTCCGATCCAAACCTGCAGAACATCCCGGTACGCAACGCCGAAGGCCGCCGTATCCGCCAGGCGTTTGTTGCGCCCGAAGGCTACAAGATCGTGGCGGCGGATTACTCCCAGATCGAGCTGCGCATCATGGCGCATCTGTCCCAGGATAAAGGCTTATTGAATGCCTTCAGCCACGGCGACGATGTGCACCGGGCCACGGCGGCTGAAGTATTCAAAACCAGCGTGGAGGATGTGACTGCCGAGCAGCGCCGCCGCGCCAAGGCGATCAACTTCGGCCTGATCTACGGTATGTCTGCCTTTGGTCTGGGTAAACAGCTGGGTGTGGGGCGGAACGAAGCGCAGCAGTATATCGAGCACTATTTCGAGACCTACCCAGGGGTGCAGCACTACATGGACGATATCCGTGCCAAGGCTGCAGAAGAGGGCTACGTTGAAACCCTGTTTGGCCGTCGATTATACCTACCGGAAATCAAAGCACGTAATGCCATGCGCCGTCAGGCGGCGGAACGTACCGCGATCAATGCGCCGATGCAGGGTACCGCAGCGGATATCATCAAGAAGGCGATGCTGGCGGTGGATGGTTGGCTGGCAAGCGGTGAGATGGATGCCCGCATGATCATGCAGGTGCACGATGAACTGGTGTTCGAAGTGCGCGAAGATCAGGTGGAGGTATTTGTCGCAGCGGTGAAAGAGAAGATGGCTGCTGCGGCTGATCTGGATGTGCCGCTGGTGGTGGATGCAGGTATCGGTGATAACTGGGAGCAGGCACACTAAGTGCCTGTTTTTACAGCAATACTATTTTAATCTGTACGGTTATTGAACTTTCCGGACTCGCGCCGGTCACATAGGTGAGTCACATTAAGACTGTGCCATGGTAGTGGCTCTCAAAAACAAGCATGCGTTGAAGCCCTGTGATATCCCCTTGTTCCCCTTCCAGGTATCCAGGGCTTCTTTTTGCCTGAAATTCAGGCTTTTGTTAGATCCCGTCGATCACTCTTCAGTGTCTTGAACTTCCGCTTCCTGCTCCATATCCTCCAGTAGCCAACTGTCGATGCGCATGGTCAGCTGATCGATACCCTGGCGTTTCAGGGCAGAGAAGGTCTGTACGGTCACTTTGTCACCCAGCTCGGCTTTCAGCTGTTTTTTTATCTTCAGCATGGTGCTCTGGGCCGGACCTTTTTTCAGTTTATCGGCTTTGGTGAGCAAAACGTGCATCGGCATGCCGGTGGCTTTACACCATTCCGTCATCATTTGGTCGAACTCTTTCATCGGGTGACGGATGTCCATCACCAACACCACACCACGCAGACATTCGCGTTTCTGCAGGTAGTTATCCAGGTGTTTCTGCCAGTGTAGCTTCATCTCCAGCGGCACTTTTGCGAAGCCGTAACCGGGCAGATCGACGATGCGCAGGTTTTCGATATTCAGATCGAAAAAGTTGATCAACTGCGTGCGGCCCGGGGTTTTCGAGGTTCTGGCCAGTTTGCTGTTATTGGTCAAGGTATTGATAGCGCTGGACTTACCCGCGTTGGAGCGGCCGGCAAACGCTACCTCCGCACCGATGTCCTCCGGACACTGGCTGAGTTTGGCTGCACTTTTATTAAAACGTGCTGAGTTGTAGCTGATCGGAGAGCGTTTTATTGACATGGATAAGAGTTCGCACCTTGTTGGACCGGATATTGCCGTTCCAGTTTGTATGGATATTAGGTTATAATTGCGCCAAATTTTACCTGCGATATGCGAAAGGCTCTAGTGTCGCGGGCAAGTGAGGTTCTCACGGGCGCCGTAAATCAGTCCTGAACACTGTCGGTGCTCGTCAAAAAACTTATTAAAATCAAGAGTCTGGGTTCTCGTCGATGAATAAACTACTGATCAGCATGCTGTTGACCCTGGGTATCACTGGTGTAGCTCACGCGGCAGGTGATGCTGCTGCCGGGCAGGCTAAGACTGCAGTTTGTGCAGCGTGCCACGGTGCCGATGGTAACAGTGCAATCGCTAACTTCCCTAAGCTGGCTGGCCAGAACGAAAAGTATCTGGTTAAGCAGATGAAGGACATCAAAAACGGTGTACGTCCGGTTGTAGAAATGACCGGTCTGCTGGATAACCTGAGCGATCAGGATCTGGCTGACATCGGTGCTTACTTCGCAAAGCAGGGCGCTCAGATCGGTCACGCGGCGAAGGACCAGGTTGAAGCGGGTCAGAAAATCTACCGTGCAGGTATCGCGGACAAGGGCGTAGCCGCTTGTACTGCTTGTCACAGTCCAACTGGTGCAGGTAACGCATCTGCAGCATTCCCTGCAGTTAGCGGTCAGCACGCTGCATACGTTGAGAAACAGCTGAAGATGTTCCGCAACGCTGAACGTGTTAACGATCCTAACAAGATGATGCGCGACATCGCTGCTAAACTGAGTGATGCTGAAATCAAAGCGGTTGCTGCTTACATTCAGGGTCTGAACTAAGCGACATTCAGGCTTTATAAAGAAAAGGCAGCGTAAGCTGCCTTTTTTATTGGCAGAATCGAACTTATTGATGCCGGGCATGGTCTCAGACTGCTGCCTGAGTGTGTATTGGAGTTAAAAATGCTGAAAAAACTAGGAATGATGCTGGTTGCCCTGGTGCTGCCTTTAGTGTCCGGAGTCGCAACCGCGGAACAATTCAAAGAAGGTGTACACTACGTCTCGCTGCCGTTTCCGGTAAAAACGAGCGATGAGAGCCGTGTTGAAGTGGTCGAGGCGTTTGGCTACCCATGCCCACACTGTAACAGCTTCGAACCCCTGATCCAGAACTGGGAAAAGAAGAAAGCGGACGATGTGAATTTCGTACGTATCCCGGTGGTATTTGGTCGCAGCTGGGAGCCGTTTGCGCGTGCTTACTATAGCTCTGAGCTAATGAAGACAGTCGAAAAAACTCACGTGCCGACGTTTAATGCGGTGCATGTAGAGCGTCGTCGTTTCCGTAACAAAGAGCAGCTAGCGGACTTCTACGGTCAGCTGGGTGTGGATAAAGCGAAGTTCAGCAAGATGTTTGATTCCTTCGCAGTAACTATGAAACTGCGTCAGGGTGATTCCAAGATCCGTGGTTACGGCGTTGATGGTGTGCCATCCATGGTTGTGAACGGTAAGTACCGTATTACCGCGCAGATGGCGGGTAGCCACCAGAAAATGCTGGAAGTTGTCGACTTCCTGGTGGAGAAAGAGCGCAAGGCTGCCCAGTAATCAGCAAACCGCTTCCTCTGTTTGAAAAAACCGTCCTTTATGGGCGGTTTTTTTGTGTCTGAGTGGTGCTTTGTTGTTTTATATCCCTAGAGTTGGGCTCACGCTTCCTCTACCATAGGGAGATAACTGTTATATATTGTGCAGCTGTTTCGACTGGGGTGGACCGTGTCAGCACAGAAAGAAGATTGGAAGCAGAAATACAGGGAGTTGGCGCTTGAGATCGAGGACAATCAGTCCCGATTCGAAAAACAGGAGAGTCTTCTCAACCAGATTATTGGCAGCATGGTACTGGGCCTGGAAGGTGAAGATGCCAAGCTGGATCTGGAACTGAATGAGCTGAAAGCCAATCTGGTGCATACGGAGGATACGCGCACGCTTGCGCGTATTGCCAAAGGGCTCGACAAACACCTGCGCCAGCGCGACGAATCCCGCGAGAAGCAAGCCAAGTCCATCCTCGAAGCAGTTCAGCGCTGGATTCGCCAACTGCGCTTCTCTTCCGATGAAAGCAATGTTCAGAACCTGCTCGATGGTTGTGAACAGCGCAGCAACAACCTGACCACCGCAACTTACGAACTTCCCTCTCTGCTGAGTGACCTGGTTGAGCTCCAGGCCGGTATAGCAGAAGATCAGCAGGTTGCCCCGCAGCTGTCAGAAAGTTCAGTCCCAGCAACAGTCGTTGGCGATTCTGCTGAAGAACAGATCCGCCTGCTGCAGGCTATCGCAACAGAACTGAATACACTGCTCTCCGGTTTGTCTCTGGCACGTGAAGAAGCGGAAGAAAACCGCAAACTGATGCGCAGCATTGACGAGGGTATTGTGCTCTCGGATCTGCCGAAAATTTTGCGCCAGGTGATTAAGCTGGTGGGCAAAAGCTACAGCAGCGGCAATGAGGAGTTTGAATCCTATCTGCTTGATTTGAGCTCGCAGCTGAGTGAAGTGGAAAACTTCATCAAGGACAGCCAGTCAGAGCAGACCAGCATCGGTGAAAACCAGCGAAAGCTGGACATGCAGGTGCGTTCCAATGTGCAGCAGCTGCACGAAACCGTGAAAAGTACCCACGACCTGAACGAACTGAAAAGAGCTGTCGCCGGCAAGCTGCAGCACGTGGTCCAGGCGATGGATGACTTTAAGCGTGATGAAGACCAGCGCGAACAGCGACTGCGTGAACGTTACGAAAATCTGCTCGATAAGGTCGAGCAGATGGAGAAAGAGACCCGCGAAGTACGGGCTCATATGGAAGCAGAAAAAGCACGCGCCACCACCGATGCGTTGACCGGCCTGCCGAACCGTGCAGCCTACGACGAGCGTATCAACGAAGAGGTGGAACGCTGGCGCCGTTACAACACCCATTTCTCGGTTGCGGTTGGGGATCTGGATTACTTCAAACGCATCAATGACAACTACGGTCACTTGGCAGGAGACAAAGTGCTGCGCCTGATCGCCAAGGTGATTAGACTGAAACTGCGTGGTGCTGATTTTATTGCCCGTTACGGCGGTGAAGAGTTTGTCATCATCATGCCGTCCACCTCCGCGGTTGAAGCACAAAAGGCAATCGACAAAATCCGCCAGGCGGTGAGCAAGAGCCCGTTTAACTTCCACGGCAAACCGGTGGGTGTGACCATGTCCTTTGGTGTAACCGAAGCCCAGGAAGGGGATAACGGCGAGTCGCTGTTCAGCCGTGCCGACGAGCTGCTCTATAAAGCCAAGGCCAACGGCCGTGACCAGGTTGTGATCGGCTGATATCCAACAATGCATTTCTGCTGGAATGGTGTAGCATTGTCGCGCCGAATTAGCTGAATTACGGGATCTCCTGTTTGTGAAACGTCTGCTGCGAAGTTTTAAAATCCTGCGGGTCGTCGCTCGCTACCGTCTCGATACTTTTTTTGACGGCCTGAACCTGCCTATCTATCTGCGTGCTCTGTTGATGCTGCTGCCATGGCGTTACATGATTGCAGCGGACAAACCACGCGGTGAGCGTCTGCGTCTGGCACTGGAAGCACTGGGCCCGGTATTCATCAAGTTTGGCCAGATGCTCTCCACCCGCCGTGACCTGTTGCCAGATGATGTGGCGGAAGAGCTGAAAAAACTGCAGGATCAGGTGCCGCCGTTCGAGGGTGCCCAAGCGCAACGGATTATCGAACAGGCACTGGGCCAGCCGGTGAGTGAGTTGTTCGCCAAGTTTGAACAGCAGCCACTGGCGTCGGCATCTGTTGCACAGGTCCATAAAGCGACCTTGGGTGATGGCCGTGATGTGGTGGTGAAAGTTATCCGCCCGGGTATTGAACGGACCATCCAGAAAGATGTGGCCCTGTTGTACGGCGTGGCAGAGATCGTACAGGCAATCTGGGCTGACGGCCGCCGTCTGCGCCCGGTTGAAGTAGTAGCAGAGTACGAACAGACCATTTTTGACGAACTGGACCTGCGTAAGGAGGCCGCCAACGGTTCCCAGCTGCACCGCAACTTTGCCGGTTCCGATATTCTCTATGTGCCTGAAATTTACTGGGATTACACCCGTGCCAACGTCTTGGTAATGGAGCGTATCCACGGTATCCCGGTGGCTGATGTGGATCAGCTGCACGCACAAAACACCGATATGAAAAAGCTGGCTGAACGGGGTGTGGAGATCTTCTTTACCCAGGTGTTCCGCGACAGCTTTTTCCATGCTGATATGCACCCGGGCAATATCTTTGTCTCCCGTGAGAATCCGCAGTCGCCACAATATATAGCCGTTGATTTTGGCATCGTGGGCTCCCTGACCCCGGAAGACCAGAGCTACCTGGCGCGCAACTTCCTGGCATTCTTCCAGCGTGACTACCGTCAGGTGGCGCAGCTGCACGTGGACTCCGGCTGGGTGCCGTCCGACACCAACGTGGATGCCTTTGAAACAGCGATCCGCAGCGTGTGTGAACCGATCTTTGAGAAGCCGCTGAAGGAGATCTCCTTCGGTCAGGTATTGCTGGGGTTGTTCCAGACTGCCCGTCGTTTCAATATGGAAGTACAGCCGCAATTGGTGTTGCTGCAGAAAACCCTGCTCAATATTGAAGGGTTGGGGCGTCAGCTCTATCCGGAGCTGGATCTGTGGAAGACCGCTAAGCCATTCCTGGAAGGCTGGATGAAGGAACGGATGGGACCTAAAGCAGTCTACCGTACCATCAAGCAGCAGGCACCGGACTGGCTTGAGAAGATGCCGCATATGCCTCAGCTGGTCTTTGATGCCCTCAACCAGGTGCGTCGTCTGGATGATAACCGGACCCGTGATCTGCGTGCTTATGCTGCTGCGAAAGCAGAGCTCGAGCAAAAGCGTCGACCAGGCCGTTATATCGGCATTGGGTTGATAGCGGTGGCATTGTTGGCGGGAAACGAACAGAGCTTGCAGTGGCTCAGTGAACTGCCGGCAAGTAGTTGGTTGGTAGTGGCGGTTGGTGGCTGGTTGGCGTTACGGCGCTAGCTAATTCCGCTACTAGGGGCTTTAGTTGTAAAGGATGGTGGAAGTGTATCTGTTAGGGTATGCTTTCGGCTTTGAATTAGCACTCTCTAAAGAAGTAAGCAGATGTCAGCACCTTGGCTTGAGCAGATTAAATGGAATAGCGACGGGTTGGTTCCAGCCATCGCTCAGGATCACGAAACCGGCCGTATTCTGATGGTAGCGTGGATGAACGAAGAAGCACTGACGCTGACCGTTCAGGAGCAACGTGCCATCTACTGGTCCCGATCCCGCAAGAAACTGTGGCGAAAAGGTGAAGAGTCTGGCCATGTGCAGAAGCTGCACGAGATCCGTCTGGATTGTGATGCCGATGTGATCCTGATGCAGGTAGAACAGCTGGGAGGTATCGCCTGTCATACCGGCCGTCAGAGTTGCTTCTACAGCGTACTGAAAGATGAAGAGTGGGTACCGGTTGAGCCGGTGCTGAAAGACCCGGATAACATTTACAAAAAGTAGGCCGCAATGAGTGATGTATTAACCCAGTTGGGTGTAATTCTGGAAGAGCGTAAAAACGCATCCTCTGAAAAATCCTATGTGGCCAGCCTGCATGCCAAGGGTCTGAATAAGATCCTGGAAAAGGTAGGTGAAGAATCTGTGGAAGCGATCATTGCCGCCAAGGATGCCAAGCACAGTGGTGACAATAAAGAGGTGATCTACGAAACTGCAGATCTCTGGTTCCATAGCCTGGTGATGCTCTCCCACTTGGGGGAAAGCCCGCAGGCCGTGCTGGATGAGCTGGCGCGTCGTTTTGACATGTCAGGCCTTGAAGAAAAAGCATCCCGCACCAATAAGTAATTAGATGGCAGAGTGTATCTTCTGCCAGATTGCCGCAGGTAACGCGCCTGCAAAGATTGTGTATCAGGATGAGCACCTTGTTGCGTTCAGGGACAGGGCGCCTAAAGCGGCTATCCACCTCTTGGTGATACCGCGAAAACATATACGGAATTTAGATGACCTGCAGGTGGACGACGCTGAATTGATCAGCCACCTGATGATGACCCTCCCGCAGATAGCGCGTGAGAACGGTCTGACCGATGGCTACCGCACGGTGACAAATACCGGGCGGGGTGGCCGTCAGGAGGTCTACCATATCCATTTTCATCTGATGGGTGGCGGAAAACTGCCCAAGATATAAGAAAAAATCGGAGAGTTTTAGTATGGGCTTTGGTGGTATCAGTATCTGGCAGCTTTTGATCGTAGCGCTGATCATCGTTCTTCTGTTCGGTACTAAGAAACTGCGTGGCATGGGCGGTGACCTGGGTAGCGCAATCAAAGGTTTCAAGAAAGCGGTCAACGAAGACGAGAAAAAAGAAGAGCAGCCTAAGCAGCTCGACAAAGAAGACGCTAACTTCAACGAGGCGGACACCGCTGCGGCGAAGAAAGAAGAAACCAAGTCTGACAAGTAAGCCGGCGGACATAAATGTTTGATATCGGCTTTGCTGAACTGCTGATCGTTGCCGTGGTGGCGCTTGTGGTCCTCGGACCCGAAAAGCTGCCAACGGCGGCACGTGCGGCAGGTCTCTGGATCGGTCGTATCCGTCGTACCCTGAGTGGTATTCAAAACGAGATCTCGGAAGAGCTTCGTATCGACGAGATGCGCCGTACCGCAGCGATCAAGAAAGAAGAGCTGGACAAAGAGTTGGCAGAGATGCGTACGCCGTTTGGCTCCGAATCCAGTTACTCGCCGTTCGGTGACAGTGTTTCCTCTCCGGAAGAGCTGCAGTCCAAACAGCAGAAAGCGGAACACGAATCTCCCTCTGAAAACAGTATTGCCCCACCTGCACAGGAAGAGACTCCTTCTTCCGGTACAGAAACCGGCACCTCTGAGACCGGTACTAAGGCAGAGAAATAATGACCGACACCAATCATCTGCCCGACCAGGATCAGGAACAACCGCTGATCTCGCATCTGTTGGAACTGCGTCAGCGTTTGATGCGTGTCCTGCTGATTGTTCTGCTGATCTTCCTGGGACTGTTCTATTTTGCTAACGATCTATACAGCTACCTTTCTGCACCGCTGACCGCGCTGTTGCCGGAAGGGACCAGTATGATCGCCACGGATGTAACCTCGCCGTTCTTCGCGCCATTCAAGTTAACGTTGGTTGCCTCCATCTTCCTGGCAATGCCGGTGATCCTGCACCAGATCTGGGGTTTTATCGCACCGGGTCTCTATCAGAATGAAAAACGCCTGGCGGTACCACTGCTGGTATCCAGTGTGTTCCTGTTCTACGCCGGTATCGCATTTGCTTATTACGTCGTATTCCCGCTGATCTTTGGGTTCTTCACCAGTGTGGGTCCCGAGAATGTCGATGTGATGACCGACATCAGCAGCTACCTGAACTTTGTTCTTAAGCTGTTCTTTGCATTCGGTATTGTGTTCGAGATCCCGATTGCCACGTTACTGTTGATCTGGACCGGCGCTTCAACACCGGACAGTCTGGCGCAAAAGCGTGCCTACGTGGTGGTTGGCTGTTTTGTGTTGGGCATGCTGTTGACTCCACCGGACATCATCTCCCAGAGTCTATTGGCGGTGCCGATGTGGCTGCTCTTTGAGCTCGGTATCCTGATGGGACGTATCCTGGTCAGAAAAGACAAGGATGAAGATGATGACGAGTTTGATGATGAGTTTGAAGACGCGATGCGTGAAGAGGAAACAAACAATCGCGACTAACAGCACTTAGCAAAGATTCTAAAAAGGCGCCGGCATGCGCCTTTTTTGTGCTTGTCGTTCAGGATTGGCTATTTATTAATCAGCGCTGGTGGTTTTTTAATCGTTTTGTAATTTATTTACCTTTTTTGACGTTTTTTTTAAAAAGGGTGTTGACGGCATTTCTGAGGTCTGTAGAATGCGCCCCCACATCACAGCGACGCTGCAACGCAGCACAGATTAATCGCTGAGATGGGTTTGAATAAGTTGTTGATTTACATGATAAATTAACGGATTATTTGAACCGTCGTTTTCACCGGCAAGCTTCAAAAACTTTTGAAAAACTTGCAAATAAACGGTTGACAACGACACCGTGCGCAGTAAAATATGCGCCTCGCTTGAGACAACGCTAACGCAGCGTCACAAGCCGCTCTTTAACAAATTGATCAGATAATTCGTGTGGGCGCTTGTCAGGATAAAGCACAAAAAACTTTATCCAGATAAGCAACCAAGTG
>NZ_CAXRBQ010000027.1:0-11419 GCF_964228735.1 Pontibacterium sp. | reverse complement strand
TGCGATCATTGCCGACGGTGTAAGTACGGCAGAAGCCGGTGCGGAGGCTGCACAGTACTGCGTGCAGGAGTTCCTCAGCGACTACTTCGACACGCCGGAGATCTGGACAGTCAGCAAGTCTGCCCAGAAGGTACTAACCTCCATCAATCGGCTGCTCTATGCCCGCAGCCACGAATACCTCTCCACCACCCGCGGCCATGTCTGCACCCTGTCCGTACTGATTATCAAATCCCGAAAGGCACACCTGTTCCACATCGGGGACAGCCGCATCTACCTGATCCGCAACCAGAGCCTGGAAATGCTCACTGAGGATCACATCACCCGCCTGAGCGAGAGCAATAGCTGCCTGTCGCGGGCGATGGGGATGGATACACATCTGGAGATCGACTACCGCTGTATCGATATCGAAGAGGGTGACCTGTTCCTGCTCAGCACCGATGGCATCCACGATTCGCTGGAACCGTCGGTCCTGAAAAACATGGCGCTGGCTGACCGTGACCTGCAGGCTTGCAGTGAAGCACTGGTGCAAGCGGCGTACGATGCAGGCAGCACCGACAACCTGAGCTGTCAGCTGGTACGGGTGGATAAACTCTCCGACAACACAGTGGACGAGATCACAGACCGCCTAACCGACCTGCCCTTCCCGCCGGAGCTGGAACCGGGCATGAAGATCGATAACTACTTTGTCGAATCGGAGTTGTACGCCAGCAACCGCAGCCAGCTGTACCGGGTGCGTGACCTGGAGACTGAACAGATCTGGGTGATGAAAACCCCGTCACGCAACTACGATGATGATGCGGCGTACATTGAACGCTTTGTGATGGAGGAATGGGTAGGCAGTCGTATCCACAGCCCCAACGTGGTGAAGGTACATATCCCCAACCGGGCCAAAAACTTCCTCTACTACCTGATGGAGCCGATTGAAGGGGTGCCGCTGGATGACTGGATCAAAACCAACCCGGCCCCGAAACCGGCGCTGGCCATTGAGATCGTCAAGCAGATCGCCAATGGCCTGAAGGCGTTCCACAAGCGTGAAACCCTGCACCAGGACCTGAAGCCGAGCAACGTGATGATCCGACCAGACAATACAGCCGTCATTGTCGACTTCGGTTCGGTGTTTGTGGCAGGGATCAACGAGATCTTTGTGCCGATCGAGCGTGACCGAATCCTCGGCACCATGAACTACTCCGATCCGGTTTTCCGACTGGGGCAGAACACCGGTATCAAGGGGGATATGTTCTCTCTGGCGGCAATCACTTACGAGATCTTCACCCACCACCTGCCGTTTGGCGACGGCCTGGAAAACTGCGAAAAACCGCAGCAACTGCAAAAACTGAAATACATCCCTGCGGACCGTTACAATCCGATCATCCCGATCTGGTTCGACCGCGCACTGGAAAAAGCGATGATGATCGACCCACAACAACGTTACGACACTATAGACCACTTTATGCAGGACCTGACCGAACCCAACCCGGCCTTCCTGGTATCCCGTGAAGCCGCCCAGAAATCTCCTAACGCGCTGATCTTCTGGCAGCTGATGTCGCTGGTGTGGTTTATGATCGCCCTGTTTACCCTGATCGCCTTCTGGCTGAAATAATCCCCTATTCCCGCCATTCAAAGCGCGGGAACATCGTATTCAGTACTGCCTTGAGCTGAACCTTTTCGGACGTTGAGATCACCGCCGGTTCACACAGGTTCGGATCAAGGCACTGCCCTCCATGATTGATCTGCAAGGCATACCGTCTTACTCCCCGCTGCATCAACTGCTCGGCAAGGCGTAACAGATCTTCTGGCTGCATCAGACGCCAGTCCACCGTGGTGCGGCATTCAAAATTGGTACCGCTATCCAACAGCAGATCCAGGCAACGCTGATTCTGGATATGCTGGTTGGCCCGCCCTGTGACTGTCTGATACAGATCGTCCGGCGCTTTCACATCCAGACCGATCCAATCGGTCAGGCCCAACAGCTTCGACAACGAACTGGCGCTGACGCCGGCGGTATGAAGACCGACCTTGTAACCCAGCTCGATCGCACTGAGCATAGCCTCACGCAGGCCCGATTGCAGGGTCGGCTCACCTCCGCTGAACACCACCGCTTCCAGCATCTCCTTGCGCTGTTCCATAAAACTCACCACCCGCGACCAGCTCAGCTGGCCCGGCTCCTCCCGAAAAGGGATCAGGTGTGAGTTCTGGCAATAAGCACAGCGCAACGGACAGCCCTGTGTGTACACCACACAGGCAAGGTGGTCAGGGTAGTCGATCGTGGTGAGGGGAGTGAGACCACTGATCTGCAGGGCTGCCGTCATGCTGTTTCCTCGCTGCTTTCTAGGCGTTACTTACGCCTTACTTATGCCTTAGATTCAACAAAGTGGCAGCGCTCGGCGTGCTCGGCTTTTTTACCCGCATTAAACTGCGCCACCGGGCGGTGGTAACCCATGACACGGGTCCAGACTTCGCAGCGCTGGCGTTCTTCTGGTTTCAGCAGGGTCTGAGCTTCGTCGATATGTGCGTTCATGGTGAACTCCTTGTTCGTTTCTAGTATTCAGTGCTTTTTGTTAGCTTGAGTGTTCGTTTCAGTGGGCCACCTGGGCCTTCATCTGCTCCTGCTTTTTCTGCAGCAGCTCTTCGTCACAACGTGGACAGAACTCGTGCTCACCGGCCAGATAACCGTGCACCGGGCAGATTGAGAACGTTGGTGTAATGGTGATATACGGCAGCGCAAACTGGCTCAGCGCGGTTTTCACCATCTGCTTGCAGGCGCGCACGCTGGAGATCCGCTCACGCATATACAGGTGCAGTACGGTGCCGCCGGTATAGCGGGTCTGCAGTTCGTCCTGCATCTCCAGCGCGGTAAACGGATCGTCGGTGTAACCCACCGGCAGCTGGCTGGAGTTGGTGTAGTACGGCGTTTCGCGCGTACCGGCCTGTAGGATATCCGGATAGCGTTTTTGGTCTTCTCGGGCAAAACGGTAAGTGGTGCCCTCGGCCGGGGTCGCTTCCAGGTTATAGAGGTGTCCGGTCTGCTGCTGGAATTCAGTCAGGCGGTCGTTGATATGGTTGAGCAGACGGATCGCCTCCCGCATCCCCTCCTCTCCGGTGATATCCATACGGTCGTCACTGAAGTTGCGCAGCATCTCGTTGATGCCGTTCACACCCACGGTGGAGAAGTGGTTACGCAGGGTGCCCAGGTAACGTTTGCTGTAAGGGAACAAGCCTTCATCCATCAACTGCTGGATACGCTGGCGTTTCAGCTCGAGCGAGTCTTTCGCCAAATACAGCAAGTGATCCAGCTGTTCGTACAACTCATCCCAGTCGCCTTTGTGGCGATACCCCAAGCGGGCGCAGTTAATGGTCACTACACCGATTGAGCCCGTCTGCTCGGCAGAGCCAAACAGGCCGTTACCGCGCTTCAGCAGCTCGCGCAGGTCCAGCTGCAGACGACAGCACATGGAGCGCACCATGTTCGGCTCCAGGTCGGAGCGGATAAAGTTCTGGAAATACGGCAAGCCATACTTGGCGGTGAGGCTGAACAGGCGCTCAGCGTTGTCACACTCCCAGTCAAAGTCCTTGGTGATGTTGTAGGTCGGGATTGGGAAGGTGAACACCCGCCCCATGGCATCGCCCTTATCCATCACCTCCAGGTAAGCGCGGTTGATCATGTCCATCTCAGCCTGCAGATCACCGTAGCTGAACGGCATCTCTTCTCCGGCAATCACCGGGATCTGCTCTACAATATCATCCGGGCAGTGCCAGTCGAACGTCAGGTTGGTGAACGGCGTTTGAGTACCCCAACGGGACGGTACGTTGAGGTTGTAGATCAGCTCCTGCATACACTGCAGTACTGCTTCGTAGCTCATCTGATCCTTACGCACGAACGGCGCCAGGTAGGTATCAAAGGAGCTGAATGCCTGTGCACCCGCCCACTCATTCTGCAGGGTGCCGAGGAAGTTGACGATCTGCCCCACCGCACTGCTCAGGTGCTTGGGCGGACCACTTTCCAGACGACCCGGAATACCATTCAGGCCTTCATGCAACAATGTGCGCAAAGACCAACCGGCACAATAACCGGACAGCATATCAAGGTCATGAACATGCAGATCCCCTTCGCGATGCGCCAGGCCGATCTGGGGTGTGTACACCTCATTCAGCCAGTAGTTAGCGATCACTTTGCCTGAAACGTTCAGAATCAGACCTCCCAACGAGTAACCCTGGTTGGCATTCGCGTTTACACGCCAGTCGCTACGCTCAAGATACTCATCCACGGTACTTCTTACGGCTACTGACTGATGGTTATCCATGACACCCTCAACACTATATATGGTTAGTTATTTACAACATAGCACAACATGTAGTGCATTGTGCGTAACCCAACCACTAGATAGCCTTGATTGTTATCAAGGGGAGAAAAATTATTTTCCCTTATGATGGCTGCCACTTTAGAGGAGTAATCAGATGGCCTTTCTCACCGCACGCTTACCGTTTCCCCGCCCCGACAGTGCAAAACTGATGAATCGGGTGATCAGCAAAACCGAGTCACTGATCCCGTTCAGCGTGAAGAAACAACTGCTGGAGAAAGCCCTGAATCAGGCCTTTGCGCAACCGCTGGCCGATGACGAGTTTTACTTTCTGGAAGACCACCAGCTGGGCCTGGAAGTGACCGATCTGGGCATTAAAGTAGTACTCAGCTGCGAAGCGGAAAAACTGGTGGTGTGCGACTCAGACAGCGCTGATGCCTGGGTTAAAGGTGAAGCACGCGACTTCCTGAAACTGGCCAACCGGGAACAGGACCCGGACACCCTCTTCTTCCAGCGCCGCCTGCTGATCGAAGGCAATACCGAGCTGGGCTTAGCCGTTAAGAACCTGCTCGACAGCATCGATTGGGACGACTTGCCGCAGATGATGCGCAAGGGTGTTGAGCTGGCGAGTAAGCTACCGGTTTAACCCAATACCTGTTTCAAAAAAGTCCTGCTTAAAAAGTGTCTTTTTCACAACAGATTACGTCACGTACACCACACTCAAGCAATTGCCTTGCCTCCCGGAATTCCGTAAAGTCGGGGCGCCAAATATCAAAATCTATTCTCAGGGCGGGGTGGAATTCCCCACCGGCGGTATGTCCAGGCACTCAATATCAAGAGTGTTAAGTGGATAAGCCCGCGAGCGCCTTGCTTTCTAAGCAAGGGTCAGCAGATCTGGTGAGAAGCCAGAGCCGACGGTTATAGTCCGGATGGGAGAGGATACAAGTCAGGCAACAGCGTTTTACGTTGTGGCCTTTTTTCGTATGCGTTTTATGTATGCGATGCCTTTCTTTGCCCTGGTTCTAACTATTGAACTAGGAGTTTTTCATGCAACACAGCAATCCACAGGAACCACAGGAATCCCTACTGAGCGAATTCGGTACTCCAACCGAGCGTATATTGGCAGCATTGGATGCCCTCAAAACCGGCCAAGGCGTTCTGGTACTGGACGACGAAGACCGCGAGAATGAAGGCGACCTGATCTACGCATCAGAATCCCTCACCGCCGAACAGATGGCCCTGCTGATCCGCGAGTGCAGCGGCATCGTCTGCCTCTGTATCACTGAAGAGCGCGCCCGCCAGCTGGACCTGCCACCGAGGGTGGAAGCCAACAACAGCAAAAATCAAACTGCGTTTACCGTTACCATTGAGGCGAAAGAAGGTGTAACCACCGGTGTCTCTGCCCAGGATCGTGTGACTACGGTAAAAACCGCCATTGCCGAAAATGCAAAACCGGAAGACCTGGCCCGTCCGGGGCATGTATTCCCGCTGGTTGCTAAAAACGGCGGTGTACTGGCCCGCCGTGGCCATACCGAAGGCACCGTGGATCTCATGCAACTGGCAGGCCTGATGCCGTCTGGTGTTCTGTGTGAAGTGACCAACCCGGACGGCACCATGGCACGCACACCGGAAATCATCGAGTTTGGTAAGTTGCACAATATGCCGGTGCTGACGATTGAAGATATTGTGTTTTATCGGGAAGAGTTGTTGGGTAAGAGTGCTTAAGCTCTGCATTGCATTTTCCCTCTGATGAGCGGGGTAAGGGAGGTGACTGTCCTCCCTTATTTCCCTCTCCTTCCTACTTCAAATCAATGACTCGATTCTTACCCCTTGCCTTTTTCTCAAACCCGTTACATATTAGGCACTTAAGGACATCGTCATGCAGATATATGAGCATGGCGGATTATCAATATACGCATGCTCGTTTTCAGCGGAAGAGAAAGAGGCATTCGATCCAAAGTTCCCTTCTCTTTAAAGCATCTGGTTGCTAATAGCTCTTTATTTTTCAGGAATAGAAGCTATCGGAAAAATCAGAATTGCATAATTTTTTATTTTTTATAACTCAAAGTACGATTAAAGAGGAAAATCTGGTTGTGAGGTACTATCTCTTTACTTCAAAGTCAAAGCTAAGCGACATCAAAGAGTATCCGGCAGTTGTTCTAAGACGAGACAGCTGGGATGATTTTGGCTATAAAACCACATTAGAGTTGACATATTACCCTTCAGAAGAGAAAAGCGGAAAAGTTATAGGGCACATTAAAGTCCTACACATAAACGATGCAGATGGGTATACACAATTTGAACAATCCGAGTTTAACAATCTAAGCAACAACTATTGTTCACTGGGACAAAGCTCAGAATACTATAAAAACATAAAAGATTTAAAGTTAGACTCCATACTGGAAGATCTCAAAGACTGCGCAGTTAGCGACACCATTCGCGATAAATTCTTCAGCCTATCTGGTTTCAACTCATCTTTGCTTCGCTCAAGCCGAGCTGAGAAACTACTACACGAAGCAAAGGTAATATTTTCTAGCCAAGTAACTGTTCCTAGAAAAGTAGAGCATGACTTTTCTTTCAACTACAGAATACAACTACCCAACTCTCGCGAACTAACAGAGATTAACTTTAACTTCGAGAGGCAAGAAATCTTACCTTTCAGAATCAATGTAATTGTTGGAAAAAATGCTTGCGGTAAATCTCAAGTATTATCAAACCTAGCACTAGCACTATCAGGAATGGGCGTAGAAAACGAAGGAGAAGTAATAAAGTCGGACCATAGATATCTATTTGGTGACATCCATGTTATTTCATACAGCCCTTTCGACACTTTTAAGGACTTATCACAACTCAATGGGGGAAAGGTATCTAAAAGCAACATTGATTCCGGGCTAATACCTTATAACTTTTATGGCGTTAGAAAACTAATAAACATCGATGGAAATCAAGAAGTAATACTAAAATCTCACAAAGAAACAAAGAAGGAGCTAAACAAAAGCTACAACAACATCTTAAAAAACAATCATCGTGATTTTCTTGCTGACATATTTGAATCTTGCCTAGGCTGGAAAGTTGTGACAGGAGAACCCAAGAAAGTAATTGACAATTACGATAGCTTTAGCAGTGGACAAAAACTACTAATCAAGGTAATTACTGACTTTCTTTCTTCTGTCAAAAAAGACGATTTGGTATTAATCGATGAACCAGAAACATATCTACACCCTCAAGGTGTAAGCAACTTCTATCATTGTATAAAAAAGCTACTAAATTACACGCAATCATACTGCATCATGGCTACTCATTCTCCGATTATTGTCCAGGAAACTCCTTCAAAGTACATCAACATAATGACAGAAGTCGGTTCTAACATAAGATCCAAGAGACCAAACGCAGAAACATTAGGCCAAGGTGTCAGCGCAATAATAAACGAGGTTTTCAAAATAGACTTTAACAATTTGAGCTTTTTTGACACTCTCCAGTCATTCAAGGACAACAATGTAACATTAGAAGAATTAGAATCAATACTAGGAAATAAACTAGACTTTAGCGCCAAAAGTTATTTTTTAAGCATAGAAGGGCGAACCAATGAAAAGTAGCTCTCTACCATGCATAGTTGAACCAGATAACTTCAAAACATTCATAAAGTACAGAAAAGGCGATACAAGGGCCAACCTATTAAGCATCAAAAAGAAAATTCAATATTATTACAACCACTATAACTCTCACAATAAAAACATTCACAAGATAAAACCACGCAAGCTGTGCACTTCTGAAAAAAACACAATGATCGATGTTTATGAGAGCTACGAGTCCAAGGCCATCGTAGATTTTCGCGACACATTATTTGATCACATTTCAAAATGCCCCTACTGCGGACTCAATGAAACTGTTCACTTAGATCACTACTTACCAAAGAGTGAATTTGCCGAGTACTCATTATTCACCAAAAACTTAATACCCTGCTGCTACTCATGCAACTCGACTTACAAAAAGACCAGCTACGAGGAAAATGGCTCTCGGGTTTATTTCCACCCATATATTGATAGCATCGACTCATATGAGGTATTACGGCTTTCAATACGTTGGATTGAGGAAGGAATGATGTTGCATTATGGTATAAACCAATCTTCTGGCTTGGATCCGGATACTACTCAAGTATTAAAGAAACATTTCAAACACCTACAGCTTGGCAAACGCTATCTACAATTGGCAAGCGACTATCTATCCGATATGAAACCCAGATTTAATGAAGATTATGGTGCAAGCTCAGATGCAGCTAAGTTAAAGCAAGCTCTTGAATCAAAGTACAAGGATGCTCTATCAGAATCTGGACGTAACAATTGGAAAACAGCATTGCTAAAAAACCTAAAAAACAATGAACAGTTTTACAATGGCGGCTTTTTAGAAGTTTAGAGTTCACAACAATACACTCATATCGAATAGTAATGCATGAAGCTTTTGTATGCGTTGGTCTTAGTACCCAATGTGTAATCTGAGATTTCAGAAGGGCCTTATTCACACCTTTACTTTTTTGGCCATGTTTAAGATTGAAAGCAACCATTCGGTCGCTTTCAATCATATCTGCTACTCCACCCACTGAATCCCAGGCTCGCCATACCAGTAACCATTACACTGCCCCTGGCTGATCATACGAATGCTATCCGATGTGGTTTCTCCATTTAACCGCGCAGCAAAACGTTTGATCACCTCCACCAGCCCTTCCCTTTGTGGACTGATACGCACCTTGTTTACACCAATCTGCGCCATACGCTCCAGTTCGTGTTCCAGGTTGTAGTGTTCAGCGGACATGGTCTGGATGCCGTTCATGGTGAACAGGGCTTTACCCTCTTGGGAGCGTAGAGTAATTCCATCCGGGTATTCGATGCAGCAGAACTCGCAGTTATCTTTTGGTACGTTGCGGTAGCGTGCGGTAAAGCAGCGAGCGGCGTAGGCCAGCGGCAGACAACCGTAGGCGAACACTTCAGTTTCCAGTTCCGGCATTCCACCGTCTTCATCAACCTGATGCAGCAGGGTTGCGAGGGTATCGGCACCCAGCTCCACCGGCATCACCCAGCGGCGCATACCACTGTGGTAGAGCTGGTTCAGTACCGGCAGATTGTAGATATTGATTGAGGGACCGGTAACAAACGGCAGATCCTGCTGACTGAGAAGCTGAACGGCGGCCATATCGTTGGCCTCCACCAGAAACTCGCCGTTACTGCAGATACGGCGCAGCGCTTTCAGCTCGGATTCCGCTTCCAGCAGGGCGAGGCCGGAGAGTACCACCTGCTTTCCGCACTGCTTCAACTCCCTTGCTAGCCCCAACCAGTCGTCAGTTTTCAGCTGGCGGCGCTTGGAGCAGACGGTCTCGCCCAGGTAGATGGTTTCCACCGGTGTTTCTGCCATCTCGGCGTAGAAGTTATACACATCCTGCTTCGGCCAGAAGTAGAGCAGCGGGCCCAGGGTCAGTTGCATTTGGTTGTCCATGGTTTCGCTCCTCTTACTGCCAGCTACGGTGGTAGGCACCGATGGTGGTGGTTGAACCTTCGGAAAGGTCGGTCAGGCCCTGATTCCACTCCGGCTTTACTGCAAACGGCGCACTGGATTTGGCCTGATCCAGTGCCTGTCGCCAGATACTCACCACCTGTGCCACATAAGCCGGGCTGCGCTGCCGCCCTTCGATCTTCACGGCGTTGATACCGATCGATTCCAGTTCCGGGATCAGGTCGAGGGTGTTGAGGCTGGTTGGTTCTTCCATCGCGTGGTAGACGTTGCCTTCCACATCAAAACGGCCCTTGCAGAGGGTTGGATAACCGGCTTTCTCCCCTTCGCCATAACGGTCGATCAATACATCGTTAAGGCGGGATTCCAGCCCTCGCGGCGTCTCCTCCCAACGCACGGCTTTTGCCGGAGAGCAGGCGCCACAGGTGTTGGGGGACTCATCGGTCAGGTAGGAGGAGAGGTAACAGCGCCCTTCCACCATGATGCAGAGGCTACCGAAGGCAAAGACCTCCAGTTCAACGGGACTGTGCCGCGCCAGGTGTGCAACCTGCGCCAGCGACAGTACGCGTGGCAGTACTGCCCGCTTGATGTTGAACTGCTGCTTGTAATAGTGGAGCGCTTCGTAGTTGGTGGCG
Organism: Pontibacterium sp.; assembly: GCF_964228735.1. Taxonomy (GTDB): domain Bacteria; phylum Pseudomonadota; class Gammaproteobacteria; order Pseudomonadales; family Balneatricaceae; genus Pontibacterium. The sequence goes on along the minus strand of NZ_CAXRBQ010000027.1, from coordinate 984 downwards.
GAACCCTGTACAGAGAGGTGCAGGTTGAGGTCAGGGTGACGCTCGGCGGCGTAACCCAGCACGCCCATATCGGCACCGATCAATGCATTCACCTGCAGATCAGCCGCCATATCCACCGCCTGCTGCCAGGTCTGCCAGCCTTGTGGTTGGGGGTAGGTGTTTATCGCACAGAGCACTTTAACGCCGCGGCTGCGGGCGTATTGGATGCCCTTCTCGGCTTTGCGCCGGTCGAAGTTCAGACCGGTAAAGTGGCGGGCGTTGGTGGCATCCCGAAACCCGAAATAAACCGCATCAGCGCCGTTATCCACCGCTGCCTTTAATGCAGGAAAACTGCCTGCCGGACAGACCAGCTCCATCACTACCTCCAGAGTTAATGTGTAACTTGGGAGGGCAGCTTAACCACGTGGTCGGTAGAAATACTTGATGGCTATCAAGGTGGGGGGATGGGTTAAGAGCAAGGGTAAATCTATTGTAGGGCAGCCTTCAGGCTGCCGGCAGCGTGAACGCTGCCCTACAGGGTAAGGAATCTGGAAGATCTTTGTAGCAGCGGGCTCCGACCGCGACCTATACCACGATGCTAAAAAGTCGCCCTCGGAGCGGGCTGCTACAGGTGTCGAAATCAGCCATGTAGGTTGGCCGCCGCGTAGCGGTGCCCAACACGTTAGGCATCGCTTTGCGATGGCTAACCTGCGGAGATATGGCTTGGATAAATATCAACGCTCACGCAGTGGCTGCAGCAGGGATTCGAGGCCGTTAATACGAATCTCCAGCAACAACCCAAGCAATTCACCCAACTCCCCTTTTGGGAAGCCTTCGCGGGCAAACCAGAGCAGATACGGTTCCGGCAGGTCCATCAGCACACGGCCCTGATACTTGCCGAACGGCATTTTCATGGTGGCCATCTTTTTCAGCATCTGCGGGTTTAGATCCATGGGGTACTCTGCGCTGTGGGTAAATTACGGTTCGTCTTGGATTGGGGCATTG
>NZ_CAXRBQ010000026.1:0-31052 GCF_964228735.1 Pontibacterium sp. | reverse complement strand
CGTTTTACGTTAGACAAAAGTGTTACTAATATACACATCATCAAGTCGCGGCAAGCAACGAGCTCTTTAAACAAGGGGGATTGCCGCCAGTCGCAAAGAGTCCATGTTTCATTTTTGTTGAAGATTCTTTGCAGTAAATTGAAATTTTCTTGCTTAATTTGGAAACCAGAATGCCACAGGAATACGACATATCCATTCGTCTTAACCAGTACGGTCAGGTAGATGCGGACTACTACGTACAGAAAGCTCATGATGCGCGCGCCGAAGCTCTGGCTGAGATGGCGAAAGCGTTCAAAGCTTGGATCAAGACGAAGCTGACGTTTGAGCGTATTCCTTCACAGCAAACGTTGTTTGGACACTGAGCTTCTAGCTTGTTGTTGTTTTTTGGCCCACCTCTTGGTGGGCTTTTTTATGCCCGCCTTTCGGTGGATTGCTCCAAGTATGGGGGATATAACGATATCGCAGGGGGCGGTTCTGGCATCAGGATTTATCTTTACTACAATAAAGTGTAGATCTTTCTGATCTCAAGCACTTTTCACTGTGACGGAGTTTTACGTTATGTCAGACCTGGATCACAGCCTGTATACAGACTTCCCCGAGTATCGTGAACGGATACATCAATTAAAACTGGAAGATCCGGTTTTTGCTTCCAAAGCAGCCGAATATCACAAGCTAGACCATAGTGTGCGTGGTCTGGAAATGGCGCATACTTCTTTGACGAATGACCGTTTTAGAAACATGAAAATGCGTCGACTTCAGCTCAAAGATGAGCTGCTCAGTATGCTGCAATAGCAAGCATATAACAGACAGCACTGCTCTCTCGTTTGAGCGGTGCTGTCTGGCATCCTTCCTTATCGCTTAATTACCCTTTAGTGTTTCGATCTTAGCGCGTAGCTCATCGATCAGCTGTTGCTGGTTGCTCAGGGTTGCTTCCAGAGCGGAGACGCGCTGGCTCAGGCTACCAGGCTCTGATGGGGTCGTTTCCGTTGTAGCCGCTGTGACTTCACCGCTTAACAGGTGGGCAAAGCGCGACTCTCTTTTTCCGGGTTCTCGTGCCAGGCGTACCACTAATGGTCCGTTCTCTCTTTCCGCCAGTGCCTGTAAAGCGGATTCGACTTCCTGCACATTGGCGAACTCATGGAGACGCTGGGTACGGGTACGTAGCTCGCCCGGTGTCTGTGGTCCGCGCAGAAGGAGTACGCAAACAATCGCCCGCTGGCCCGGTGTGAACTGCAGCTCACTGAACTCGGTGTTACAGAAACGGTGTTTGTATTTCACCACGCGGCTGCCAAATCCGCTCTCTTCACGAATCAGGCGTTTCTCTGCCAGAAGGTCCAGGGTCTCCTGAACTTCGCTTTCTTCCAGTTGCATCACCGGCTCACGGTTGCTTTTCTGGTTGCAGGCGAGTGTCAGTGCGTTCAGGGAAAGGGGGTACTGGTCGGGGGTGGTGCTTTCCTTCTCAAGCAAGCAGCCAATGACGCGGGTTTCATTAAGGCTCAGCTCTAAGTCCATAGCGGTGTTCCTGAAATTGGTGAATTTCTTAGGTTAGTGTCTGGCGAGAGTCCGCAAAGATCAAGATATAGATTGCTGGTGATGGATAGGTGTTAAACGTAAATGGTATTTAATCGTCATCACAACACAGTGTCGTGTACTACTCGAAATGGGTACGACGATGATTTTTATATGTTTCTAACCGTACTACAGAAGATGCCCCTGATTATGGGGCGTTTTTTTTGCATGTTATTCATTGCGCTAAGCGGGGGAGCGCATCCCTTAAGATGCTGTTCAGCGTGATTGCAGTAGTCTGATCTCTGCATGGCCTCGGTGTGTCCTTTGCTTGGGTATGTGTTTGAATATTATGCTGTTAAAACATTTAATAAAAATAAAATCTAAATAAATCAATTAGTTAGTGTTTTATATAAAACATGATTTGTTTTTGGGGTTGTTTTAAGTTTCGGTGCAGGTATACTGGGTTCAATTCAAACGTTATGGACCTGGTTAACACCCGGAAAACAGGAGCTTACGATGACCTACTCAAACAACTCTTCTGCAGCTTGTGAGGAAAATACTGAAGTGGTTACTGGTACTCAGTGTGACGATGTGATCGTTGATGAGGCAGGTCGTCAGATTATCAAAACGTTTGCGGGTGATGATGTAGTGAAAGGTGGCCAGGGTAACAACTCTGTATACCTGGGCGCAGGTGATGATTTCTACCAGGCTACCGGTGAAGGTAACGACTTCGTAAAAGGTGGCTCTGGCAACGACGCGATCCTGACCGGCAGTGGCAACGACGTTGTTAAAGGTAATTCCGGTGATGACGTTGTCTATTCCGGGTCCGGTGATGACGTTGTTCAGGGTGGTAGTGGTAACGATACGCTGGATGGCGGCTGGGGAAACGATGTGCTGTTCGGTGGTCGCGGTGACGATGTAATGCGTGGTGGCGAAGGCAACGATGTGCTGAAGGGCCGCGGCGACAACGACTACATGGAAGGCGGCAACGGTGACGACTACATCGTGGGTGGTCGCGGTGACGACGTAGCGCTGGGTGGAGAAGGCAGCGACACTATGCGTGGCGGCAGCGGCAACGATATCTTCGATGGCGGCAACGGTGACGACGTCCTGAAAGGTGGTCGCGGTAATGACACCCTGAAAGGTGGTGAAGGTAACGACGTACTGAAAGGCGGTAGCGGTGACGACCTGCTGAAAGGCGGCGAGGGCAACGACTGGATGTACGGTGGTCGTGACAACGATACTCTGTTGGGTGGCGATGGGCACGACACTATGCGCGGCGGCAGCGGTGACGATGTACTGCTGGGCGAAGCGGGCAATGATTACATGAAAGGCGGTCGTGGTGACGATGTCCTGAATGGTGGCGATGGTTGCGACACCCTGAAAGGTGGCCGCGGTGATGACTTCATGGTCGGTGGTAAAGACGACGACGTGGCTTACGGTGGTCGCGGTGATGACACATACGCTTTCGCAGCAGGCGACGGCAACGATTACTTCAACGGCGGTAAAGGCCACTGTTGGACTGACACTGTCGAGCTGTGTGCACACGGCAATGATTGGACCCTGACTGTTGACGGCCAGCAGGTAGAAGTGAACCTGGCTGATCAGGCGTTGGCCCTGGACGCAAACTCCAGCGGTGTAGTTACCTTCGCAGACGGATCTGAGTTGGTATTCGACAACGTTGAGATGATTGAGTGGGCTTAATTGACCACGCGAATCAACGCTAGCATTTCCCGATCGAGTAGAGAGATCCATTTTGAACGCCCCGCAAGGGGCGTTTTTTTTGGCCTGTTGTAAGAGCGCTCTACAAAAACTCAGGCTAAGAGGGAGGCGCTGTCAGTACTTCTTGAGCGTAAACAGCAGGTAGTCTGCAACTTTACGTGCTTGTCGGGGGGAGAGCTGGTCACGAAATGTGGGCATCGCAGGTTGATCCTGGCGACCATACAGCAGCAGATTGACTACTTCCTGACGTGTAAGGCGGGTTGCAGTATTGGATGGGATGCCTTTAAGGAACTTGCCGTTGCCGGTGTCGCCGTGACACTCCTCACAGTAGTGCGCAAACAACGCTTTTCCATCTGCTTTCTCATCCGGTGCCTGTTGTTGGCAACCTGATAAACCCAGTGAAAGGCAGATAGCTACGCCACACCAGATTGACCTCATTGAAAGTACTCCGTCCTGCTCCGTATCCCCATAATGCGGGGTAATTGAATGATGCCTTTGAAATGCGGGTTTATCCAGCAGGATGTGTACATTTCATCAGAAAGTCATATAAAAAAGCCGTGAACACAACATGTTGCGTCACGGCAAAAAACAACGATGAAATCATTGAGAGAGTGGCCAGTCGAAACCAACCACATTGAAATTATACCCTATTTTTCAATTTGTTATATCGCCTCACTCTTGTGTTGCGCTGCGAAGGTATCGGTGATGTGATCCCGAATTAGGGTTTTTGTTTGAATGTTCAACTAATTTTGTTTGCTCCACGATCTCTGTGCCACTTATCAATCGGAAACCCGGACGTGAAAGTCGGTACAATGGGGTATTGCTTAGCGAAAGGATCTGTTGCGTATGCTGCACATTACAAATGGCGATAATGCTAACCAGGTGATTCAATCCATGGGTATCGAGGGCCGGTATCTGGCCTGGGCCGATGTTCTTCACGATGGCCCGGTACCTGCAGGGCTTACCCTGGATGAGATGTCTCAAGTGCGGGCCAATTTCATTCATCACTGCGGTTGGGCTAGCGAATTTGAGGCGTTGACGCACTTCCAATCCAGGGATGCGCTGTTTACTCGTGCAGCGAAGGAGGGTGGGGTTGTTATTTGGAACTCACCTGAACTTTATGATCAGCTGCACCTGATTCAACTATTAGCTTGGTACCGCAGTGAAGGACGTAACTGCATGCCGCCCGAACTGGTGTTGGTTCCGTGTCTGTTGGGATTGGCTACGGAAAAGGACGATCTCCCGCAATGCTTTAGTGGCCGGTCCCAGGTTACAAACGAACAGCTGAATCTGGCGGAAGACGCCTGGCACGCCTTTACCTCTTCCAATCCACGTATGTTATCTGCATTGCTTACAGAAAATATGGATGCCTTACCGTATCTGAAAAATGGCCTGCTACGACTGGTGCAGGAGTACCCGGATAGCTTTGGTGTCAGCCGGACCCAGCGACAGGCCTTAAGTGCCGTAGCTGGTGGGATCGATGCTCCGGGTCGGATCTTTGCCGCATCACAACAGGCGGAGTCGCCGCAGTTTATGGGTGATTCCAGTTTCTGGTTGTTCATTAAAGAGATGGTTCACAGTACTGCGCCGCTGCTGACAGTTGATGGTGCCGATGAGTTTAAAGTGCCGGGTATGTTTGGTCCGGATGAGGCGTTCTTGTCCCAGCGTTTGCGATTAACGCCGTTGGGTGAGCAGGTATTGGCGGGTGAGGCCGATTGGCTGGTTAAGCATCAGATCGATCGTTGGGTCGGTGGTGTGCACCTTAATCCGGAGAATATCTGGCGCTGGGATAGCCAGAATGCGACATTTATTCGCGGATAATAGGCATATGCTATCTTAATCCGACTTTTCCAGTGGATATGCTGGAAGATGGCGTAAAGCTTTGGGTATGATGGGGCTTCATACTTTAAAACCGGGAAGGTTCAGGGGTGTTTTTGCCTGTCTCACAGTCAGCCTGGCTGGGGTTTGAGCAGTTTTGCGCTTTTCCTGTCTCAATGGAGAATTTCTCACATGCAGATCGCTGATAAAACAGTCGTACAGATCCACTACACCCTGACTAACGAAGGTGGTGAAGTTATGGATTCCTCCGAAGGTCAGGAGCCGTTGGCGTTTCTGTGCGGTGCGCAAAACATTATTCCTGGTCTGGAGAACGCGCTGCTGGGTAAGCAGGCGGGCGATAAACTGGACGTACGCGTAGAGCCTTCTGAAGGTTACGGTGAAGTCCACGAAGAGATGATCCAGAAAGTACCTCAGGAAAACTTCGCCGGTATCGACACTGTAGAAGTGGGCATGCAGTTCATGGCGCAGGCACCTTGGGGTGAGCAGCCAGTAACCGTAGTCAAAGTAGAAGAAGACGGTATCACTCTGGACGGCAACCACCCAATGGCGGGTCAGATCCTGAACTTCAGCGTAGAAGTTGTTGAAGTACGTGCTGCATCTGATGAAGAAGTGGAGCACGGTCACGCACACGGTGCTGGCGGTCACCACCACTAAGCTGCAATTACAAACACTCCATGTGATGGGGTGTGAAGCAAAAAGCCCGCATGGTTTAGGCCCCGCGGGCTTTTTTGTGGCGGATTGTTCCCCATTATCAAAACCCTCAACTAAGCTTAAGGGGTTGGGGCATCGTCAGTCCCGTCCGATTGATCGGGTGATCGATCCGCGCTTTTGATCCAATCAGCACACGGAACGTACAGCCTGTCAATCAACGAGAGGAGCCTGTGCTATGAATATGTCTGAATTCATCACCCTCGCGGAGCAACACCGTCTGCGCAATGTTAACTTTATCGAGTCCGGCTGCGGACCGATGGTGATACAGGTCGAATACGGCAAAGACAAAGAGCTGGCCAAGGATCTGATCAAAGACAATAAGGGAGCTGTGATCACCTGTCGCAGTGTGACCGAAGCCTACGACATCTGTCATCGGGCGGGCGTGCACCGAGCCAATCTGGTGCAGGTTATTCCCCACGATGAAGCCAGCACCAACAGTTTTGCGGATTATCACAGCGAATCGATCCCATTGAGATTCTGATCGGGTTTGAGCAGTGGCCATTTTCACTGGCTACGGAACCGGATAGAGGCAATCGGCGTCTGAAGTACTCTTTTTAGGAACCATGGAAGTTGTATGCAAGAGAAGATAGACCACGCCATCGAAGTGATCGGCAGCGTCCTTTACGGCAAGGAGCGGCAGATCAGACAGTCTTTGACCTGTTTGTTTGCGCACGGGCATCTGTTAATAGAAGACTTGCCGGGCATGGGCAAGACCACCTTGGCCCATGCGCTGGCTCAGGTCTTAGGACTCAATTACCAGCGTGTTCAGTTTACCAGCGACATGTTGCCGGCTGACCTGCTGGGGGTAACCATTTTCGATTCCGCCAGTAACGAATTCCACTTTCATCGCGGACCCGTGTTTACCCAGTTGCTGCTGGCGGATGAGATCAACCGCACCACACCTAAAACCCAAAGCGCCTTGTTAGAGGCAATGGAGGAGCGTCAGGTCTCCCTTGAGGGAAATACCTATCCGCTGCCAGATCCGTTTTTTGTAATCGCGACTCAAAATCCCCTAAGCCAATACGGCACCTTTCCGCTGCCCGAGTCCCAGCTGGACCGCTTCCTGATGCGCATTGAGTTGGGCTATCCCACTGCAGAGGCAGAGCGTGAGCTACTGAAAGGTGGCGACGTGCGTGATCGCATTGGCGATCTTCCTGTGTGTATCGACCAGCAAGCATTGCGGGAGATCTACCTGGCTTGTGAACAGGTGCAGGCATCCAACAGTTTGCTGGATTACCTGCAGCGTCTGGTGAGTTACAGCAGGGAGGCCAAAGGTTTTGCTTACGGCATTTCTCCCCGCGGCGCATTGGCCTTACTGCGCAGTGCGAAAACCTGGGCCTACATGCATGGCCGACAGTACGTGGTACCGGAGGACCTGCAGTCGCTGCTCAAACCCGTTTTTGGACACCGGCTGCGCGCCGCTGAGGATTATGCCGAGCATGGTGGCTTGGCGCTGGTACAACGTCTGCTCAGTGAAGTGGACGTCGTAGGCTGAGAGGATGTCTGTACTGTCGTTTACCCTGCGCACAATCCGCGAGCCGTTTCAGCGATGGGCTGAAAACCGCAGGCCCCGTGGCGCGTCAATTGAACTGAACCAAAAGCGTATTTTTATCTTCCCCAGTGCCGCAGGCGCCGCCTTTTTGATGGTGGCGCTTCTGCTGTTGCTCATCGGCACCAATTACGAAAATAACCTCGTTCATGCGGTCGCGTTTTTGCTACTCAGTCTTTTTGTGCTGTCCATCATCCATACATACGGCAATCTGTCCGGTATTCGGGTGACCGCCAAGGAAAGCCATTCCTGTTTCGCGGGCGAGCGCGCCGAATTTGAACTGCATCTGACCGCCAACGGAAAACGGGTACGGGAAAACGTTCAGCTCGCATGGAAAGGCGGGACGCCGCAAACGGTGAAAGCGATAGATGGCGATGGTTGCAGAGTGCGCTTATACCACCCGGCCCCCAAGCGGGGGCGGTTAAAACCCGAACCCCTGTTGATCGAGAGCACGTTTCCGCTGGGGCTGTTACGTGCCTGGAGCTGGCTGGAGATTGAATCCAGCGCCGTTATCTATCCCGCACCGTTGCAAGTGCAGATGTCCAAATCACAGGTACTGGAAGGTGGTGATGGTGCGCAGCAAGCGATGGATGGCGGCGAGGATTTCTCCGGCTTTACCCAATACCAGCCAGGGATGCCGCTACGCCATGTCGCCTGGAAGGCCTATGCGCGGGGGCGGGGATTGCACGCCAAAACCTATCATGCACAGGTTGACGACCGGATCTGGTTGGATTGGGAGGCGTTCTCCGGGCAACCCACTGAAATGCGCCTGTCCAGCTTGTGTTATTTGGTGAACCAGCTGGAAAAACACGGTGATCACTACGGATTGAGGTTGCCAGGCAACAGTTTTGAGCCCGACCGCGGTGAGCAGCACCGCAAACGTTTGCTGACTGCGTTGGCGCTCCATCCCGGAGACCGGGTATGAGTGCGCAGTATCGGTTAAGTCGGCCTGCGCTATTGTGGCAGTTTATCGCTATTGCCGTGGTGGTTGTGCCGCATTTGAGTCACCTGCCCATATGGTTGCTGTTGTTGATCCTGGCCACTGTTGGCTGGCGGCTCATGGTACATATGGGGCGCTGGTCGTTTCCACATTGGAGCATCCGAACACTGATCTCATTGGCGGCCTGTGGCGGTGTATTTCTCAGTTACGGTGGTATTGGTGGCGTTAATGGCATGGTCGCACTGCTTATTGCCGGGTTCAGCCTTAAATCGTTGGAAATCCATAAGCGGCGGGATGCGCTGCTGGTTGTCTATGTTGCATATATCGTTGCCACCAGTGCGTTACTGTTTGACCAGAGTGTTTGGATGGCAGCGTATGTATTGATTGCCGTGCAGTTAACCACAGCCGCGTTATTGGCAATCTACCAAACGCATAATGTGGATATAGGGCGTCCTTTTCGTACCAGTGCCGTCATGATGATGCAGGCGCTTCCGTTGATGCTGGTGCTCTTTATTATCATTCCACGCATGGGACCGATCTGGAATTTGAAGATGGAGGTGGGGGCAGCACGCACCGGGCTGTCGGACACAATGAGCCCGGGAGAGATTACCAATCTGACCCGCTCATCCGAAGTTGCATTCAGGGTGCGGTTTGAGGGGGAGCGGCCGCCGCAAAACGCACTCTACTGGCGGGCAATGACCTACCCGGACTTTGATGGCCGCAGCTGGTATCGGGATGAGGCGCGAGACCGGCAACGTGTGCCAACGGAATCGCTGGAGATTCAGCGGCCGGTACTGAAATATGAACTGATGCTGGAAGCCACCGGCAGTCGATATATCCCTACGCTGGACATGCCGCTCGCTACCCCTATTGGTGTGCGGCTTAACCCGGATATGACCCTCAGGCTGAATTATCCTCTGCAAAAGCGGGAAGAGTATTCACTGGAATCGGCGCTGCAGTATCGACTTACCGCACAAGGCGAAGCGCTGAACTATGTGCGGGAATTGAGTCTGCCAATAGGTAACCGTCGCACACGGGAACTGGCGCGACGCTGGTATACCGAAACAGGATCGGGCGAAGCCTTCATTGCCCGCTTGATGGCGTTCTACAACGGCAGGTTTACCTATACCCTCAAACCACCCAAGCTGGGTCGCGACAGTATCGATAAGTTTATGTTCGAAACGCAGCGTGGTTTCTGTGGGCATTTCTCCAGTTCGATGGTGTTTATGCTGCGCTCGGTGGGAATTCCTGCCCGTGTGGTTGCTGGCTATCAGGGCGGAGAATGGAACCCCTATGAAAACTATCTGGTGGTCAGGCAGTACGATGCCCATGCCTGGGTGGAAGCGTGGTTGCCGCAAAAAGGTTGGGTGCGGATTGACCCCACCGCTGCAGTTGCACCGGAACGAATCGAACGGCCGTCCGAAGAGCTGTTTTCCGAGGAGGAAGACTTCCTGCGCGATGCGCCGCTGGGTGGTCTGACGGTAGGTCGCAATAGCCTGCTGGCGGATCTATGGATGCAATGGGATGCGATCTCCTACGGCTGGCAGCAATGGGTGGTGAACTACCACTCCCATCAGACCGATGTACTGAAGCGTTTACTGGGTGAAATTACACCGCTGCGTTTAGCGCTGGCCCTGCTGATTCCGTTCAGCTTTGTGATGTGTCTGGTTGCACTGAAGCTGTTCTGGCGTCGTTGGAATCTAGTACGTGATCGGCACGATCAGGCGCTGGAGCGTTTGTCTCAGCGTTTGCACAATAAATCGGGCTTGGGGCGGCAGCCAGGGGAAACGGTCAAAAACTACAGCGATCGTGTGGCGGAGATCCGTCCAGATCTGGCGCTCCATATGCAGGAGATCGCATACTGTTATGAGCTGATGCGGTACGCCGGCGATGACACCGGCTCTGCGGCGAGACGTATGTTAGTCTTGGTACGCCAGTGCCAGGCCAAGGTGTAGCGCTGCCAATTTTCAACCTGTGAAATCGGTTAATCGATCAGTAGCTCAGTCACTCGTTTTTGCAGCATCGGGACCACTTCTTCCTCAAACCAGGGATTACGCCTGAGCCACAGTTGATTGCGGGGTGACGGATGGGGCAGGGGGATCAGACCCGGCGGGCATTCACGCCAGTTTCGTACCCGTTCGGTTAACGTCTTGTAGCTGTCGTTCAGATAGTAGCCCTGTGAATACTGCCCAATCAGCAACGTAAGCCGCAGCTCTGGCATCAGTTCCAACAGGCGTTGATGCCAAAGTGGCGCGCATTCAGGGCGAGGCGGCAGATCGCCCGATTTCCCTTTACCGGGATAACAGAAACCCATCGGCATAATCGCAATCTGGGATTCGTCGTAAAACTGCTCACGATCTAGATCCAGCCATTGGCGCAGACGGTCACCGCTGGGGTCATTCCACGGGATGCTGGTTTTGTGCACGCGGGTGCCCGGCGCCTGGCCGATAATCATCAGCCGAGCGGTACTGGACGCGCGAACAACCGGGTTAGGGCCTAGGGGTAGCTCGCTTTCGCAGTGGGTGCAGGCACGTATCTCATCTAAAAGATCCTTAAGTGGGATCTGGGGCATATCTGTACTTATCCGTCTAAGTGAGCGGCTGTCATTTACCATCAAGTTTACTATGATAGCGGCCATATCAAACCGGTTCACAGACAGTTGGATGAACGCCAAGACACCCGCTTACGAGATTGTGCGCAGCAAGCGCCGTAAAACCGCCGCGATCAAGGTGGAGCCGGGACAGGTGCGTGTGCTGGTACCGCATTGGGTGGATGACCGTTGGATAAAGAACTGGGTTAACGAAAAGCGGGCCTGGATCGAGCGCCAGCAACAAACTCTGGATAAGCATGCTGAGGCCTTTGAAATCTCCATCTATCCCGGCGCTATATTGCCTTACCTCGACCGGAAACTGATTCTGTCCTGGCAGTTTGGGTCACGGAACGGCGTGATACTGGAGGGGGATGTGCTGAGGGTTACCCTGTCACGCCGCGGACACCGTCCAGAAGTGGAACGGGTGACCGAGCTGGTGAAAGGCTGGTATCAGGCACAGGCTGAACAGTATCTGGCTGAGCGCTTGGCTCATTGGCAGCAGGTGACGGGGCTTACACCTTCGGGATTAACGGTGAAAAGTTTTCGGCGTCGTTGGGGCAGTTGTGACAGCCGGGGCCATATTTCGCTCAATTGGCGTTTGATTATGGCGCCCTCCGATCAGGTGGATTACGTGGTTGTTCACGAGCTGGCCCACCTGAAACATTTCGATCATAGCAGGCGCTTTTGGGCGCTCGTTGCTACTTTTGTCGTAGACTATATCCCCTTAAGACAAGGCCTCCAGTGCCGATACCCTCTGTTGTACTTCTAAAAGTATAATTGCAGCGCATGTCTGCTGTGCTAGATTTTCCAGTCACTTAGAAAAGTAACCTGCTGCGACGTTTTTGTTTGAAAACGGTGAGCTGCAGGGCTTCGACAATAATAAATACGGGCAAATTCTATGAGTCTTTACAGCAGTATTGAAAAGACCTTCTTCAACTCCCTCACGAAGAAAATAGTGGGTAACGTTGCGTTTCTATTGGGACCGAATCTGATCATCGCAGCGATCGGTTACTGGGTGTATCTGGACCTGAGTTCTGCCCAGTCAACAGAAGAGATCGCGCAAAGCGCATCGACCTTGTTTAACGCAAGCTGGATCTTGTTGCTTTACACCCTGCTAGTGGGAGTCTTTACCGTCCTCTTTATGCGTCATCTGTTCCTGCGCCCGATTGGTGGCATGACGGAGGTTCTTAGGGCGGTGAGAGAGCGTGACGGAGATATTTCGGCCACATTGCCGCAGTATACCCACGATGAAATCTCCAACATGGCCGAGAGCTATAACGATTTCTCCGACAGCCTGAAGAAGATGATTGCGTCTACGCGCCGACGCAGCGTGCAGGTGGCGCTGAGTGCGACGCAACTGCAAAAGGTGATCAACGAAGCACACACCTCGGCCGCACAGCAGGAATCACAAGCCCTCATGGTATTCCAGGCCAGCCAGGAAGCGACCAGTGCGATTGATGAGATTGCGGCCCACACTCTGGAGATCTCCGAGCGCAATGGCAAAAACCTGGAGGAGGTGCGCAGCTCCAGCAGTGAGATGAACCGCATCATGAACCAGATACAGGCAGTGGGTAAGCAGATCAGCGAATTCCAGAGCACAGTGCACCAGCTGTCGGCCAACTCCGAAAACATCATGCGTGTACTGGGCATGGTGAAAGACTTTTCCGACCAGACCAACTTGCTGGCCCTGAATGCCTCCATTGAGGCGGCACGTGCAGGTGAAGCTGGCCGCGGATTCTCGGTGGTGGCTGATGAGGTACGCTCCCTGTCACTGAAAGTGAGCAGCGCGACCTCCGAGATCGACAAAAACGTGAGTGAGATGACCACGCTGGTGGGCAATACCCGTGAAGGTGCCGACACGATCAAGGAATACATTACCGACACCGAAACCTTTATCGGTAACACCAATACTCAGTTCTCTAACATGGTGGTCGATTTTGAAGAGCTGAATGGACAGCTCAGCAGTATCAGTGCCGCGATCGACGAGCTGGCGTACACCAACCGCAATACGCACGAGTATGTGTCCGACATCACCAAGATCTCAGAAGAGATCAAGGATGAGATGGAAGTTTCCAAAGGGCATTCCGGTGATCTGGAGAAAGCCACCGAGGAGACACAGGAACTGTTGTCGCGCTTTATCATCGGCTACGGTGGTTTTGAGGAGATGATCCAGGCGGGTCGTGGCTGGGCGCAGGAAGCCCAGACCATGCTGGAAGACCTGGAGAAGCAGGGAACCAACGTGTTTGATACCCATTACCGCCGCACCAATGATGGTCAGCTTCCGGAGAAGTATGATACCTCCTATGTGGACCTGTATGAGTCGCGTATGCGTCCGTTGTTTGACCGCTTTATCACCGAGCGTCCGGAGTTTATTTACGCCATCGCAGTCGATCGTAACGGTTATGCGCCGGCGCATCATACCAAGGTATCTGAGCCGTTGACCGGTAACTTCGACGTGGACAACATGAAGAGCCGTAACCGCCGTATATACGCTGGCAGCCGTGCGGAGCAGCGCCGTGCCAATCATACCTCACCGTTCCTGTTGCAGACCTTTATCCGTGATACCGGCGAGGTGCTGAACGATCTGTCGATCCCACTCTACGTGAATGGCAAGCACTGGGGCTCGTTGATCATGGGCTTTGAACCGAGGCACCTGCTATCTGAATAACATCAAGCTAAGCAATAAAAAAGGGAAGGCCAGAGCCTTCCCTTTTTGGTGTCTGTAAAACAGCATTTATTTGGCTGTTTCGGCGTTCGTAATCCCTTCCTTAAGCAGGCGATAACACTCATCGCCGTTGATAAAACCCGGTAGTTCCAGTTCACGATCTTCTATCAGCTGAAGACGTACCGTGGTGTGTTTGCCTTTGGTTTTCTGTTCCAGCGCTTCGATATCACGAAACTGAATACGCTCTTCACTCTCTTCCATCGGTTTGTTCAGCAGCAAAGAGCGGGGCGACAGGGTGATGCTGGCGTCTTCAAATTCGCTACGCAGCTTATCCACGATGCGTTGATCGTTGCTGACCCAGAACAGGATTACCAGCAGTGGGGCCAGGGTATACCAGCGGGTGAGGTCCATCAGCATCAGGCCAACGGCGAGACCGATCAGGCCCAGTTGAATCTTCTGATTGCGCCCGTGACGTGCTTCAAAATAGTCGTTGTCCCAGGTGAAGTGTGGTTTTTCGATGGCCATGCTGTTGTCCCGTAGATCTCTGGCGTTTACTCAGTCGCGGCAAGCAGTGTGCAGGGAATGCGGAGTTAAGACAAGCGCTTGGGATTGAGACCATAGTCCCGTGTCAGCCGTTAAGCTTTGGTCTATTTATGCTATATCGTTAAATGCTTATATAATTTGGGCATATAAAAACAAGACAGGACGGATCTCTATGTTTACCTTTTGCTCTCGTGCACGTCGCACTCTGCTAGCAGTGGCTGCTACAGCGATGTTCTCCATACCGGCGCTGGCCGCGTCTCCAGCGGACAAATACCCTGAATCACAGCTCTACTCCAAGCCGGTCAAAGTGGCGGAAGGGGTATGGAGTGCTATCGGCGCAACCCAGTATTACAGCTACGAAAACGGTGGTCACAATAACAACCTGTCGTTTGTGATCGGTGAGAACGGTGTACTGGTGGTGAACGGCGGTTCTGCTTACCTGCTGGCGAAGGCTCTGCATGAAGAGATCAAAAAGATCACCGACAAGCCGGTGTTGTATGTGGTGGATGAAAACGGTCAGTCCCATGCGGTCTTGGGTAATAGCTACTGGAAAGAGCAGGGCGCCAAAATCATCGCCCATGAAGAAGCGTTGGAAGAGGTGGACGAGAAAGGACCGAACGGCCTTGAGAATATGCAGAGCATCCTCAAGGAGCAGGCAGAAGGCACTGAACTGGTCGAGATCGACGAAACCTTTGAAGAGGAGATGGAGCTGGATCTGGGCGGCATCTCCGTCAAAATGATCCGCTTTGGGCCAGCGCACTCACCGGGTGATATCTCTGTGTATGTACCGGAACGTAACGTGCTGATCGCCGGCGATATGGCGTTCCAGCAGCGTATGCTGCCGGTGTTCCCGGATACCGACACTGCCGCCTGGCTGGAAACCTGGCATGAGAGCTTTGCGCCGTTTGCCAAGGATAAGATCATAGTGCCGGGGCATGGTGAACCCACTGATTTTGCCACGGTGGATAAGTGGACCCGCGGTTACCTGGAATACGTACGTGGCAAGGTCGCTGAGCTGCTGGAAGAGGGCGGTACGTTGGAGGATGCCTACCAGATCGACCAGAGCCCCTATGCCCATCTTGATACCTACAAAGAGCTGGCAGCGAAAAACGCCGGTCGTATCTTTGAAGCGATGGAGTTTGAGTAACCGCCCTACTCGATTTTGAATAACTGTTGGGCAAACCGCGTTGCGGTTTGGCCAACCTACCTGCCTAATACACATCTCTCCGCATTCTTTGTGCATAAAAATTTATGCAAATTTTATTCATCTGAACCATCCTGCTTATGCGGGTTTGCACGCAGCTGCAGTCACGTGGCGCTTCCCTTAAGAGAATTTCTTTCAGCTTAGTTTCAGGTTTGGCGGCTAATTTGCTCCGTGCACGAACGTGCATTCAATTATTTCGCTCCGAAAATGAGTACAAAAACTCGATCCCTAGGGAGAAATCAGATGAATAAAAATACTAAGAACGTGATGAGCGGGATGGCCGTTGCATTTGCGGCGGCCGCTATTGCCGGTTGTTCAGCAACAGCTAGTACCAACGAAACTGCAGCAGCGGCTAATACGACCGACCTGGTTCATTGCGCCGGTGTGAACGTGTGTAAAGGCCATAACGACTGCGGTGGTGCAAACAACGCATGTGCCGGTCAGGGCTCCTGTAAGGGTTCTGGTTTTGTTGTAATGCCATCTAAGGCATGTGGTGACGTGGGCGGTAAGGTCCAGGACGACTGGCGTGGTGAAGTTGCGAAGGCTGATCTGGTGCAGTGTACTGGCGTGAACCTGTGTAAAGGCCACAACGACTGTGCCGGTGCCAATAACTCTTGTGCCGGTCAGGCATCTTGTAAAGGTACCGGTTTCGTACTGATGAGTGCGAAGGCGTGTGGCGATATCGGCGGCAAATCTTAAGGATGCGTCGATGACCTGAATCTTCAGGTTGATGCGGATATCCGATGGATTCACCCCTGTTAGGTATCCGCATCTATTTAAGGCAGTTTTCTGTGCCTGCTGAGCAGGGAACGCTATCTTTAAGCGGTGAAGTCTGAATGATCTATAGGGTGGGATCATTCAGATGGTCACCGATGATGTGAGCAAAAGGTTTCTTCATATGTCGCAACATTTTCTCGGCTTCGGATTGGGGCTGCGCACAGATCATTTCCACGATGTGCTGGAACAGAAACCAGATCTTGACTGGTTTGAAGTGATCTCCGAGAACTTCATGGTTGATGGCGGCAAGCCTAAGTATTACCTCCACAGTATTCGCGAGCATTACCCGATGGTGATGCACGGGGTGTCTATGTCCCTGGGATCAACCGATCCGCTGGACATGGATTACCTGAAACGTCTGAAGCAACTGCATGACGAGTTGCAGCCCGAGTGGTTTTCGGATCACCTGTGCTGGACCGGGCTCAACGGCGTCAACGCCCATGACCTGCTGCCGATGCCTTACACCGAAGAGGCGATCAACCACTGCGTTGAACGTATCCAGCGGGTGCAGGATTATATGGGGCGTCGGATGCTGATTGAAAACGTTTCCAGTTACATCAGCTACGCCGAATCACAGATCACCGAGTGGGAGTTTCTGCGTGAGGTGAGCGACCGGGCGGACTGCCATATCCTGTTTGATGTGAACAACATCTACGTCAGCGCCCGTAACCACGACTTCGATCCGATGGAATACATCAAGGGCACTAACCCGGATCGTGTACGCCAGTTCCACCTGGCCGGACATACCGACTACGGGGATTACGTGATCGACACCCATGACCACGATGTACCCGATCCAGTCTGGCAGCTGTATAAACAAGCGCTGCTGCACTTCGGCCCAGTGAGTACCATGATCGAGCGTGACGACAATATCCCATCCCTGGCGGACCTCATGGCTGAGTTGGATATTGCCCGCCGTATTGCCGCAGATACGCTGTCAGCAGCGGAGCTGACGCCACGGTATAAGGAGGCGGTATGACCCTGAGAGAGCGCCAACAGCAGTTGCTG
This sequence comes from Pontibacterium sp., assembly GCF_964228735.1. Taxonomy (GTDB): domain Bacteria; phylum Pseudomonadota; class Gammaproteobacteria; order Pseudomonadales; family Balneatricaceae; genus Pontibacterium. The sequence goes on along the minus strand of NZ_CAXRBQ010000026.1, from coordinate 13,995 downwards.
GCCTATATGATGGGGCAGGAGTCCGAGATCGCCGAGCATATCCGCGATCACGGCAAGATCTCTGTGGAGCATCGCCTGCATATTTACCGCAACGCCTATCAGGTACGTTTCTGGGAAGTGATCGATACGGACCACCCGGTGCTGGGCACCTACCTGGGGGATGACCTGTTCAACAACATGGTGCGTGACTATATCCACGCCTACCCATCTCACTTTCGCTCGTTGCGGCAGTTTGCCGATCAGTTGCCGAAGTTTCTGACCGAAGATAAAACCCTCAGCGCGTATCCGCATATCGCCGAGCTGGCCCGTTTTGAACGTGAGCTGCTAAATGCCTTTGATGCGGCTGATACGGAACGGGCAGAACGGCAGGATCTGGTTGAGCTGCCACCGGAAAAATGGCCGGGGCTTAAGCTGGTGTTTCATCCAAGCTTGATTGTATTTACCACCAACTACAATGTGGTCGACATCTGGCAGCACATCAAAGCTGAACGCACGCCTCCTGACCCAGTGGAGCAGGTAGAGACCTGGCTGATCTGGCGTAACCGAGAGCGGCTGACCGAGTTCTCCAGTATGGATAACTTCGAGTTCACCATGTTCAACGCCTTCCGCGATGGCAATAATCTTGAGCAGGTGGCGGAGTTACTGTTGGAGATCAGTCACAGCGATCCATCCCAGCATATGGTCGAGACGTTATTCGCCTGGCTGGACCGGGGCTGGATCACCCGCTTGGATATCGGTCTGCACGCGATCAAATAGCGCCTTCATCACGCAGGTGATCTCCCGTCACCTGCGGCTCCTGCTTTCCCTGTACCCGCCTGAAAATCTGGCTTCTACGACCTTTGGCCAGTCATTCGCTTGTTCCTGTTAGGAACTTCTGTTTTTCCAAATCTACATTGATCAATCAGTGTATTTGGACTTGTTTGGCTTTGCAGCGAAGTGCCCGTTTTGTGCGGGATTGTAACGGTTTGTGTAGGGCTGGAATGAGTTGTAAGGAGTTGTTTTATTGGTTGAATGTTCAATTTTATTTTGCGATGTTCGTTGGCCATGAAAAAGGCTTGTAAGACCAAAGCATAATAAGAAGCGGGACCTGGAATGAGTCTTTACAGAGCGATAGAGCGCACTTTCTTTAACACCCTCACGAAAAAAATCATCGGTAACGTCGCCTTTTTGCTGACCCCCAACCTGGTGGTGATCGGTATTGGTTACTGGCTGTATAACAACCTGCTCTCCCTGCGCGATGCACTGGGTAGTGAGCACGCCCTCAGTGGCCAGGTTATGGCGACAGCGGATAGCTTGTTTCAGGCGTCTGGCTGGATTCTGGCATTTTCCGTACTAGCAGCCGGCTTCACCATCGTCTTTATGCGTCACCTGTTTCTGACACCAATCCGCAACATGACTGATGTATTGAGGGCGGTGAAAGACAAGGACGGTGATATATCCGCCACCCTGCCGGACGAGACCTTTGACGAGATCTCGGCAATGGCCGAGAGCTACAACGGCTTCTCGACCAGCCTCAAGCAGATGATTGCCGACACCCGCCAGCGCAGTGTGCGCGTATCGCTCAGTGCCAACCAGCTGCAGAAGGTGGTGCAGGCCTCGACCCAATCTGCCACCGCGCAGGAATCCACGGCGCAGATGGTGTTTCAGGCCAGTCATGAAGCAACCCAGGCGATCGATGAGATCGCTGAAACCACTCAGACCATCTCCGCCAGCAACAACAGCAATCTGGATGAGATCCGCAGTTCCAGTGAAGAATTGAAGCTAGTGCAGGATAAAGTGCGGGCCATTGATGCCCAGGTTCACGATTTCCAGGCGGTGGTGCAGCAGCTCTCCAGTAACTCAGAGAACATCATTAAAGTCCTGTCACTGGTACAGGACTTCTCCGACCAGACCCACCTGGTGGCGCTAAACGCCTCCATCGAAGCCGCGCGGGCCGGTGAAGCAGGGCGGGGCTTTGCCGTGGTGGCTGATGAGGTGCGCTCCCTGTCGCAGAAGGTCAACGGCGCGACTCAGGAGATCGATGCCAACGTGAACGAGATGGTCTCGCTGGTGGATACCACCCGTAAAGGGGCGGCGAGTATTCTGGATTACGTGTCGGATACCGATCAGTTTATCCGCCAGACCAACGATAAGTTCACCGGTATGGTGGGTGACTTTGAAAGCCTTAATGGCCAGCTCACCGATATCAGCGCAGCGATCGAGGAGCTGTCGAGCACCAACAAGAATACCCACTCCCACGTCTCGGAAATTGCTGATCTCTCCGACAAAATTAAGTCGGAGATGGAGCAGTCCACCGAGTTTGCCATGGAGCTGGAATCGGCCACCGAAGAGATGCAGGAGCTGCTGTCACGCTTTACCATCGGCTACGGCGGTTTTGAAGGCATAATCCGTACAGCACAGGGGTGGGCAAAAGAGGTGGAAGCCGAAATTCAACGTATGCACGATCAGGGTATGAACCTGTTCGATCAGAACTACGTGCGCACCAACGACGGTCAGCTGCCGGAGAAGTTTGATACCAGCTATACCGATGCCTACGACAGTCGCATTCGCCCGCTCTATGACCGATTTATCGAAGAGAAGCCGGACTTCCTGATTGCTTCAGCCTTCGACGTGAACGGCTATTGCCCGGCGCATAACACCAAGGTGTCGCATCCGATGACCGGTGATTTTGCCGTGGACAACGTGCGCAGCCGAAACCGTCGAATCTACAACGCCAACCGGGCGGAGATGCGCCGTGCCGCCCAGACCTCACCGTTCCTTTTGCAGACCTTTATCCGCGATACCGGCGAGATACTCAACTCTGTATCGGTGCCGATGTATGTGGGCGGTCGTCACTGGGGCAACTTCTGTGTCGCCTTCCAACCAGACCACCTGATGAGTGTGAGCTAAGTAAGACCTGCAGGGCCGCATCGTCGTCATCGAAGGTGACGATGCGGCCTGTATGTTTATACCAACTCTGTTTTGATCTCGATCTCGCCTTCCAGCGTCCGGTGGACCGGACAACGATCGGCAATCTCCAGTAAACGTGTACGTTGTTCGTCGGTCAGATCACCGGTCAGAGTGATACGTCGCTCAAAGCGATCGATCTTACCGCCGTTCTGGTCACAGCTTTCACAGTCCTGTGCGTGTACCTTGTTGTGGCTCACATCCACCTGCACGTGCTCCAGTGGCAATTGTTTCTGGCGGGCATACATACGGACCGTCATGGAGGTACATGCGCCCAATCCTGCGGCAACCAGCTGATAAGGGGTAGGACCAAGATAGCTGCCACCGTAACTGGCCGGTTCATCGGCAATCAGGTGATGGCCTGCCGCGCTGATATCCTGGGTAAAACTGTTGGCATCCGCCTCGCTCACACGGGTGATGCCCTCAGGTGCATCCATCAGTTTTGGCAGCAGTGTTACGTCGATATAACGCTGTACCCAGGCGGAGATCATCTCGGCGGCGTACTCTGCATCCTCCGCGCGGCTTAGCAGGTGGTCGGCTGAGTCCAGGGTAATAAAACTTTTTGGGTGTTTCGCCATCTGGAACAGCTTGGCTGCATTCTCAAGCTCTACCGTTTCATCCAGCGGCGCGTGCATCACCAACAGTGCCTTCTTCAGGCTAGAAACCGCATCGGTCAGTGTGGTACCGCAGATATCCTCGATAAACTGTTCCTTGATGGTAAACGGCCGTCCCGCCAGCAGTACTTCCGCTTCACCTTCGATAAAGATCTCATCGATATGGTCGGAGATGTTATGCAATACATGCTCCGGTTCAGCCGGGGCGCCAATCGTTACCACGGCCTTGGCTTCCGGTACCGAGCCCGCAGCCGCCAGAATTGCGGCACCTCCGAGCGAGTGGCCGATCAGCAATTGTGGCGCTTCATACTGGTCCCGCAGGAACTCCACCGCCTGCAACAGATCCTGGATATTGGAGCTGAAACCGGTATTGGCAAACTCGCCACCGGAGTGCCCCAAACCAGTAAAATCAAAGCGCAGCACCGCTATACCCAGCGATGCCAATCGTTGGGCAATACGCCGTGCCGCCGGAATATCCTTGGAGCAGGTAAAACAGTGCGCAAACAGGGCGTAAGCGGCGGGTTTACCTACTGGCAGATCAAGTCGCGCCGCCAGTGTAGAACCGTCAAAGCCGGTGAATTCGAGACGTTCGGTTTTCATGCTGATCCCTCCGGTAACCTTAGGATCAAGTATCGGATATGTCGGCAGGGGATGCCATCCAGCTAGGAGAAGTGGTGTCAAGTTTCTTGATTACGATTGTTTATCCTCGGGTGTTTTAAATGGGAGTAAAGCGAGCAGTCTTTATACACCAATGTTATGCAAAAGGAATGGTGTACTACTGCTCTTAATTTTCATCCCACTTTATGTACTTTAAAGCCACCCTCAATCCAATCGATCAATAGATCCACGTAGTCTTGCCCTGCATCTTCCGCAGAAAAGTGCGATGCATTTTTAAACACAACCAGCTTGCTGTTAGGAATTTTCCTGATTAAAAAATCCGCATTTTCAACTAATACAAACGGGTCATGTTGGCCCCATGTGATCAAGGTGGGGATTTTAATGTCTTTTAGTCTCTGCTCAATCCAAGGCAGTTCTTTCGAATAGGTGCCGAAGAAACTAATCGCACATTTGTGGGCTTGATCGTTATAGGCAATGTCATAGTATTCCTTTGTCGCACGGTTACTGGGAATGTAGTGGTGGTAACCCTCGTCGACTGCGGTCAGGAAGTTTGTCTTCATCACCTGCTTTTTCATTACTCCTTTCGCTAACCGGCGAACAAAAGGATATTTAACCACTGCCATCAAAATTGGGGAGAGCTTTGGCGGGAAGCTACCTGGCCCATCAAAGATATTTAGACTCAAGAAGCGTTGGGAATGGTTAATCGCGGCGGTCAGGGTAATTGGGACGCCAACGTCAGGTCCGACCAGGTGAGCTTGTTTGATATTGAAGTGATCCATTACCTGAATAATCGCTTCGCTCAGGTTACTCGGAGACATATCTGCTTCTTCTGCTTTTGATAAGCCAAATCCGGGGATATCGAAGGCAAGTACGTCAAACTTGTCGCAGAAGGCTTCGATGGATGACTCCCACATACGAATGCTCTGGGGCAGGCCATTCAGCAGGAGTAAGGTCGGTGCATGTGGCTTTTCCTTACGAACGAAGCGAATTTCATATTTACCTACCGTAACAAATTTCGGTGCAAGCGGGTCCTCAGCGATCTCAGGCTTGTCATACGCATATTGAGTAAGTGCCTTATTCAAAAGGGATTGGGTCATATCTAGGGCCTAACCTGTGTCGTCTACGAACGATTTTTAAAATTGGTTACTTATGTATACTAGGTTAGTATATTGGGTGTTAGGCTACAATAAGGCAGTATTTTGTGACTAAGTTACCTTTTGATAACCAGCTAGGAGTACGTAATGGGTTCACACAAAGGCAATGAAAGACGCGTCTTTCTGAATAACGAGGAATGCCCCGTCCGAAATGTGGTGGCTCAGATCGGTGATAAGTGGTCCATTCTGATTCTGTTTGCGCTGGTTGACGGCCCGGATCGCTTTAACTCCCTCAAATCTCGTATTGAAGGGATTTCTCAACGTATGCTGACACAAACCCTTCGTGATTTAGAACGGGATGGTTTTGTGCTGCGTACTGTCTATCCCGAGGTTCCCGTGAAAGTAGAGTACGAGTTAACCGAGCTAGGGAAAGGCTTGTGTGCTCCCGTGTGGAACTTAGTCTCTTGGGCAGATAATCATCTTTCCGATATCCGCACAGCACGACAGCAATATGATGAAAAAAGCGAAAGGTAGGACTTATCTGGCTGCTAATCACTAACTTATTTGGGGTGCCCGTGTTTACGTGAAGCAATAGGGTATGGATTGAGCCACAAGTGAAAACAATGGGTTAAGGAATAATGCCTGTAAAAATTGCTTTTGTTTTAGCTATCGCAATGCTGATGTCCGCGTGTTCATCAAACCCGCATGTTGTTCATCACCCCTCATCCTTCACTGATGAGGGTTCTATCGATCTTTACATCGTGAGCCACGGTTGGCATACCGGGTTTGTGATCCCTGCTGACGAGATACAGGCCCGATTACCTGAACTGAAAGACCGGTTTCCTAATACGCCTTACATTGAGTTTGGTTGGGGAGACAAAGGGTTCTATCAAGCTGAAGAGATCACCAGTGGCCTGACTTTTCGTGCCATTTTTTGGCCAACGCCTTCGGTGATACATGCTGTCGCCGTGCCCGACGATGTGGAATCCTATTTTGGCAATAGCGAGGTAGAGAAGTTGTGCCTGACTAACCACGAGCTTGCTTCTCTGATCGACTTTGTTGAAGGTAGTTTTCATAAGGATGAGAACGGCAACATCATCCCTCTAAAAAACGGAATATACGGCAATAGCCAGTTTTACCAAGGTATGGGCGATTATTATTTGATGAATACGTGCAACACATGGACCGCTAAGGGGCTGAAGAGCATAGGCATGGACATCACGCCCATGTTCAAGTTAACTGCCAGCAGCGTAATGACGTATCTGCAGAATCGAGACCGGTCTCCATCTGGCACGTCGAACCCAATTGCTTGTGTGCTTCGAGGCTAGATGTCAGCGTATTGCAACGCATGCCGTCCAAATCTAATCGTGTGAAGAAGTGAATATTTCTATGAACAAAGTTGCCATTGTCACTGGTGGTAGCCGGGGTATCGGTGCGGCTACATCAAAGTTGCTGGCCTCTCAAGGTTACGCAGTATGTATCAACTATCTTGCCCGCTCTGAAGATGCAGAGAAACTGGCGGCCGAGATCACTGCCGATGGGGGCAAGGTGATGACTTATGCCGCCGATGTATCCGAAGAAGCGGACGTGATCGGACTGTTTGATGCGGCAGAGAAAATGCTGGGGCCTGTGACCCATCTGGTCAACAATGCCGGTATCCTGTTTACCCAGTCATCGCTGGTGGATCTGTCCGTTGAGCGCTTCAACAAGGTGATGCTCACCAACGTCACCAGTTGCTTCCTGTGCAGTCGGGAGGCGGTAAAGCGGATGACACAGGGCGGGGCGATTGTGAACGTATCGTCCGTTGCTTCTCGTACAGGGTCACCGAACGAATACGTCGACTATGCAGCCTCAAAAGGTGCGATGGATACCCTCACCACAGGTTTGTCGCTGGAAGTGGCCGATAAGAACATCCGCGTGAACTGTGTGCGTCCGGGGTTTATCCATACCGAGATGCATGCTGATGGTGGTGAGCCGGGGCGTGTAGAGCGCTTAAGCCCGCTGATCCCAATGAAACGTGGTGGCGAGCCCGAAGAGGTGGCTAATGCCATTGCCTGGTTGCTGTCTGATGAAGCGTCCTATGTTACGGGCTCTTTTATCGATTTAGCTGGCGGTAAATAAACAGTCTCGCCGGATCTGCTGTTGGCGTCTATTGTTACTCTTACATTCAGTGCGAGGAGACCGTGATGCCACAGTACATGATCACCTACGTGGGGGGCGATCAGCCGTCCACCCCGGAGGAGGGCAAAGCTCATTTTGCCAACTATATGGAATGGTTGTCGTCGTTGGGAGATGCAGCGGTCAGTCCGGCGAATCCGCTTAAGGATACGCGGGTGGTACATCCCGATGGCGCAGTGACCGAGGGCGGTCAAACAGGGATTTCGGGTTACACTATTGTGGAAACCGACTCGATGGAGTCCGCGCTGGCGATGGCCAAGCGTTGCCCGTTTCTGGAGATCAATGGTGTGCTGGAAGTGTCCGAAGTAATGCATATGCCGGGTTCCAGTTAGCATTTCCGCGATATTACCCCTGGAATATCTCCAACAGGTCCGGTTTCCGGTGTACGCCCAGTTTCTGGTATGCCCGTTTGCGGTAGGTGATGATGCTGGATTCAGCCAGATTAAGCTTGCGGGCGATGGTTTTGGTGGTGTGTCCAGCAACGATCAGTTCACAAATCTGCGCCTCCCGTTCTGATAAGCCTGCTGCCAGCAGGTGTTTCTGCACGCCACGCCCCTGCCGCTCTTCACGAAAATGACGCAAGAGCAGGGCGCTGATCAGGGCGCTGCATTGCTCCAGGCCTTCTATCTCTTCTGTCGCAAATTCCCGTTCGGCCGAGCGGTAGAAGTTAATGTAAAACAGGCGGCCACTCTCCTCATCGTTGGCGGCGATGGCAAACTTCTCTTTGATATCGGGCACGTTAAAGAAGCGACGTCGGTACACCGGTGGCAGGGTTTTGCTGAGCAGTAACTCACAGGCCGGTTGTGCCGGGTGCTCAGTAATCTCATTTGCCAGGCGTTCCAGTAGTGGGTCATTCAGGTAGTTGCCTTCCAGATACAGGGATGCGAGCTGCAGGCCCAATTCCGGCCGGTGGACGTTATGTGCCAGACGGCAGCGCGGGCTTTCCCACTTATCGCAAAACTCAAACACCATGTATTGATCGATGCGGGCAATCTTGCCGATCAGTGCAAAGAAGCGTGGATAAAAACGCTCATAACCGATCGCTTCTATGCAGGCCGCGAGTGGGATGCTCAGCGTCGAGAGTAACGGGTTATGTGAACTGACGTCGGACATTTGAAGCGCGCCCTATGAGGTAAGTGATCTCTAGTATCCCTCAGTCTAGCTGAGATTTTGTACCTCTTTTAGGGGGACAAGGCGCGTTGCACTAAGACGTACTCTGATTAGAACAATAACAAACGGGTTCGGATTTACGGCCCGATCAGAGGAGTCCTGCTATGCATTTCCCCGACAGTTCACCCAGAGCGTCGTTGTATTACAACTATCAGATCTTTCCCTTCCGTCGTCCGCCTGAACTGAACGGCGAGAGTGTACAGCACAAGGTGGTGATCGTAGGTGCTGGCCCGGTGGGGTTGGTAACTGCGCTGGACCTGGCGCGATACGGCATCCCGTCCGTGTTGGTGGAAGCTGATGTACAGGTCTCTCAGGGCAGCCGTGCCATTGTGTTTACTCGCCGATCCATGGAGATCCTGCAGCAGGTGGGCGTCGCGGATCGCATGATGGAAAAGGCGCTGCCGTGGCGTTGTGGTAATTCCATCTACCGTGGTGAACGGGTGTTCCGGATGGAAGCACCCTACGACGAAGATGACCGTTACCAGCCGATGAACAATCTGCAGCAGCAATACCTGGAGGAGTATCTGGTGGATCAGGCAGAAGCTGAGCCGCTGGTTGATCTGCGTTGGGGTACCAAGGTGACGGCGATAACGAACAGAGCTGACGGTGTTGCGCTGACTGTGGATACACCAGAAGGTGAATACCAGTTGCACAGCGATTGGCTGGTGGCCTCTGATGGTGCCCGCTCTGCGGTGCGCGGCATGATGGGGTTACGTATGGAAGGCGATTCCTACACCGGTAGCTTTGTTATCGCAGACATTAAAATCGATATCGATCTGCCCACCGAACGTCTGGCCTTCTTTGATCCAGATTGGAACCCGGGTAACACCATCCTGATGCATAAGGAGCCAGAAGGGATCTGGCGTCTGGATTACCAGCTACCGGTCGGAGAAACACCCGAGGAGGCATTACAGCCGGAATCTCTGCACAAACGGATTCAGGCGCAGCTCGATATGATCGGCGTGACCGCCGAGTGGGAGATGGATTGGTGTTCGGTGTATTCGGCAAGGGCGATGACCTTACCTGATTACGTGAACGATCGCGTGTTGTTTACGGGAGATGCCGCCCATATGCTGCCTATCTTTGGTGTTCGTGGTGCTAATACCGGTTGGCAGGACTGCCACAATATGGCGTGGAAGCTCGCTTTTAAGATCAAGGGCTGGGCGCCGGACCATCTGTTGCCGAGTTATTCGCAGGAACGTGTGGTGGCGGCGTGGGAGATCATAGATGAGGCCAGCAAAAGCACTCGCTTTATGACGCCACCGGATCGCGGTTTTCGTTTATTGCGTGATGCGACGCTTTCATTGTCGCTGACGCAGCCGTTTGTACGACCGCTCTTTCATTGGCGTACTTCACGCGCCCATGACTACGTGGAGAGTGTGCTCAACTGCAATCGGGACGACAATGCGCGCTGTACGGCAGGTCCTGCAAACGGCTCGCCATTGCAGAACATCAAGCTGGGGGAGAACGATTACCTGTTTGATCATCTGGGTGCATCGATCTACCTGTTCTATTTCAGCGATCAGGCTGAATTGCCACAGTCGCTGTTACTGCTAAAAGAAGCGGTAGCACGATCCGGTGTACCGTTCGAGATCGTTCAGATCTGTCGTCAGGCTTTGCAGGTAACCGGCCATATGCTAATTCAGGATGCAGACGGCCACATGCATGAGCGATACGGTGCAGAAGAGGGCACGACCTATCTGATCCGTCCCGACCAACACGTTGCCGCCCGCTGGAAACAGCAGGATAACGGTGATGTGCTGACTGCCCTGAAACAACTGATCAGCCTGGCCTGAGGAGAGCGAACATGTCTACATCTACACTGAACATCAATGAACTGGAGCAGGTCTACGACCATCTGGCAAAAGGGATCACTGCCGCGGGCAATGAGAAGGAAGCGTTGTTTCTCACCAAGCTGGCGCTGTTGCTGGCCAATCAGGTGGGTAACGGCGATCAGGTGGTGGCGTCTATTGATGAGGCTCTGAAGAACCTCTGACGCTCCGTTCCTGCCCTACAGTCGTATAAATAGGGGATACGAAAAGCGTGGGAACCAGACAGTGATGCTCTGACTTTGCAGTGGACAAAAAGCGTAGGTTGGCCATCGCGGAGTGATGCCCAACAAGTTGACTTAAAACTACCCCTTAACTGTTGGGCTTCGCGTAGCGAAGGCCAACCTACAATCGAGTCGTTCTAACAGTTCCACATTATCTGACGATTAACCATAAAAAAGGCCACTTCATCTGAAGTGGCCTTTTTCGTTCCGCCAGGAACGAGGGCTACTAACTATTCGGTATTGGTATTACTTACGGATACCTTCAACGTGCAGGTCCATGTATACAGTCTCAGACAGTGGACCCAGGTTGTAGTTGATGCCGAAGTCTTTCAGTTTCAGCTCAGTCGTACCTTCGAAACCAGCGCGGTAGCCACCCCATGGGTCTTTACCTTCGCCAACTTTGGAAACGTCGATGGTGATGGACTTGGTCACACCGTGCAGTGTCAGGTCACCGGTCAGCTCAGCGGTACCGTTACCGTTGGACTTGAAGCCTGTGGATGCGAAAGACGCTTTTGGATACTCCTTCACGTTCAGGAAGTCTTCACCGCGCAGGTGCTTGTCACGCTCAGCGTGGTTGGAGTCGATAGACTTGGTATCGATCTCTACGTTAACAACAGACGCATCCGGGTTTGCGGAGTCGTAAGAGAAATCACCTTTGAAGTCGTTGAAACGACCCAGCAGCCAGCTTGTACCCAGGTGGTTGACACGGAAGTTGATGGACGCGTGCGCGCCTTTGGTGTCAATTACGTAGTCAGCTGCCTGAACGGAAGCGGTGGTTGCCAGCAGGCCTGCCAGCGCCAGGCCAGAGATCAGAGTCTTTTTCATGGGGTTTCCTGCTTAATTCCAAATATACGCGTAAGGGTGGCGTCTTTGTTTATGAAATGGTGTTTCAGTGCCGCCAATGCATGAAGCCCTGCCAGCACAATTAATACGGTTGTGGAGTACCAGTGAGTCGCACCGGCAATGTCTTCCTGGTTTTCGATGCCCGTTGCATACGCAGGCACACTAAACCAGCCAAATACGTCGATCGGGCGACCATCAGCGGTTGAGATCATGTAACCCGATACCAGCGATACGACCATCAATATATATAGCAGCAGATGCACCACTTTGGTGGCCAGGGCCAGCGGTTTTGGCTGCGGCAGCTCTTCAGGCGCACGGTTGCTAGTACGCCATACCAGACGCAGTGCCAGTGCAAACATCACCAGCATGCCAATGCTTTTGTGGATATGGGGAATGGTGCGGTATTCGGGATCGTAATAGCTCAGGCTTTCGATATAGAGGCCAAGGGGATACAGGCCAATAATCGACAGCGCCATCAGCCAGTGGATTGCGATAAATCCCCAGCCGTAGTTGTGCTTGTCGTTAAGGATGCGGTTGTTCAGAGCCATCCAGGATTCAAACCTCAGTTGGTTTACTTCGCTCTATGACAAATTCGATCGAATGAGGTGCCGCTCAAACTTTCGAACGCACTGTTGCGAAATTATAGCTAAATAATAGCGATTATCACTTGCGTCATATTGATATGACTTTGTTCTATAAGGCTTTCTTACTCAGACATATCAATTGGATTGTGAAACTGACTTTAATAACTCATGATTAATGAGTCTAATGCATAGGTTGTATTTTTATTATGCGTGAAGTGAATCTTCGCTCTGTCGATTTGAATCTGCTGGTGGTTTTACAGGCGCTACTGCAGGAGCGGCACGTCTCCCGTGCAGCGGAAAAGCTGGCAATGAGCCAGCCAGCGGTAAGTCGTGCACTGCAGCGGTTGCGGGATATGTTTGATGACCACCTGCTGGTCAGGACGCGTGACGGGTACGATCTGAGTCAGCGGGCAGAGGAGATGTTGCCTCGGTTGAACGGACTGTTGCAGGAAGCCGGTAGCCTGATCCAACCGCAGGCTTTTGATCCGTCGCGTGCTACGGGCACCTTACGTATGACCGGATTGGATCTGGAGGTGGCACTTTATATTCCTAAGCTGACCAAAGTACTGCATGCCGAAGCGCCTAATCTGCAAATTGAGCTTGTGCCGCAAACGGCTGATCACTTTGGCATGCTGGACCAGGGTGACGTGCATTTCAGCCTGACCGGTTTGGCGCCGGATTTTGCCGTTGACCAGTTTCATCGTACGGTGATCGACCGGATGAACTCGGTCTGCGTGATGGATAAGAACAATCCGTTGGCCCATGGGATGACGCTGGAAAACTATGTGAAGTGTCGGCATGGAATGGTCTCGATCACCGGTAAAGGACCAGGCTGGATGGACGGTGTGTTGAAGTCCCTGGGGCATAGCCGACGTCTTTCACTGCGACTCTCCAGCTTTATGTCCGTTGCGGAGTTCTGTGAAGGTACCGATCTTGTCTTCGCGTTACCGGAGCGTCTGGCAGAGCATATCTGCAACGGTCGGGATTTGGTGATGCGGCCAATGCCTGAAGAGATTCCAGTATCCGACATTCGTTTTTACCTCTATTGGCATGAACGCCATCACCACGATCCGATGTGTGTGTGGGTAAGGGGCAAGATCTCTGAGTTGTTTCAGGGGGCGGTTTAACACGATTGTGCGTGCAGAATCCTTAGCAGTGGGCTGCTACGAAGCCGTTGTTGTAGCAGCGGTCTCCGACCGCGACGGATCTAAGCGATGAGCCATGTCGCCCTCAGAGCGGGCTGCTACGTAGCTTGTACTGTAGGGCAGCCTTTAGGCTGCCGGCAGGCTAATCACCTGCGATGACGACGAGCCTGCCCTACAAACATGGCGTTTTGGGAATCTAATAAACACTCGGTCCACTTGGCCTGGCCACCTCCGGCAAATCATCCTTAAAGCTACGTGCCAGCTCATCCGACACTTTCATCAGCAGCGCCGTATCAGATCCCACCGCAACAAACTTCGCTCCCAGTTCGATATAACGGCGCGCCAGCTTACGATCAGCGATCAGGATGCCTGCCGCCTTGCCCGCCGCAACAATCCGCTGGATCGCATCTTCAATGGTCGCCTGCACCTCAGGATGTGCCGGGTTTCCAATATGCCCCATAGACGCAGACAGATCGGATGGGCCGATAAACACCCCATCCACACCTTCGGTGTTGATGATCTCATCCAGGTTTTCCACTCCTTTTGGCGTTTCCACCTGCACTAGTACACAGATCTCATCGTTGGCGGTCTGTAGGTACTCCGGCGTGCGGTTAAAGGCAGAGGCTCGTGCCAGCGCGCTGCCAATACCGCGGATTCCCTGCGGCGGGTAGCGGGTAGCTGCGACAACCTGTACGGCCTGTTCACCGGTTTCTACCATCGGCGCCAGAATTGTCTGTACGCCTAAGTCCA
>NZ_CAXRBQ010000025.1:0-17563 GCF_964228735.1 Pontibacterium sp. | reverse complement strand
GATATTCGGCTCCAGTTAAAACAACTTTGTAAAAATGAATTCACTTGGTTGCTTATCTGGATAAAGTTTTTTGTGCTTTATCCTGACAAGCGCCCACACGAATTATCTGATCAATTTGTTAAAGAGCGGCTTGTGACGCTGCGTTAGCGTTGTCTCAAGCGAGGCGCATATTTTACTGCGCCGCGTGTCGTTGTCAACCGTTTATTTGCAAGTTTTTCAAAAGTTTTTGAAGCTTGCCGGTGATTACGACGACTTAAAAATTCACTAACTAAATCAGTGAGTTATTTAAGCCTCTCTGCCTGAGTGACTGTGCCGTTGAAGGCTGTTCTCTCAAGCGAGGAGGCGCATTCTACAGACCTCAGATTGCGCGTCAACCGCCTTTTGAAAAAAACTTCAAAAAAGTGAAAAAAAGGCGAAATCTGAGCATACAACGTACAGAACAGTACAAAGAACGCACAATCTCAAACTGTAGACGTAAGAAAAGCGCCTGATGGCGCTTTTCTTCCTTGGCTACGCTCAATATGCAGTATAGCTCAGCGGTACTAACGTACCCCACAGCACAACAGTAGTAGCGATCAAGCCTACCAGCACGCACAGGCCGACGGTGAGGATAGAGGTTGAGAAGAAGAATCCACGGTCTTCCGGGATCTGCATAATGATTGGCACACCGGTGTACAACAGATACACGGTATAACAAAGGGCGATCATGCCCACAATCACGTTAAACCACAGCATTGGATAGAGACCGGCCAAGCCGGACAGGAACAGCGGAGTCGCCGTGAATGTGGTTAGCACCATACATTCATCAAATGATACTTTGCCGCCGTAGGTTTTTTCCATCCAGTGAATAGCGTAGGCAATTACCCCGACGGCAAACCACATTGCAAAGTAGAATGCGATTGCTGCCATAAAGGCACTCATCACTTCGAGCCGGACATAGTCGGTACCGGCAACACTCCACCCGATCTGGGTCGTACCGATAAACAGCGATACGGCCGGAATTGCCGCGAGGATACTGATTTGAGCTACGAATATATGGAAGGTTGAATAGTGCTCCTTGCGTATCATTCCCCATTCATCTTTTGGGTGATACAGGATTCCCATCATATGTTGCAAAAACATGAGGCTACCCCCTCAGGTGCCGCACTTCCCTTTTGCGAGTACACCTAGTTAAAGTTGATTGATCATCGTTTAGGTTTTACTCCATTTCCTTCTGGTTTCAGGAAGTTGATATTCAAAGCTTTAGCCGATGGGCATAACGGTGGCGAAATGATCCACCAGCAATACCACAAAAAATAGCATGATGTAGTTGATGCTATGACGAAACATTTTCATGGGCTCACCCACTACGCGTTTGCTGTATACGCGCCATGCCCAATACATAAACCGTGCATTCAGCAGCATTACCCCCAGCAGATAGAGCGCGCCTGACATACCGGTCAGGTAAGGCATCAATGTGCATAGCACCATCAACACCGAATAGAGCAGAATCTGCAAACGCGTGTAGTCCTCACCATGGGTGACCGGCAACATGGGAATACCCGCTTTGGCGTAGTCTTTCTTACGGGCGATGCAGAGCGCCCAGAAATGAGGCGGCGTCCAGGCAAATATGATCAGTACCAGCAACAGACCATTTGGGTCCAACTGACCGGTCACGGCGGTCCAACCCAGCAATGGAGGCGCAGCACCGGCGATGCCGCCGATCACGATGTTTTGCGGCGTCGCACGCTTCAGGTAGACGGTGTAGATCAGTGCATAACCGATCAGCGAAGCCAGCGTCAGCCAGGCAGTCAGGGGATTAACCAACACCACCAGCATTCCGATTCCGACAGTGCCGGTGACAGCTGCGAACATGAGTGCTTTTTGCGGAGAGAGCTTACCTTGCGGTAACGGTCGACTTTGGGTGCGCGCCATCTGCTCGTCAATGCGACGGTCCATAACATGGTTCACAGCAGCGGCACTGCCTGCGGCTAAACCGATCCCGATCGTACCGAATAGCACAGCATCCCAGGCGGGTACTCCGGGAGCAGCGACAAACATGCCCACAATCGCGGTGAGCAGCATCACCGCCACTACCTTCGGCTTGCACAGTTCCAGATAGTCACGCCAACCGGCATGCTCGATAGCTACAGCCATCACTTTATCGTTGCGCATGACGAACTCCCTCCTTTTGCAATCCCACCCGGCTATACAGCCATACCAGACTGAGCAATAGGGCAACCGCTCCACCGTGATGGGCAATCGCCATGTATCGTGGCAACCCCCAGGCGACGTTCAGCATTCCCAGCACGTTTTGGGCAATAACGATCAGTGCAATAAAACCAATCGGCGCCAACAGCATCCGCTGTTTTCTTAACATCAGGCACAACATCAACAGGTACGCGGTTACCGCCAATGCCCCGATACGGTGGACGACCTGTATCGCCGCCCTGGATTCACGGTCCTTTAAACCACCTTCGTGGCTCTGGCCATCAAAACGCGGCAGTGAAAAACCGCCTTTGTAATCGAAAGTGACTTTCTCACCTCGCTCACATACCAACCAGTCGGTACACGCCCAGCCCGCATAGTTTGAACTGGTCCAGCCACCCAACATGATCTGCCCGAACAACAGTGCTGCTCCGATCACAATCCAGCGTTTATGGCGTACCGGCCCAGGCGGTTTAACCTGTTGATAAATACGTTTGAGCTTATAGCGCAGGACAAACAGCAGACTGAGTGTCAGCAGTCCACCCAGCAGATGCAGGGTCACCACCTGGGGAAGCAGTTTCATGGTGACCGTCCACATGCCAAAGGCCGCTTGCAGGATTACCAGTACCAGTAAACCGAATGACAGTAGCAACGGATAATCATTTCGGTAGCGCTCCTTCCAACCCAGATACGCTAATGCGGCGATCATCAATCCCAGGACGCCTGCTGCGTATCGGTGAACCATCTCCAGCCAGCCTTTAGCTTCCACCAGCGGTTGCTCCGGATAGAGCTGCTGGGCAGATTCCAGCTTGGCTTTATCCACAGGCAAAATCATCTCGCCATAACAGCCTGGCCAGTCCGGACAACCAAGACCCGCATCGTTGATCCGTGTCCAGGCTCCGAGCAGAACCACCACCAGCGCCAACAGGATCGCGATATGACAAAGCCGGATCACCCTTTCCATGATACGTTCCCCTTACTTCAGCAGGCGTTATCCAATCTTGGAGAGTTTCAATAAACGCTTGAGATCCTTCAGCAGACCCCGGGGAGGCTGTTCCAATGGATACCGCATTACCAGGTTACCCAGTGGATCAGCCACCCATATGCCGTCACCGATCGCCCCGATATGTTCGCTGACCAGCATCTGGTTATCCGCAGCAGGTACACCACTCACCATATGCCACTGCACCCGGTCGCGTTCCTTACCCAGTGCCAGATGCAGATTCGGTAGCACCTCTTTCCAGCTATCGCAGGCTGCATCGCAGGTGTCATAGGTCAGCAGCAACTGCCAGTCGCCGCTGTAAACCCACTGCTCACCGGCAGCATCCTCTATCTCCCAGTCTTTAAGCTCTTCACCGGGTGATAACAAGTCACCGTGGTTGGTTTTAGCCAGCGGAATGCCCACCTGTCCGAAATACATCACCATCGCCAGCGCCATTGGGATAAAACCCACACCCCACACCAGCCAGAATGTTCCCTTGTTCATACACGCACCTCCCCGTTTCGCAACTTGCGGAGGTTCCAGACGATTAATCCCAGCAGCACCGCAGCCATCACAAACCACTGCAGCGCGTACGCCTGATGCTTCTCCGGTTGCATCACCGTCGGTGTCCAGCTCAGATCCAGATGTGCGATTATCGGATCGCTTGGGCGTATCACCCACGGCATCAACTTCAGCCCCAGTTGCTGCTCCAGCCTACTGATATCCAGGCGCTGCAGCCGTTGTGGCCAACCTTGCTGCGGACTGCTCTCGGCGAGTACCAACAGCTCAGAGGGTTCTGTTAACCGTCCTGAGACGGCCACCGTTCCCTCAGGTAGTACTATTTCAGGATAGATCCGACGATCCGGATTCGCCTGTATCCAGCCTAGATTGACCAAGACTGGTATTACCATGTCCTGTGGATAAAACAGGGCCACCACTTCATAACCCACTTTCCCCTCGCGGGTTCGGTTATCGAGCAGTAGCCAACGTTCCCGGTCGAACTCGCCCTGACTTTCTACGGATGAGAACCGTACCAGGTCCGACGATGCCAGCGATTGCGTTTGCTGGGCTCGGCTCTTCCAGCTCTCCAGCAGCTCGCTTTTCTGCTCTGCCCGATCCAGCTGCCAGAACCCCAAACTCACCAGAACTGGCCACAGCAGCAGCGCCATTGCCAACAACATCCACTTGAAGCGACGCATACTCTGAACTTTACTCACAGTGTCATCCCTTTCTTTGGCTACAGGACTCCGCCATGTTTAAAGTGCTCCTTGTTGTGCTTTTCCTTGCCGCCGTGATCAGCCTGTTTTCCGGTCTGTTCTTTATCCTGAAAGACCAGGGCCAGTCCGGCCGTACTGTCAAAGCGCTTTCCCTGCGTGTCCTATTTTGCGTCCTGCTGCTTCTGGCGCTCGCCTACGGCATCCTCAGTGGCAATCTGACACCTAATAATCCCTGGCCGGTTTGATCGCTATTGGCTTGCCCCTTAAAGAATGTAAACAAACAGGAACAGACCAACCCATACCACATCCACGAAGTGCCAGTACCAGGACACGGCCTCGAAGGCGAAGTGATTATCCGGGGTAAAGTGTCCCCGCATCACACGAACCCAGATCACCAGCAACATGAAGCTCCCCAGGGTTACATGCAGACCATGGAAACCGGTCAGGATGAAGAAGGTCGCCCCATAGATACCGGCATTCAGGGTGAGCCCCAGTTCCTGATAGGCAACGATGTACTCTTCCGCCTGGAAATAGATAAAGACCGAACCCAACAGGATGGTCGCTGCCAGCCAGATGACGATGGCGTCACGCTTGTTCTTTCTTAGCGCATGGTGCGCCAGGGTGACGGTCACGCTGGAGCTGAGCAGCAATACTGTATTCAACAGCGGGATATGCCAGGGATCGATGATCTCTTTAGGCCCCGGAAACGCCTCCATGTCCGGCGTAGTCATCAGCGGCCACTGCGCTTCAAAGCCCTGCCAAAGCATATTGGTGATCCCCTTCTCGCCTTCACCACCCAACCAGGGCACGGCGAGGGTGCGGACATAAAACAGCGCACCAAAAAATGCCGCAAAGAACATCACCTCGGAGAAGATGAACCAGCTCATACCCCAGCGGTAAGACTTGTCCATCTGATCGCTATACATGCCCGCCATGCTTTCCTTGATCACGTTACGGAACCAACCGACCAGGATTGCCGCCAGGCACAACGAACCGATCAGCAACGAGAATCCCGACAAACCGGAACCTTCCTCGCTCCCCAGACTGTTGATATAACCACCCGCACCAATCGCCATCAGGAAGAGCGAAATGGACGCCAGTATTGGCCAGCGACTCTGGTGGGGAACGTAGTAGCTTTGCGTGCTCATAACATGAACCTCCGCATCGATGGCTGCCCGGCGCTATAGTTCGCCTGCAACTGCGGTGTGATATCAAACAAGGTGTAGGAAAGCGTGATGGTGGTGATGTGCTCCGGCAGCTCCGGATCGATCACAAACAGCAACGGCATCTCCATGGATTGCCCCGGCTCCAGCGCCTGGCGCTCGAAGCAGAAGCAGTTGATCTTCTGCAGATACTCCGCCGCTTCCGCCGGTGCCACCGACGGTACTGCCTGGGCGATCATGTTCTGTCCGGTGGGGTTATAAGCCAGGAAAGCGGTTTGCCCGGTCAACCCCGGATGAATCGTCATGGTGGTGGTGATCGGTTCAAACTGCCACGGCATCGCTTCGTTGTTTACCGCGATCAGCTGCAGGTTGATCTCCCGGCTGCGATCCACCTGCATCGGCCCGGCCGGCCCGGTACGGGTCACCTTGCCGTTAAGGCCGGTGATATCGCAGAACACGTCGTAAAGCGGCACCAGGGCAAAACCAAAGCCAAACATCAGCAGACAGCCCAGCACCAGCTTACGCACCAGTTTTATGTTCTCGTTCTGGAGTTGTGCCATACAGCACCTCCCCTCTCTTTATTTCACCTGTCTATTTCACCAGCGGTGGCTGCGCAAAGGTGTGGTACGGCGCAGGCGACGGTACTGTCCACTCCAGCCCCTCAGCACCTTCCCAAACCTGCGCGGTGGTGTGCCGTTTGACGCGGATACACTGGATCACGTTGTACACCAGCAACAGCTGGGAGAAACCGAAGATAAAGGCCCCCACAGTGGCGACGGCGTTAAAGTCGGCGAACTGCAGGGCGTAGTCGGGAATACGGCGTGGCATCCCGGCCAGACCCACGAAATGCATCGGGAAGAAGGTGATATTCACGCCGATAAAGCTGAGCCAGAAATGCAGCTTGCCCATCCCTTCGTGATACATATTGCCGGTCCACTTTGGTAGCCAGTAATACACCCCGGCCACGATGGAGAAGATGGCGCCCGGTACCAGCACGTAGTGGAAGTGCGCCACCACGAAGTATGTATCGTGGTACTGGAAGTCGGCCGGTGCTATCGCCAACATCAAACCGGAGAAACCACCGATGGTGAACAGCACCACAAACGCCAGGGCAAACAGCATCGGGGTTTCAAAGGTCATCGAACCGCGGAACATGGTGGCCACCCAGTTGAACACCTTCACCCCGGTCGGTACCGCAATCAGCATGGTGGAGAACATAAAGAACAGCTCCCCGGCCAGCGGCATACCCACGGTGAACATATGGTGCGCCCACACGATAAAGGAGAGGAAAGCGATGGACGCTGTCGCGTACACCATAGAGGCGTAGCCAAACAACTTCTTGCGGGCGAAGGTTGGAATGATCTGGCTGATGATACCAAACGCTGGCAGGATCATGATGTACACCTCAGGGTGCCCGAAGAACCAGAACACATGCTGGAACAGCACCGGATCACCACCACCGGCAGCATTAAAGAAACTGGTGCCAAAATGGATATCCATCAACATCATGGTGACCACGCCTGCCAGGACCGGCATTACAGCAATCAGCAGGAACGCGGTGATCAGCCAGGTCCACACGAACAGTGGCAGCTTCATCATGGTCATGCCGGGGGCACGCAGATTGAGGATGGTAGCGATGATATTGATCGCCCCCATGATCGAACTGATCCCCATCATGTGCACAGCAAAGATAAAGAAGGTCACACTCGGTGGCGCATAGGTGGTGGATAGCGGTGCGTAGAAGGTCCAGCCGAAGTTAGGCGCACCACCCTCCATAAACAGGGTGGCCACCATCATGCTGAAAGCAAAAGGCAGGATCCAGAAACTCCAGTTGTTCATGCGTGGCAACGCCATATCCGGAGCACCGATCATCAGTGGCACCATCCAGTTGGCCAACCCCACAAACGCTGGCATGACGGCACCGAACACCATTATCAGGCCGTGCATGGTGGTCATCTGGTTAAAGAAGTTCGGGTCCATCAACTGCAGGCCCGGCTGGAACAGCTCTGCCCGGATGCTGAGCGCCATACAGCCGCCCAGCAGGAACATGATCAGGCTGAACCAGAGGTACATCGAACCGATGTCTTTATGGTTGGTGGTATAAAACCAGCGGGTTATACCGCGTGCCGGACCGTGATGCTCATCGGTCTCAACAGTTTGCTCCAGAGTACCCATCTGCACGCTCCTGTCGCTCTACTGTTTCAGCTTGCTGATCTGGGCCGGTGTGACCAGATCACCCGAGTTGTTGCCCCAGGCATTTCGCTCGTAGGTAATGACCGCCGCCAGCTCAACCGCATCGAGCTGATCACGAAATGCCTGCATCGCTGTACCGGCCTTGCCGTTGAGCACCACATCGATATGCGCTGTCGGTTCGGCCACCATCATCGGATTGTTCTTCAACGCCGGGAACGCACCCGGAATCCCCTCACCACCAACCTGATGACAGGCGGCGCAGGCCCGGTTGTAGACCTCCTCCCCTTTCTCCATCAGATCAGCCAGGGTCCAATCCTTAGTGGCTGCATCACTGGCCTGGGCTTTTGCCTGTTGCATCTCTGCCAGCCAGAGGTTGTAGTCTTCCTCGCTGCGCACATCGACCACAATCGGCATAAAGCCATGGTCCTTACCACACAGCTCGGCGCACTGACCACGGTAGATGCCGGG
Organism: Pontibacterium sp.; assembly: GCF_964228735.1. GTDB lineage: Bacteria > Pseudomonadota > Gammaproteobacteria > Pseudomonadales > Balneatricaceae > Pontibacterium. The sequence continues at coordinate 9,353 of NZ_CAXRBQ010000025.1, read as the reverse complement.
TTCAGGCACAATGGTCCAGGCTTCATTGATAAATCCGGGAATCGCGTCTTTTTTCACCGCCAGATCCGGCACCCACCAGGAATGAATGACGTCGTTGGCAGTCAGCAGGAAGCGTACTTTTTTGCCAGCCGGGATCACCAATGGGTTATCCACTTCCAGCAGGTAATGCTCACCTTTCTCGGATTCATTGGTGATCTGCTCTCGCGGAGTGGAGAGCGATGAGAAGAAGTCGATATCCTCACCCAGATACTGATAACGCCACTTCCACTGATACCCTGTCACCTGGATATCAATTTCAGCCTCGCTCTTGTCGTACATCTTGATCAGGGTTGCGGTGGCAGGTACCGCCATACCGATCAGGATAAAGAACGGCACAATGGTCCAGATAATCTCGACCAGGGTGTTTTCGTGAAAATTGTGCGCTTCCGCACCGCGGGATTTTCGGTGATTGATGATCGAATACAGCATGATGCCGAACACGACCACACCGATCGCCACACAGATCCAGAAGATGGTCATGTGCAGATCATAAACCGCGCGACTGATCTCAGTGACGCCCGGCATTAGATTGACTTGCCACTCGGCATACGCCGATGGAGATAGGATTAAGCCCAGTAGGGCAAGTCCCCTTCCTATGAATTTCATGCTCCAGGCCCTCTTGCATCCACGCAAAGAAGCCCGTCGAAACCCTAAAAGTCACACTATGGCGCTGTACAGCAATCTCAACGTCGGTAGTGGTAGGATTACGGCAGGCTTACGCTTGTTGCCTGAGCTCCGTCCCAGATTCCTACCAGTCCGCTTGGTTTTTGAAGTATAGCAGTCCTGAATTTTTCGCAAGTTGGATTTTCAAATTCAGGTATTCACAAGAATCGGATTCATGCTCCGGCCATCGATAAGGCCCAAGTCACCAGGAAGATCACAAAGACTACAAACAGGGCCATCACTACCACACCCAGAAGCATCCAGGTCCAGGTATGGCCAGCGGAAAAATCCCGCGCATGATTTTGGGAGGACTGTACCCCGAACATAGCGGCCAGGGCACTTAGAAACATTTGAACGATGGTGGGCTTCTCTGACATAACAACCTCCTGACAGTCGGGTATCAACCATCTGTAAAGACGTTACGTCACAGGACCTAATGGGGGCCTACATTGCAGAACAAGACAGTAAAACGGACAGCAGAATAATCACGCAACGTCACTCCTCTCAGTCTGGCACAGATTTTTAGGCATGCTTACAACGGTGATCAGGCCGCACGCGCAGCCTGCATCACCCGGACTTTCTTCTGCAGATAGAAATACACACGGCTGCCGAGCAACATACTCAGGATGGCACCGTACATCAGTTGTTCGCCAAAGTCGGAACGGATCTGCCAGATGATGTGCACCATCACCAGCAGGGCAATCGGATACACCAGTTTGTGCAGGCGCAACCAGTTACGTCCCAAGCGACGCTGCATGCCCCGGGTAGAGGTCACACCCAGCGGAATCAGCAGCAGCAACGCCGCCGCGCCGACTACGATGTAGGGCCGTTCGACCAGCTCCTTGAGCAGCAAATCCCAGCGCCAGCCGAGGATAAAGGTAGCAAATGCAAGCAGGTGCACAACAGCGTAAAACAACGTGTAGAGCCCCAGCATACGACGATAGCGCATCGGCCAACTGAACTTGAAGATCCGGCGCAGCGGTGTAATCGCCAGGGTAGTCCACAGCAGGTTGATCGCCCAGATACCGGTCTCATGTACAATTTCCTGGGCCGGATCTGCACCCAGATTAAAGATCCAGGCGTTGTAGGTCAGCAGCCCCAGCGGTACCAGCGGCAGCAGGAAAACCAGCCACCACTCGGCATACCCCAGCCATTTGGATTTCGTCTTAGCCATTGCCATAACGCCCCCTACCCGATCAGTACCACTTCTTCAGATCCATACCCCGGTACAGCTCGGCCACCTCCTCGGCATAACCGTTAAACGGCAGGGTATCGATGCGGTTTGGATTAAACAACGACGACGGTAAACGACGCTCGCTTGCCTGACTCCAGCGCGGGTGATCCACCGCCGGGTTCACGTTGGAATAGAAACCGTATTCCTGCGGTGCCATCTGGTTCCAGGTGGTTTTTGGCATCTTGTCGGTCAGCCGGATACGCACAATCGACTTGATGCTCTTGAAGCCATACTTCCACGGTACCACCAAACGCAGCGGTGCACCGTTCTGCGGTGGCAGCGCGTTGCCATACACCCCCACCGCCAGCATGGTCAGCGGGTGCATCGCTTCGTCGATACGCAAACCTTCCACATAGGGCCACTCCAGCGTACTGAAACGGGAACGCTGGCCCGGCATCTGTTCCGGATCGAACAGCGTGGTGAACTCCACATATTTCGCCTTAGAGGTCGGCTCAAACTTTTTCAGCAGGTCGCCCAGTGACAGTCCCACCCACGGCACCACCATCGACCAAGCTTCCACACAACGCAGGCGGTAGATACGCTCTTCCAACAAATGTGGTTTCACCAGGTCTTCCAGGTTGTATACACCCGGCTTACCCACCTCACCACTGATCTCCACCTTCCACGGGTCGGTGTTGAAGTCCTGCGCGTGTCGTGCAGGATCTTTTTTACCGGTACCGAACTCGTAGAAGTTGTTGTAACTCATCACGTGGAAGTACGGCGTGAGCTTTTCGTCGGTCACATACTGACCGTTACGTTCACTCGCACGAATTTTCTGCTGCAGCCAGTCGGGTCCCCGGTAGATCGGCAGGTCCTTTTCCACCTCATACTCAGGAATCGCATTCGCTGCCCCGGTTGCCAGCAAGGCGGCGGTTCCCAATGCCCCGCGCATAAAGTGGCGACGATTGAGGTACACCGATTCAGAGGTGATTTCCGAGGATTTAATCGAGTCTGGCTTCTTTATCAGCATAGCGGCATCCACTGTCGAATTTACGAATGGTTGCAGGTTACCCCGCCTAACTGAAACTATCCTGAAAAGCGTTCATAAGGAACAGATACAAAAAAACCGGCACTTGGCCGGTTTTTTTAAGAAAGCTGGGATCAGATTTTCTTGCGCTTGCGCAGTGCCCACTGAACCGGGCCGGACAGGGCATAACCCAACAGCAACAACCACAGGAAGGTTGGTGGGCTGATGGAGATAACACCTAGGCCCAGCACGATCGCCGCCAGAATGATAAATGGCACCTTACCTTTGAAATCTACATCCTTGAAACTGTAGTACAGCACGTTGCTGACCATCAGCAGACCCACGGCTGCTACAAAGAACGCAATCAGATATGCATATGGACCACCGTCCACATCGTACTCCACCGCAGCCCAAACCATACCCGCAACAGATGCTGCGGCCGCCGGACTTGGCAGACCGATGAAGTAACGTTTATCCACAGAGCCGATCTGGGTGTTGAAGCGCGCCAGTCGCAGTGCAGCACCCGCCACATAGATGAATGCCGCAAACCAGCCCAGCTTGCCGATATCGCTCAGGACCCAGTTGAACGCAACCAGTGACGGCGCCACACCAAAGGAGACCATATCGGAGAGGGAGTCGTATTCTGCACCAAACGCACTGGAGGTATTGGTCATCCGTGCCACACGACCGTCCAGGCCGTCGAGCACCATCGCAACAAAGATCGCAATGGCTGCATTTTCGAAGTGACCGTTCATGCTGGCGATAACCGCATAGAAGCCTGAGAACAGTGCACCTGTGGTAAACAGGTTTGGCAGCAGGTAGATACCCCGGCTACGAGGCTTCGGAGATTCCGGCTCGTTGCTCTCCGGGGTTGGATTATCCGGTTGCTCTGTCATTCTGTTTTCTATTCCTAAATACATGAAGAGCGGACATTCTACTGTGCCCGCCTACAATAGCTCAAATAGAGCCGCTCAAATGAGAATCAGCCAAGCAGAACGCGGTCGACGAACTTCGCCACCAACTGGTTGGAATCGGGGGTTTCCACCGCCGAGCTCAGCACCCGATCCAGGTGACCATCGCCGTCGGTGTAGTGGGCTTTGTAGTGGGTCAGACGCTCTACCAGAGTGCTCTTATCCACTTCCGGGTGGAACTGGAATGCCCAGAAAGGTTTGTCTTTGACGCGCAGCACATGAATGCACTGACTGGTGTAAGCGATCACTTCGCAGCAATCCGGCAACTCTTTCGCATACTGACGGTGTACAGACACCGCATGGAAGCCGTTTGGCACATCCTTAAACAACGGATCATCCAGCGACGTATCGGTCAGCAGGATCGGCAGTGTGCCCATCTCGAAGTCATCGTCTTTGTGCAGAATCTCGCCACCCAATGCCAACACCACCAGCTGGAAACCAAAGCAGGAAGCAAACACCGGCTTGTTGATCTCGGCGCAGCGACGCAGCAACGCCTGGCTGGCTTCCACAAACGGGAACTCATCCGGCTTCAGCACATTGGCTTCGCTGGCACCGCCGACAAACAACGCATCGTAATCATCAGCCACCGTATCGGCAAAATCAGGGGTATCAAATACGTTCAGCACCTCAATCTGCTGCGGTTGCAGACCGCTGTACGCCGCGAAGCTTGCATGCTCCTCTTCGCGCACTTGTCCGCCTTCGCGGATCTGCAGTAGCAAGACTTTCAGGTTCTGCCGTGATTTACCCATGATCGCTCCCCTTGGGGCTGTATTAGCAACGTGAATTTAGCGTGGCTGCCTTAATGGTATACGAAGTTTCGCATAAGGCAGCATACTGCAAAATGTCAGACTGCGACCTGTAATCGATCAGTCAGACTCGCGGTATGCGTTTGCCAGGTTGTCGAACAGTTTACGACTCATGCCGGTAATTGCCAGAAAACGTTCCAGCTCTTCCGCCAGCAATGAGGTTTGGTAAGACTCCTGCATGATGATAAGCGAGTAACCGGTCACCGCATTGACCGCGCGCATCATACGTCCCATCGTCACCGGATCATCAGCATACACTTCTGCCAATACGGGACACAGGTGATTATTGATCAGCACGATACCGCTGGACATAAACTCCACCGGCAGCTTAACACGTACGTGCACTTCGCCCACATGGTGCATGGTCTGAGCGAAATCTCCGTCGTAAGGACCGCTGAAGATACGTTCCAGCCACGCCTGGTGGGTACGTTTCAGGCTTTCCAGGCGCCCTTCCAGGAACTTCATCGCAGCCGGAATTTTCTGGAGATCCGTATAAAAGCCATCGGTTACGTTTCCAAGATGTGGAATAAGTTTTGCGCCTTCAGCCAGCAGCAGGGCTTCATCTTCCGCGGTAAAACCCGCATAGCCTTTTCCATGCTCCGCCAGCGCGGCGTAATCGATATCGCTCATCGGTACTCCCTTCATTCAAGCTGCATTTTGAGCGGCGAATTTTAAAGCATCCAAGCCTCAACTTCAGCTCAAATGGATGCAATTCCTCCGAAGGTAGCCCCCAAAACAGAAAAGGCCGGCATAAAGCCGGCCTTTCGTCAGATCAGACTGGAAAAACGCTTAGTTTTTCTCTTTGTCTACGATCTTGCTAGCAGCGATCCATGGCATCATCGCACGCAGCTTCTCACCAGTCTCTTCGATTGGGTGTGCAGCGTTGTTACGACGACGTGCAGTCATGGATGGGTAGTTAGTCTGGCCTTCCGCGATGAACATCTTCGCGTACTCACCGTCCTGGATGCGTTTCAGAGCGTTACGCATAGCTTCGCGAGACTGTTCGTTGATTACTTCTGGACCAGTCACGTACTCACCGTACTCCGCATTGTTGGAGATGGAGTAGTTCATGTTCGCGATGCCGCCTTCGTACATCAGGTCAACGATCAGCTTCAGCTCGTGCAGACACTCGAAGTAAGCCATTTCTGGAGCGTAACCCGCTTCAGTCAGGGTTTCGAAGCCCATCTTAACCAGCTCAACCGCGCCACCACACAGTACAGCCTGCTCACCGAACAGGTCAGTTTCAGTCTCATCTTTGAAAGTAGTTTCGATGATACCGGAACGGCCGCCACCAACGCCCATTGCGTAGGACAGAGCCAGCTCTTTAGCGTTGCCGGAAACGTCGCGGAAGATCGCGATCAGATCAGGGATACCACCGCCGTTTACGAATTCGTTACGTACAGTGTGACCAGGTGCTTTAGGAGCAACCATGATTACGTCCAGGTCTGCACGTGGCTCAACCTGGTTGTAGTGGATGGAGAAACCGTGAGCGAATGCCAGGGTAGCGCCCTGCTTGATGTTCGGCTCGATCTCTTCTTTGTACAGCTGGCCCTGGAACTCGTCCGGAGTCAGGATCATTACCAGGTCAGCGGAAGCAACAGCGTCAGCAACGTCAGCAACTTTCAGGCCGTGAGCTTCAGCTTTAGCACGGGAAGAGGAGCTAGCGCGCAGGCCAACAGTTACGTCTACACCGGAATCCTGCAGGTTGCACGCGTGCGCGTGGCCCTGAGAACCGTAACCGATGATGGAAACTTTTTTGCCCTGGATGATAGAAAGATCGCAATCTTTATCGTAATAAACCTGCATGGTAAATCACCTGAAATAATTGGGTTAAATAGGGGACCCGGTACAACGGCACCACAGCGAATCCATGCATGCCCCGAATCGATGCGCCTACTTTAGGCGAATAAAAGCATTGCGTAAACTGATATATATGCAATATTACATGCCGTTTTATGCAATACTTCTGAAATATGGATACGCGCCTTCTGAAACTCTTTCTCAGCCTCGCCGACACCCTGCATTTTGGCCGGGCCAGCGAGCTGAACCACATCAGCCCCTCTGCCCTCTCGCGCAGCATTAAGCAGCTGGAAGATGAGGTCGGCGTAGACCTGTTCGAGCGCAACAACCGCACTGTCACCCTCACCCACGAGGGTGAACTGTTCCGTGACTATGCGCGCGAAGCGCTGCTGCAGTGGGATGTGATCCGCGATGCGCTGATGGAGGAAGCGGAAGAGCTGCACGGCGAGATCAGCGTGTACTGCTCCGTCACCGCCAGCTACAGTTTCCTTTATGACATCCTCAGCCAGTTCCGCCTCAACCACCCCAGCGTTGAGATCAAACTGCACACCGGCGACCCGGAGCACGCCATCGGCCATATTCTCTCCGGCAGCGAAGATATCACCATCGCCGCCAAACCCGATCCGCTACCGGTAGGTATCGCTTTTAAGCCGATCACCATCTCACCGTTGGTGTTTATCGCCCCTGCAGAACAGGGCAACCTGGAGCCGCTGCTGGAACAGGAAGACTGGGCGCAGATTCCGATGATCGTGCCTGAAAGCGGCGTGGGCCGAAAGCGCGTAGACGAATGGTTTGAAGAACGTGGCCTGACGCCCACCATCTACGCCCAGGTGGCCGGTAACGAAGCGATTGTATCAATGGTGAGTCTGGGCTTTGGTGTAGGCGTCGTACCACGCATCGTGCTCGACAACAGTCCGTTGGCGAACAAAGTGCAGGTGCTGGATGTACGGCCGGAACTGGAACCTTACGAAGTGGGCCTGTTTGCCCTGGACAAGAAACTAAAAAGCCCGCTGATACGGGCTTTCTGGGAACAGCTCAAAGGGTAATCTACACTTCTTTGAATCTATCGAACTCAGCGGGCATCAATGATAAAAAATCATCCGCACTCATTGAAAAGAGATCATAGTTTATCTCTATCTGCTTCAACCAATTGACGTATCTATAAACACAGCCAGGACTGGTTCTACCAGAAGCCCCACGTTTAAAGGTTTTCCTATCACTGTCGAAATAGAGCTGGCTCGCAGCTCTAATTAATCCATCGCAGCTCAAGAAATACTGTCTCGCCATCAATTGCTCGATTAACTCTCCTCGAACATGAAGCCCCTTACTTAACAGAAACCAAGAATCCCTGTCATATTTTTCAACCAACTGCCACGTTGTAAAAACCGAGTGTCGAGGCCGGTGCTTGTAGTCTTGGCTCAATATGTAGTTATAGGACTTACTAGGATTTCGACTACCATCTGCCTTTACTGGACACAGTTGATCAAACCAATACAGTGCCAATCCACTCCAGAATCCCACATCCCCAATTAAAGGTTGAGTATCGACAGAAGATAAGCCTTTGACCAAGTGGACACCTAAGTCATAACGAGTTTCAAACTCTCCACTACCAAGGTCAACCGGTTCTTCCAAAGGTTCTGAAGTACCATGATCAGTGAGCAAAAAATGGGGCGTATTCTGCTTAGCTCCCGCTCTTAAATCCTCAATAAATCGTTCGAACTTGAGAACCCCATAATCATTCAGTTTTCTCTCAATCATCTCCTTCCTCCATGCGATGAGACAGAGTACTGCTTAACTCAAACTGCTTGCAGAAGCTTTCTACGACTTCGTCAATCCAGTTCAATTTCTCGATCAAATCTGAATTACCATCTACCGGTCGATCTGGAGCTAAATGTTCTGCGAAACGAATCCACTCTTGATAGATTTCATCTTCTTCTAGATCTGCATGGCAGATGTACGATAAAACTTCCCTTAAAGCAGCCGGAAAGATAAGAGACTGAAAGAGAACATTGTTTTTAAGCTGTTCGATAGCCGCCGGAATCTTGTCATTGATGCAGAGTTCAGGCTTACCACCAGTCTCAAATTCAACCTTCCAAGTAACCTCTCCAAGAGGCCTTTTTCTAACAGTAAACAAGCTGGCCCGCGAATCTTCATCAATGTCGCCAGACGCCTTTAACCTATCTGCGCTAGCAATTAATCGCCCCACTCGTTCGCTTTCATCCACAATTCTCACCCGAAACAGTACGGGACCAGACAGATCCAACTGATCAAGGGACAAGTCATCCGGCTTGTCTATGTGTCCAACCGAACCAAAGAAAAATCTCTGAAGCGTATTGTTTCTATAGGCCTCAATATAAATAGCAGCTGTACTAGGCAGAGACCGAGTATCAAGACTAAAATCCACATCAAAAGCTAGCCGCCCCCCTTGCTTCTCGTGCAAGTGTATCTGGATTTCTCGCGACTCTATTTTACGTCGCCCCGTATGGTTAATTGTTCTCTGCACTGCCAGCCCCTTTCCGTGATAGCTTTATCTTAAGATCCCTATTGTCATCAAACCCTACTACTGATATCTGAAAAGGCACTCTTTCAACATGAAAGCGCAATGTATTTTGCTTTTTCGAGAGCACTGTACCTGAGTCTTCTGTCAGAGTTACGGCAAGACTTTTATTCCCAAGTTTGAAATCCAAAGGCGAGTACTTTTTGAAAGGATCTCCTGTAGCGACATCATAGGCCGGTAATCCCCCCGAAAAGTAGCGGTGCTCAAAAGTAGAATTTTCTCGTAACCTATGCGCAGGAGATTCTGCATGAAAAAGTCACGTTACACCGACAGCCAGATCATGGCGATTTTGAAGCAAGCTGAAGCAGGCACGCCC
>NZ_CAXRBQ010000024.1:0-10680 GCF_964228735.1 Pontibacterium sp. | reverse complement strand
ACGCCTCCATCGCCACGCGGCACGGCGGCAACTTGCTCAACTGTTTCAGCAGCTGTGTCCGCGCCACATTTTTTGAAAGCCGTGTATGTCCTTGTCCATCAATGCCGTGCAATTGAAAAGACAACTTGGCGATATCGATACAAACGATGCTAATCTTACTCATAGTGGACCCCCTATCTAGTGATGCCGGTACAAACTTAATTGTGGCACTTAGGTGGGCGGGTCCATTTCATTTGCTACAAGGACGACAATCCTACCCAAGAAGTATGTAGCAGCCCGCTCCGAGGGCGACCAAATTAATCCGCAAGAAATGTCGCGGTCAGAGCCCGCTGCTACAGAAAGGGGGACAAATTCTAAGCTCCAAGCGCATTTCAACCTCATGTTGGGCATTGCCGCTGGCAATGGCCAACCTACGGATCGCATGTAGGTTGGCCAACGCATAGCGTTGCCCAACACCTGCCCCTTCAAACAGGCACAAAAAACGGGGTCCGAAGACCCCGTCTGTACGTCACGCTTAAGGGGAAACCTTAAGGGTTTTTGAACTCAGCTTTAGGGCCGAGGTAGTACCACCAGTTCAGTACCAGACACACAGCGTAGAATACTGCGAAACCGTACAGTGCAACTTCTGGAGTCGCCAGCTTGATCTGCTCACCGAAGATCTTAGGAATCAGGAAGGCACCGTAAGCCGCTACCGCGGAAGTCCAACCCAGTGCAGGACCTGCCTGCTCTTTCGGGAATACCATCGCAATAGTACGGAAAGTGGAGCCGTTACCGATACCAGTTGCTGCGAACAGCACCAGGAACAGGATCAGGAATGGTACGAAAAACTCTTCAGGAGTCGCAGACTGGTAAGCCGCTTTCAGGAAGTAAGCCACACCCAGCGCACTTGCGATCATCACGATTGCAACGTACTGAGTCACTTTGGCACCACCCATCTTATCGGCCATCCAACCACCGATCGGACGGATCAGGGCGCCGATGAAAGGCCCCATCCAAGCGTACATCAGTGCAGATGGACCGTTGGCGTTTACAGTGTTGTGGGTCATCACACCGTCAACCATCAGGTGCTGGTAACCGAATACCACTTTGATCGCCAGGGCGAAACCTGCGGAGTAACCGATGAAGCTACCGAAGGTCATGGTGTAGATGATACTCATCACCCAGGTGTGCTTGTTGTTGAAGATCTTGAACTGACGCTGCAGGTTCGGACGGATATCACCCGGGATCATCTTCATCAGCATGATAGTGCTGAAGAGGATACCGGCGATTACAGGCCATTTAGCCCAGCCTGGTGCGCCCATGCCCAGCGGTGCAGGCAGGATCACGTACAGACCACACGCCGCAGTGAAGAAACCGATCAGCAGCAGGCCGGTGATTTTACCCATCGCACCCACAGGGGAACCGATGTCTGGAGAAACCGCTTCAGTACGGATGTTGTTCATACCGAACCAGCCAGCAATCGCCAGCGGCACCAGCAGTACCAGCCAAATGTAACCCGCGTTGTGGATGTAAGTTTCAGAACCCGCAGGGATCTTACCGATCAAAGTACCGGAAGTGTTTTCCAGGATCATCGGAGTGCCACCGAAGATACCGAAAGTCATCACCAGTGGTACCAGGATCTGCATGGTAGTTACACCCGCGTTGCCCAGACCTGCGTTCAGACCCAGCGCCAGACCCTGCTGACGTTTCGGGAAGAAGAAGCTGATGTTGGACATGGAAGACGCAAAGTTACCACCACCGATACCGGACAGGAACGCCAGGATCTGGAACACCCACAGTGGAGTGTCTTTGTCCTGCAGCGCGAAGCCCGCACCAGCCGCTGGCAGCATCAACAGCGCAGTAGTGAAGAAGATGGTGTTACGACCACCTGCAATACGTATAAAGAAACTACTCGGAATACGCAGTGTTGCACCGGTCAGACCGGCGATACCCGCCAGGGTAAAGAGTTCGGCTTTGGCGAACGGGAACCCCAGGTTCAGCATTTGCACCGTGATGATGCCCCAATACAACCAAACGGCGAAACCACACAGCAAACTCGGGATAGAGATCCACAGGTTACGGTTCGCCACTTTCTTGCCTTCGGATTCCCAGAACTTAGTGTCCTCGACATCCCACGAACGTAAATCAGACATGACTGACTCTCCAGGCTAGAACAGGACAGGATACAGTCCCGCCCTTAAAACATTTCAAAATGGCACCTTCTGAGGTGGCAAAACCCAAGCCGGCAAATACCGGTGTCGGCCTTCCTAAGCGTCCAGGTTCTCTTTCAGAAAGTTATTCTGGATCGCGTCCTGCAAACGCTGTCGCTGGTCCTGAAGGCTGATGCCGTAGTACATGGTGATCATGCACAGGGCCAGCAATCCGTAGAGCAACATGAAGCAGGAGCTACGAACCCCAAACAGGTCTGTCACCAGACCAAAGGAGATCGGCAGCACGAATCCACCAATCGCCCCCAGCAGTCCGACAGCGCCGCCTACAGTCCCCATTCGGTCGGGGTAGTAGTCGTACACCATGCGGAACACGCTGGCTTTGCCAAATCCCATTGCCACACCCACAATCATCACCAGTACAGTAAACATCCAGACCGGCATCTCGAGCAGAAACGTCATGTCTTGCTCAGTGCCATGGATGGTCATGGTTGTAGGGGGGTAGGAAAGGAAAAAGAGACATACCAGACAGACCCAGAATACTGTCCAGTTCACCCGGCGCGCGCCCATCTGGTCGGCACACCAGCCGCCAATGACGCGGGTCAGCGCACCCGGAACGGTAAACAGCAGCGTCAGGAATGACGCGGTTTTCAGGTCCAGTCCATATTGACTGACGTAGTACTCCGGCAACCACAGGGTCAGGGCCACGTAGCCACCGAAGCAGAAGAAATAGTAGAGGCCAAAGCGCCATACACGCAGGTCCATCAGCGGCTTAAACAGCTGCTTCAAACCCGGCTCGCCATGCTGCACGCTGCGCTTCTGCTGCACCGGATCGTCCTGGGTCAGCAACCAGAACAACAGACCCAGCAACACCAGTACAAAGGCGTATGCGATCGGCGCCATGCGCCAGCCGTAGGCAATAATGATCAGCGGTGCGACCAGGTTGGTCAGTGCGGCGCCCAGGTTACCGGCGCCAAAAATACCCATCGCCAGCCCCTGATTGTCGCGGGAGGCCCAGGCAGATACATAATGGATACCGATGGCAAAGCTGCTACCCGCCAGACCGATACACAGGCCCAGCGCCAGGTAATGCCAGTAGGTTTCAGCGTAAGAGAAGGCATATAGAGGGATGCTGACCAGCAACACCAGGCCGGTCATCAGGCGGCGACCGCCAAATCGTTCAGCCAGCATACCCATCGGCAAGCGGGCCAGCGCGCCGGTCAGGATCGGTGTAGCCACCAGAATCCCGAATTCCGTTTCGCTTAACTGCAGTTCATACTTGATCTGTACCCCGATCACGGAGATGAGCGTCCAGGCAGCAAAGCACGCCGCGAACATGAGCGTGCTCATGATCAGTGCTGAAATTTGCTTTTGAGTATCCTGGGCCATCACAATCTCGGGAATGTCGAACTTGCTTTAGATCAAAAACTAGCTCCGAGCGGCACTTCGGGTATTGATCCGTATCAAGTTCTAACTTGCTGAAAAAATGGCGGTTTTCCGGAAATACCACCTTGGTGGTACCTCTTCTTCCCTTTGTAAGCTGCTGTTTTAACTGATAATTTGTGGACTTCAACTTAAGTCGCAGGAAAAGGCTTTTTACCCGCCGGTTCTTTATGAGTACCGCCGGACAAAACACGGTATCTGAGCATGAATTTCCTCAACCAATCGATCATCACCCGACTGGGCACCGCCATGTTTGCCATCAGCCTGATGGCCCTGATCAGCATGATCAGCTCGGTGATTGTGGCCGAAAGTACCCAGGGCGATGCCGCCGGGATTAACCTGGCAGGCTCCCTGCGTATGATGTCGTACCGCATCGTCGCTGAAACCCAGCAACACGAGAGCATCGGCACCACCGAGACCCTATCGAAGGTGCAAAGCTCGCTGGATGAGTTTGAGCAACGTATTAAGAGCCCAAAGCTGGCCCACGTGATCCCAAGCGACAGCGACCACAATCAACGCCAGTTTTATGAAAGCCTGATCAAAGAGTGGCAGGACGAGCTGGCCCCTGCCCTGACTGCGGCAATCCAGGCGGGCCCCCAGGGCAACGCCGAATACCTGAAACGCTTTGAGGAGTTCGTCCCCAAGATCGACCACCTGGTACAACTGCTGGAAGAAAGTACTGAATCCAAGATCAAGCTGCTCAGTCTGGTCCAAGGCATCAGCCTGTTTATGACCATCCTGATCATCTTCATCGCCATGTACGACATTAAGAGCAACGTGGTGGAACCGCTGGCGCAACTGCTGGATGCGGCTAAACAGGCCGGTCAGGGTAAGCTGGATGCCCGTGTGTATTACCAGAGCGATGACGAGCTGGGTCTGCTGGGTACCACGTTTAACCACATGGCCGAAGAGCTCTCCAAAACCTATACCGATCTGGAAAACCGCGTTCAGAAGAAAACAGCTCAGCTGCGCTACACCAACGAATCCCTGCAGCTCCTGTATGAAGCAACCCGCCGCTTTAACCGCGACGAGGATATCTGCCGCCGTCTGATGCCGGTCATGCAAAAGCTGGAAGAGGTCATTCCGGTGGGCCCTGTGCGTGTCACCCTGTGTGAACCGAACCAGCGCAGCAGCTACCGCACCCTCACCACTCAATCGCTGGAACGCCCGGCGGACTGTGCCAACCAGGCCTGTAATGATTGCCTGGTAACCCGTATGGATAACAAGATACACGACACCCTAAGCATCCCGATCCAGACCCGTGAAGCTTACTTCGGCGAGTTTGAGGTGGAATTTGGTCCGGACAGCCCACCAAACAACGAACAGATTCGCCTACTCACCACCCTGGTGGAGAACCTGGGCACCGTACTGTCGCTGGAGCTGAAAGCCGAGAAAGAGCAGCAGATGTCCCTGATGGAGGAACGTGCCGTGATCGCCCGCGAACTGCACGACTCCCTCGCACAGTCCCTCTCCTACCTGAAGATGCAGGTGAGCCGTTTACAGATCCTGCGCAATAAACAGGCGAGTGAAGAGCAGATCGATGACGTCACCAACGAACTGAAGGAAGGTCTCAACAACGCCTACCGTCAGTTGCGTGAACTGCTGACCACCTTCCGCCTGACGCTGGATCAACCAGGCCTGAAACCAGCACTTGAAGCGACCATTAAAGAGTTCTCTGAACGTCTGAACATTGATATCGGTCTGAAGTATGGCCTGCGTCACCAGAGCCTGAGTCCTAATGAAGAGGTACATGTGTTACAACTGGTACGTGAAGCCCTTGCAAACGTGGTTAAACACAGTGAGGCCAGTGATGTATCGGTGCGCGTGATGCAACCGAACGGTGAGGTAGAGGTCTCTATTGAAGACAACGGCATCGGTCTGCCGGATGACAAAGACCTGACGAACCATTACGGTCTGGTCATTATGCGTGACCGCGCCAGCACCCTGAATGGTAATCTATCAGTACAGAACCGCAGTGAGGGCGGTGTTCAGGTACTGATGCGCTTTCACCCCAAACAGAGATAACTGATTTACAGGAATCCCAATGAACGACATGAGCAGTGAGCAAGGCAGCCCCGCATCCATTCTGTTGATTGATGATCACCCCCTGCTGCGCAAGGGCGTGAAGCAGCTGATCGAACTGGATACGGATCTCAAAGTAGTCGCCGAAGCCAGCAATGCCAATGAAGGTGTTGCAGCTGCGTTGGAGCATGAGCCCGACCTTATTCTGCTGGACCTCAACATGCCGGAGATCAACGGCATCGAAACCCTCAAGATGCTGCGTGAAGAGGGTGTGGATTCCCGCGTAGTCGTATTCACCGTCTCCGATAACGAAGAGGACGTGGTCGCCGCGCTGAAAGCCGGTGCCGACGGTTACCTGCTGAAGGATATGGAGCCGGAGGAATTGCTGAACAACCTGAACCAGGCCGCGCTGGGCAAGATGGTCATCAGTGATCGCCTCACCACCCTGCTCGCCCAGGCGCTGCAAAGCAAACGCACCGCCAAGGGTCCGGACATCAGCAGCCTGACCCCGCGTGAGCGCCAGATCATCAAGCTGATCGCTGCAGGTCTGCCAAACAAGCTGATCGCCCGTAAGCTGAGCATCACCGAAGGTACCGTGAAGGTGCATGTGAAACACCTGCTGAAGAAGCTGAACCTGCGCTCCCGCGTAGAAGTAGCTGTGTGGGCCGTTCAGGAAGGGATCAAGTAGATCGCGTTGGTACAGCGCTGCTTATACCTCAAAAAGAGCGCAGCGCTGTATTATTGGATTAGCCCGGACAGGTTAATCCGCTACCACGTTCATCCGCTCCAACGAATAACCGTTAAGCAACACATCCAGGCAACTGAGCAGATCATCGCTGAGATCGGTCAGATCCCCCAGCATTGCCTGCGCCGCAAGCACTTCATTGGCCTCGAACAAACGGCAGATTTCCTGTCCGGTCAGGTGCACCTGCCGGTGCAACTCAATCACCTCACTGAACAACGCCGTGCCGCCATAGCGGCGCTCGCCCTCGGTATCCAGCCACTGCCCGAAACGGCAGGCATCCGGCGCAAGAGGCGGTGTTTTTTCAACGTCTCCGCTGAGGTAATACTCCAGTGCACGCATCCACGCCTTGTGCTCAATCGCCGCAAACAGCAGTGACAGATCATCCCGGCTAATTGGATTCTGTGTGCGCCACACCTCCGGTGGTTGCCAGGTTTCAATCCAGTGCGGCAGATCCCCTGCAGGCATCGGCCGGGCAATGGCATAGCCCTGGGCCAGTTCACAGCCTAGCTGCAACAACAGCTTACCGTGCTCGACCCGCTCCACCCCCTCGGCAATCACCTGACGACGGAACGCAGCGGCCATACCCACAACCCCTTCCAGAATCGCCAGATCATCCGGATCCTCCAGCATGTCGCGTACAAAAGACTGGTCGATCTTCAATACCGCCGCTGGCAACGATTTCAGATAGGTCAGAGATGAGTAACCGGTACCAAAGTCATCCAGTGAAAAGTTCACACCGATCAGCTGGCAGGCCTGCATCACCTTCGATACCTTGACGATATCCTGCAAGGCACTGGTTTCCAGTACCTCCAGCTCCAGGCTCGCCGGCTCCACATCCGGATACTGTGCCAGCAAGCGCTGCAGCTGTTCGGCAAAATTACCCTGCTGTAGCTGCAAGCCACCGATATTCACGCTAACCGGAATATTCAGCCCCATTCGGTTCCAGTACTGCAGCTGTTTAAGCGCCTGATTGATAACCCACTCGCCCAGCTCGATGGAGAGCGGATGATCCTCAATCACCGGCAGGAACGCGCCCGGTTGCAGATGCCCTTCCACCGGGTGGTTCCAACGGATCAGCGCCTCAACACCCAACACCTGGCCGGTACGCATGTTCACTTTGGGCTGGTAGTAGAGCTCAAATTCATCCTGTTGCAGTGCTTCGCCTATTCGCTCCAGAATTTCATGCTGGCCACGCAAACTGCGGTCGTGTTCAGCATCGAAGAAGTGATATCGGTTTTTGCCTTTCAGCTTGGCCTGATACATCGCCTGATCGGCCTGACGCAACAGCTGATCTGCATCTACATTCTCACCCTGAGGATAAAAAGAGACACCCAGGCTAGCCGATACCTGTAAGATCAGGTTATCCACCAACACCGGTTCTGCAATTACCTTCAACAGGCGGCGCAACAGTGGGATGGCGTTGGCGGTGGTTTCGATATCGATCAACACCGCCACAAACTCATCCCCCCCCAAGCGGGCTACCGTATCCCCCTCCCGCAGCACACGCTGGAACCGTTTAGCAATGGATACCAACAGGTGATCGCCCATCTCGTGGCCATGCGTGTCATTGATCTCTTTAAAACCGTCCAGATCGATATACACCACGGCGAGGCTCTGCCCACGACGGGCTTCCTGATACATCGCCTGTCGTAATCGGTCTGACAACAACAAACGGTTTGGCAGACCGGTTAGACGGTCGTGATAGGCGCTGAACTCCAGCTCGTGCTGTTGCCGTTTCTGGGTGGTGATATCGGTGCACACACCGATCCATTTGTAAGGCTTACGATTCTCATCCAGCAGTGGCAGTGCGTGATCACTCCAGTAGCGGTAATTGCCGTCCTTATGGCGAATCCGGTACTCATAATTGATCGGCTGAATGGAGTTGCGATGCTGTTCCACTGCACCTGCCAGTTTTGGTTGATCATCCGGATGGATCAGCGCCAACCAGTTATCGATTTCGTGGGAGATCTCCCCCTGCTTGAAACCAAGAATACGGTCGATATCACCAAACCAGCGCAGATCATCGGTGGCGACTTCCCACTCATAGATCAGGTCATACGCAGCCTTACCTGCCACCTTAAAGCGTTGCTCACTCTCACGCAGGGCATGCTCAATTCGTTTGATCTCGGAAATATCCACCGAGATACCGCACAGTGCGTAGATCGACCCATCATCCCGCCGCAACGGAAGCTTGGTTGTACGGTAGGTCGCCACACTGCCATCGTGCAGGTTGGTAGCAGACTCCTCTTCCCTAAAGGTTTGCCCTGTTTCAAAGATCTGCTTGTCATTCTTTTTAATAAGGGCGACAGATTCTGCATCGAAGAATTTGTCATCGGTATAACCGACCACTTCATCCATCGACACACCCCATAAGTCCATAACCTTTTTATTGGCGAATAGGTACTTACCGTCCTCGTCTTTAAGGAAGATATAGGCATCCACGTTGTCCAGGATGGTGCTCAACTTGGCTTCATTGGCTGCCACCTGGTCCTGTGCATCAACGATATCGGTGATGTCATGTGCGATAACAAGAATTTGGTCGTTGCCGTCCGCGTCCTTGAAGGGATGTTTGATCGACTTAAAGTGGCGCACTTCAC
This sequence comes from Pontibacterium sp., assembly GCF_964228735.1. Taxonomy (GTDB): domain Bacteria; phylum Pseudomonadota; class Gammaproteobacteria; order Pseudomonadales; family Balneatricaceae; genus Pontibacterium. Next base: position 1,726 of record NZ_CAXRBQ010000024.1, on the reverse strand, counting down.
CCGTCACCGCATCCGTGCTGTCCTCGAAGACGATCTCTGTTTCGCCCCGTGCCATGACAGCCTGCACGTTCTCACGGAAGAAATCCGCCATCTCCTTGGGCACCCCAAAGTCGGCATCATCCTTTCCAACCATCGCCTCCGGGGTGGTGTTATAGAGACGAGCGACCGCCTGGTTGCCCAGTAGGAATTTGCCATCCTTATCCTTGAGAACCATCACATCCGGCATCTCATCGATCACCGTGCGCAGCAGAGCCTCACGTTCATGCAGGGCGCGCAGGGATACACTCAGCTGGGATTGCGCCTGTCCGGCCTGCCGCAGGGATTTCACAATCGCACCAAGCGCCAGCAATATCACCAGTGCAAGCGCGGCAAAACCGCTGCGGATCAGCCAGATAAAATCGGGCACCGCCAGTTCTGATTTCGCGATCGCAGCCAGTTGCCAGCTGCCGTTAGGTAGCAGGATCTCAGTCAGTACAGGCTGTTCATCAAATAGAGACGCACGCCCGAAAAACACCTCCCCTTCCGGCCCCAACGCATCTTTACCACGAATGGCGATCTCGATCGGCATATCGTGATCCAGGATACCGCTGTTCACATACATCGCCTGCTCGTCGATCAATGCGCTGGCGACTCCCCAAAAGTAAGGCCCACCCTCATCGGTCAAAAACACGGGCATACGGGAAATAAACGCCGTGCCACCTTGGACCAGCTTTACAGGCCCCGATAACACCATCTCTCCCGTACTGCGTGCCCGCTGAATTGCGTCAAATTGGTCGGGAATTTGGGTAAGGTCCAGATTTAAAGCCGCTTCATTCCCTGCGAGAGGGTAAAGCATTTTTATCACCAGGCCCGGCGCTGCTGACATCTGTTTAAGACGCTGATTCTTTTCCATCAACGCTTCGGCGGCCTGCTCAAACGTGAGCTGATCCATATACGGGTCGGCGGCGATCGCGGCGACCAACCCCTTGGCCAGCTGCATATCACCTTTCAGGTTGTTATCGATACGATCCCGGGTGGCATAGATGTACTTCTGGACTTCAGAACGGACTTGGTTGGCATGCCGCTCATAGGTGACTTGTTCTGTGAAGTAAGCGCCCGCGAATAAGGCCAGTAGAAGAATAAAGCCCAAAAGATACACAGCGGGCGGGGTTAATTTCAGGGATGCGAACTGGGCGGGTTGCATCTGAGCACGATCACTATCGGCGGCTCTGGCGGGTTTCCGCATGGATTTTCCTTGATTCATCGCATTCGACTGCGTTGGATGCTGAATACCGAACTACGAACATGTTGAATGGTTGCACAACATCACTAACGGGTGCAATTTATCCATTAGTATTCAGACAGATATATTGCCCGGGGACAAAAAGACGCTGTGAAAAATGGTAGGGATATTTGCCAATAATAGTAGATGGTGGATCAACTCAGACGGCAAGCGGTGTTGAGCACAAAAAAAACCGGCGGAATAGGTCAGATTCCGCCGGAGACTTGCCAGTTGATATGAGGCCCTGAACGCCCCATGAGTCAAGGTTCCTGAATAAGGGCATCGCACATGCCAGACAACGAGGAGAGAGGGTATCGTCTGGCGGTTAACCCATATTTTTCATGAAGGTATATACGAAAACGGCTGAAAGCCCTATGGTTATTGGTGTCTATACAATTCCCACAAGCCATCAGCCGTTTACAAAATGGTACCACATACTTTTCAATTTTCATCCCTTTCCCGCCG
>NZ_CAXRBQ010000023.1:0-6404 GCF_964228735.1 Pontibacterium sp. | reverse complement strand
AGAAGCGCTTAAAAAGCTTCCCGAGAATCCAGGCCTGGCCGAACTGAAACCGCAGGTGGGTGAAAAGATCCAGCTGGAGCTGCGTTCGCCTGTAGGTCGTATCAGTTCAAAATTACTGGGCTACAAGGAAGGTGTCAGTCTGATGGTCAGCGCATCTGCAAACGGTCGTGTGCCTCTTGTTAAAGAGGGCCAACGCCTGACCGCGCGTATGATCACCGGAAACTATATCGCGGCGTTTAGCACGCGAGTAATGAAGATACAGAACACACCTTTTACGTACTGGCATCTGGAATATCCACAGCAGCTTGAGGTGCGTCGTATCCGCAAACATACGCGGGTGCCGGTGAATCTCAAAGTGTCTCTGGATGAGTACGAAGAGGGTAGTTCCGTTGTGGGTGTTTGGCCATGCAGCGGGTTCTGTACTGATATCTCACTGGTGGGGGCCTGTGTTGAGGTATCGTCTCCGTTGGGCAATGTCGGGGACCGGATCTTTGTCACCATGCGCGTTAGCGTGGCCGATATCGATCAGGTGATACTGGCACCGATTGTGATTCGTAACGTGAATCAGATCGAAAGCGAACCGGTAAACGTATACCGACATGGGGTCGAATTCCTTGAATTGGACGAGGATACCCGCCTGATACTGGCAAGTTTTGTTTATCAACAGTTCCTGATTGAAACCGGGAGCATTGATGATCTGGGATAGAGGTACGTTAAGTGTTTAGACTGGGTTTGATTGTTAACCCGCTGGCGGGCGTCGGCGGTAGCGTAGCGTTGAAAGGCAGTGACGGCGACGAGACCGCACGTAAAGCGCTTGAACTGGGCGCCGAGCCGAAAGCAAACCTACGCACCCTGCAGGCACTCGAAGTGCTGAAGGGGCTGGACCTGAAAATGGTCACCTATCCGGCAGAGATGGGTGAACAGGTTGCTCGGGAAGCGGGCTTTGAACCGGAAGTCGTCGGTGAGATTGTCAGCGGATCAACAACTGAAGCAGACACCGAAAAGGCTGCCAGAGACTTGGTAGAGCACGGTGTTGACCTGATCCTGTTTGCCGGTGGTGACGGTACCGCCCGTAATATCTGTAACTCGCTGAACGACAGCTTCCCGGTACTGGGAATTCCGGCTGGCGTGAAGATCCACTCCGGTGTGTACGCGGTGACGCCAAAAGCCGCAGGCGAGATCGTTGCCATGCTGGTCAAAGGTGAACTGGTCACATTGGGTGATCAGGAAGTGCGTGATATCGATGAAGACGCGTTTCGTGCCGGTGCCGTGCGTGCCAAGTATTATGGCGAATTGCAGGTGCCGCAGGAGCATCGTTACCTGCAACACGTGAAGAATGGTGCCAAAGAGAGTGAAGAGCTGGTACTCGACGATATTGCTGCCGATTTTGTCGAGGGCATGGAAGACGATGTGCGCTACATCATGGGGTCCGGTACCACCGTTCAGGCGATCATGGACGAACTGGGCCTGGGTAACACCTTGCTGGGCGTGGATGTGATCGAAAACGGTGAAGTGATTGCAGCAGACTGCACCGCCGACCAGCTGCTGGAGCTGACCGATGGCGTGGAAGCGAAACTGGTGATCACGGTGATCGGTGGCCAGGGCCATATCATCGGTCGTGGTAACCAGCAGTTGAGCCCGACACTGTTAACCCGTCTGGGTAAGGACAACATGATTGTTGTGGCGACCAAAACCAAGCTGCACGAGCTGGAAGGCCGTCCGCTGATCGTTGACAGTGGCGACACGCAGGTCAACAAGATGCTGGCGGGTGTCATCCCGGTACGCACCGGCTACCACGATTCCGTACTCTACCGTGTGGCAGATCTCTGATCTGCCCACTAAGCTGATACTGAGTATTCTGGCGGAGTAGGGCGATGTTCTCCCACTGGTTAAAATTTCTGCTGATGTTGTTAGCACCGGGCTGGATGCAAGACCGGACGCCGGATGAAAGCCATTTCTATCGCCGCCAGTTCACCAGCGACCACCGCAAAAAACGGAAAAAGGTTCGCTACATTTGGTTATCAGCAGCGTCCGTCTGTCTGCTCCAACCCTCCCTGCCTATGTTTATCTTTGTTGGCTTACTATCAACTTTTCTTTCGTTCAGTTTACTGGATGAATCTTCCTGAAACTGTTCTGTCATAAACGCCCTGTAGAGTCTTGCGCAAAGTTTATCGTACTGACTTCAAGAGGCTTGTGATGAAAAAACTGATTGCTGGTGCTGTGGTTGCTGGCGCCCTGATGAGCGTTGTAGGTTGCCAGTCCACCGCGACTAAGGAAGAAGCTAAACCAGTTGCAGAAGCGCCTAAGCTGAACAACGATGACCTGTACGAAGTAGCACACGAAGGTCGCTACTACGTATTTGACGATTTCAAAACGTACCAGGATTTCCTGGAAGTTGGCGAAACCTCTTACCGCAAAGTATTCATCGGTGGTGGCCCACACGGTGAAACTCTGGTTCACGGCCTGATGGGTAAGGACAAGAAGAAACTGTCCGGCATCGCTGGTGTAGAAATGTTCGCTGGCAAGATGGAAGCTGCTGAAGACTTCTACGGCGAAATGCGTGGTGAAGACGGCCGTCTGTACGTATTTAACAGCCTGGAAGACATGGAAGACCTGCGTAAAGTAGGCGAAGCGCCATACCGCTTCACTCAGATCGGTGCAGGCCCACAGGGTCAGACAGTTGTATTTGTCCTGAACAAATCCAACAAGAAAAAAGAGCCGGTTGCTCTGGTTAAACGCTTCAAGGAAATAAACGGCCTGTAAGTCGCCACTTCTCTGCTGTTGCTGAAAAAGGGCCTGATTGGGCCCTTTTTTAATGCCTGAAATTTGTGCCTTACTGGGGCTCCAGCTGTGCGTCCACCTGCTTGCCCGGCATAACGGTCAACCTCGCCGCCAACGGCGTTTCGGAGAGCTGTTCTGCGGTTGGCACGGTAAAAGGTGCAGTCTCGTGGCTGACACCCTGCTGCTGCCAGGAAACCGTGACCGGGTTGGCTTCATACTCCCGTGCGGGAAAGCGGGTAGAGCATTGGGTCTGGGGTGGGATCGTCCCGCAATAGAACTTACCGCCAAAAGCTTCGACGCGGATGGTGACATCGTGGATGGTGGTCTCTGTGTTGTTAGCCAGTATCACGGTGTTGATTTTGGGTGCCGGTGCAAAGGCCGATGTGGCACAACCTCCCAGCAAAAGTGGCAAGGTTGTCAGGCCAAGAATAAGAGGCCGGCTTGGCATCTGAAACTGCATTTAACACTCCCTGCGTCGGTCGTTTTGGAAAAGTCGATCTTCAAAAGACCGCAGCCGAATTCAAAGGTTGCAGGAGAGTGCTACTTTTTCAGCGTGCTCAGGGGCTGTTCCCCTTTGGCGTGTAGACTGGTGAAGTATTCGGCTATCCATTCTATCTGTTCATCGGTCAGTTCTGCGGTGACCGCCGCCATAGTGCTACCGTTATCAGGCAGTGCGCGGTGGCCCTTGAGTTTGGCGATCAGAACGTCACGCTCCAGTGTCGGCAGGGGAGGCCAACCGGGGACACCCGGATCACCCTCAGTGCCGTGACAGTGGCTACAGAGTGAAAGCACGGTCCCAACGTCCGGGCTGGAATCCTGAGCCAGAGTTGCCTGTGGCACAACGCCAAGTGCGATGGCCAGTATAAGAGTTCGGTAGGTCAGCATCGTTTTCCTCCACTACGCTGGAGTATAGCCACCTAACCGTTATTCGTCTGAAATTGGATGCAGGCGCAATAAAAAAGGGCCTGTGATTCAGGCCCTTTTGGGTAGCTTGTTCTGTGGTGACGCTTAGCCGCGTGCCTGCAGCGCTGCGATACGCTGGTCCAGCGGTGGGTGGCTCGCCAGCAGGCTCATAAAGCCATCTTTCAGGTGGCTGCTGATACCAAACGCCAGCATCTGATCCGGCATCTGGTCCGGCATCTCGTACTCGGCTTTCAGGCGCTGCAGGGCACCGATCATGGCATGATTGCTGGACAGGTCTGCACCTGCTTCATCCGCGCGGTATTCACGGTAGCGGGAGAACCAGGACACCACGATGGACGCCAGAATACCGAACAGAATTTCGAAGACAATCACTGTCACAAAGTAGCCAATGCCGCCACCGGAGCTTTCACCCTCTTCGTCGCTGCTCAGGAAGCTATCAACAACCGATGCTGCGATACGGGCAAAGAACATAACGAAGGTGTTTACCACGCCCTGAACCAGAGACAGGGTGACCATGTCGCCGTTCGCGACGTGGCCAATCTCGTGGGCCAGCACCGCACGGACTTCCTCAGGGCGGAAGCGCTGCAACAGACCCAGGCTTACCGCAACCAGGGCGTCGTTCTTGTTCCAGCCGGTGGCGAAGGCGTTTGCCTGCTGCGCTGGGAAAATACCCACTTCCGGCATCTTGATGCCCGCTTTCTGAGACAGTTCAGCAACGGTATCCAGCAGCCACTGTTCATCGGCGTTGCTTGCACGCTCGATGATCTGGGTTCCGGTGGATTTCTTCGCCATCCATTTGGAAATGAACAAAGAGACGAAGGATCCGCCAAAGCCAAAAATGGCACACATAACCAGCAGGCCTGACAGGGTACTGCGGTCTACACCCAGTACACTCATGGTAATACTGGCGACGATCAAAATCGCGATGTTGGTTACGAGGAAAAGCGCTATACGCATCATGATGTTGGGGCTTCCAGTTGTTGGGTTGCTCACAATGAGATTGTTATCGTCCTGTTAGATATAGGCTCGGTCAACAAGTTTCAAGCATTGTTAATGATCTTTAGACCATCAGACTGGTGGTTGCCTATTTCGCGCACTATAATCGGCGCTTTTTGTGACAACTTTCCCTATGCAACGCATATTAGACTCCATACAGCAGAACCTGACCGACGCCGGTAACGAAACCCGCAGGCTCTTTCATGGCCGTGGCCACTGTTATGAGGGGCTGGAAGATCTGGTGATCGACTGGCTGCCGCCTTATGCCGTGATCCGCTTGTATAAAGCGGTGGAAGCCGAATGGCTGGATCAGCTGTGTGACGCGATGCGTCAGTTTGAGGTTATCACCGGCCTGGTAGTGCAGCAGCGTGCGCGCGGTCAGGACGCGATTAACCGCGTTGCCTGGGGTGAGGTGCCAGAGCAGTCTGAAGTCACCGAATTGGGTGTACGCTATCACATCAAACCCTCCCGCAATCAGAACAGTGGTTTGTTTCTGGATATGCGCGAAGGGCGTCGCTGGGTTCAGCAAAACGCTGAAGGGCAGCGTATACTTAATTTGTTTGCCTACACCTGTGGTTTCTCTGTAGCGGCGTTGTCCGGTGGTGCGGAGCATGTTGTCAACGTCGACATGTCGCGCAGTGCTATCGAAACCGGTCGCCAGAATCACCATCTGAATGGCTTTGAGAAAGAGCGTGTCACTTTTCTGGCGTATGACCTGTTCCGCTCCTGGAAGCGTATCCGTCAGTTGGGACCTTACGACCTGATCGTGATTGATCCGCCAAGTTTCCAGAAGGGGAGCTTCATTGCAGAAAAAGACTACCGTAAGGTGATCCGTCGCTTGCCGGAGCTGGTGGCGGAAAATGGCCAGGTGATGGCGTGTCATAATGACCCGAAGCTGGGGACAGACTTTCTTAAAAGTCTGATGCTGGAGGAGTGTCCGGACTTCCGCTTTGTAGAGCGACTGAAAAATCCGGCTGATTTCCCGGAAGCGGAGCCTGAAAAGGGATTGAAGGTGCTGTTGTATGCGAGGGAAGGTTAAGTGGATGTAATTTTCATGGATCTGGAGGCGAGTGGCCTGAGTGCAGAGTCCTACCCGATTGAGGTAGCGTGGCGGTGCCCGGCAACTGGCCGCAGTGACAATTTCTTTATCAACCCGGATAGTGTCGCTCACTGGCGCTACTGGGATGAGTTTGCCGAAGAGCTGCATGGCCTGGATCGCGAGCGACTGGTGGTGGAAGGCATCAATGCTGAGGATGCTTGTAACCGTCTGAATGAAACACTGGACGGCGAAACCCTGATCAGCGATGCGCTGGAGTTCGATTCCTTCTGGATTCAGCGGTTGTTTAAAGCGGTTGGTAAGAAACCAACGTTCCGGATTGCTGGCCTGGACGAGCTGTTAACGGCAGAGCAGCTGATTCAGTATCGCTTTATTGCCCGCAGTCAGTTCCGGCGCCACCGCGCCATGCAGGACGTGGAAGATCTAATCATCGCCGTTGATGCGGTGACCTCCGAGCAGGCTGAGAATGAATAATCATTCTACGGATACTAAAAAGGCGACCATCGGGTCACTGCTGTCCCATAGTTTTTGATCATAAAGGGATCCTCAGTTGAGGATCCCTTTTTTGCTTATCTGGTGGCTCTGGATTTAATAGCTCAACCAGTGGTTTTCGCTCAAATAAACTCACCTGAAGTACCCGCATGAT
>NZ_CAXRBQ010000022.1:0-26564 GCF_964228735.1 Pontibacterium sp. | reverse complement strand
AATGCGGCGATTGATGATGAAGAGATGATCTATCGCTGCTGCGGTAACCTGGCCGATGTAGACGTGGCGCGGCCTGACGAGCGTCGTCGTATTTACTTTAATACCGACGGGGCGCTGCTTTACTGGCTGCCACTTGCGGTGAAAAAAGCGCGTTTGTCTAATACGCCGGTCGAGATCTCCGGCTTACCGCGTTGCTTTGTTTATCTGCCGGAAGAAGATCGTTTCTTCGGTGATTTTGGTGAAGACCTTCTGTTGCAGTATGCGCTGAGTCGTTTTGGATTTGGTGAGCTGGATCTGAGCGAACGATTGGATTTGGCTGTGTCGCGGCCGGAGGTTACGGGTGACAAACAGATTATCCAGGATCGGGATGCAATGATCTGGAAAATTGCGTTGTGGACAGCGCGTGGGCGTCTGAATCAGCGTATGGATCCGGAAAAAGTTTACAAGTTAAAAGAGCGGCCCGATTTCTCGCGACTGATCGAGATACCACATGCTTCGGAGATTACCGAGTTGTGGTTTGATCATCGTTTGTCCGCTCTGGATGTAGTGAGAATTTTGAATGTGCCTCAGCGCTATGTGTTTGCGTTTATGTCCGGTGCTGATGCGTTGGGATGGTTACAGGAATAGCGTGAGTTTGGCGGAGTAGTTAGTGTTGGACGATAGTTTCCGTACAGAATATTTACAGATTACGCCCGCTGGCGCCTTCTATGCGACAGTGAGCTCTGAGCCGGATGATGCGCGTGCGCTTCTATTGCAGTTATTGAGTGCAGAAATCGCGCTGCCTTATAGTGAGGAGTTGATTGAAGAGTTGACCGACCTGGACCAGGATCAGGCGGCGGATCTGTTCAATAAGCTTCGCGATAAAGGATTTGTTGAGCTCAACGAAAACCCTGTTGTGGTCGTTGATGAAGTCGTCGAGAAGATGTTGCCTGAGTTGCTGCCGTTGTTGTCGAGCACAGGTCGGGTCGCGCTGGCAGATGACCAAGGGTTCTGTCTGGGGTCGAGTGGTTACGAAGATTCACATGCTGAATCGCTATCCGCATTGGCTGCAGACGTTATCTCCCTTCATGAACGTCACCTCCCGTTATTGAACCGGGAGCTGTCATTTAGTGGTGAGTCTTGGGGCATTCTGGACCCGATTGGTCAGAGTCAGGTTGGATTCTGGGTGATTCATATGGGTAGTCAGAAGTTCATGCTCATCGTTGATGAGATGCCAAAGCTAAACCAGCAGGCCTTTGTGAATCTGCTGAGTGTATTGGCCCGTCGTTATCTGGATTATTGATAACGATCAACAAGTTATAACCCATAAAAAGATACTATAAGCCCTAGTAAATAAAGGAGAACGTTTATGCGCTCGGAGATGCTGACCTCCATTTTGAGTGACCTGAACGGGACATCTGCAGAGATCGAAGCTTCTGCAGTTATCTCAACCGACGGTTTGATGATTGCTGCGTTGTTGCCTTCAGGTATGGACGAGGATCGCGTAGGCGCAATGAGTGCTGCCATGCTGTCTCTCGGTGAGCGTACGGCGGGTGAGCTGGCTCGTGGTGAGCTGGAGCAAGTGCTGGTAAAGGGTGATCAGGGCTACATTCTGATGACTCACGCAAACAATGATTCTGTGCTGACTGTTGTTGCCAAACCAAATGCACGTCTGGGTTTGATCTTCCTGGATGTAAAACGTGCAGCGGAAGCGATTGGCAAAATCCTGTAATCAAGCAGGGTTACAGATCTCACGGAAAGAATCAGTAACAAGGCTTTTGTAATGTCAGATCAAGATACCGGCGAAAGCCGGGAAGTGACAATCAACTACTTTGACGGTACTTCACGCGTAGCGACTGTTGTAGATCGTGAAGTGCCGTATCCAGATGGTAAGTTGATTGTTTCGCGTACCGATCCAAAAGGAATTATTACTCATGCTAACCAGGCGTTCGTTGATATGTCTGGTTACACCCGGGACGAGTTGATCGGTGTGAATCACTACATCCTGCGCCATCCGGACATGCCGGCGGTTGCTTTTGCCGGCCTTTGGGAAACCATTGAAGCGGGTAAGAAGTGGCACGGCTACGTGAAAAACCTGCGCAAAGATGGTTCTTACTACTGGGTAAAAGCCACGGTGATTCCAAATATCCGCAACGGTAAGCTGGTAGGTTACACCTCGGTGCGCCGTAAGCCGTCTCGAAGCAAAATCAAGGAGAGCGAAGAGCTCTACGCAACCCTGATGTAAAGGAGTACTGAAATGGCATATAACCTGACCGTTAGTCCGGATTTCGCGCCGGATCACATTTCAGGTTGGTACTTTTTCAACACATGGTTGCAGCGTCAACTTGATGTTGGGGTACACCTGGAGCTCTATGATTGCTTTGAGCAGCAGCGTAAGGATATTCGCGATAATAAAGTCGATCTGATCTACGCCAACCCGTACGATGCATCGATGCTGGTGCGTGAAATGGGGTTCAAGGCGATTGCGCGACCACAAGCGCGTCCCGATGAAACGGTGATTGCCGTACACGTAGATTCTCCAATCACTACCGTGGAGGAGCTGCAGGAAGGTATTACTGTAGCAACTACAGACGACCCTGATGTTCATACCATGGGTATGATCATGCTTGAGCCGGCAGACCTGGACGGTAGCAACGTTACGACGAAAGAAGTTGATACGTACGTGATTGTTGCGAAAAACCTGCTCAAGGGTGAGGCGGATGTGGGCTTCTTCCTGAAGGATGCATTCGACGAACTGTCTGATCTGATCAAAAGCCAGATGAAAGTGTTGGTAAGCAGTCAGATCAGCGTAGTGCATCACTCACTGTTGGTTGGTCCGACAATGCAGGAGTTTATTCCGCGTCTTGAAGAGCGCTTGTTCTCCATGCATGAAGATGAAAAGGGCAAAGGAGTTCTTCAGAGCATGAATCTGGAGGCGTGGGAGCCGATGACCGAGGAAGAGACTGAGTTTATGATCGATCTGATCGATACTCTGGTTATTGAATAAATCCCTGTCTGCTAATGTTGAAAGCCTCGTTCTCAACGGGGCTTTTTTGTTTGTGTACTGAGTTATCAGTGCAGTTCTGGCTGATTTGTGGTCAGTCAGGAGATAGGTATAATCGTGCGCCTGCTCCATTTGCGTTTGTGGACTGTGGGTGGGGTGTAAAAAGCGAATCGTAATAGTTCAGAGGTTTTGAGTGGAAGTACTTGAAGAGATCAAAGAGTTTCTTGGCTGTGAAACACCGGATAGCTGGATCAGTGAGGCGGTGAAGCAGCAGGATATTCTGCTGATTGATCACGCACACTGCGAAAAGAAAGCAGCTTCAACCGCAATGACGCTGATGTTTCGTTATGTGGATCGTCCGGATCTGTTGAACAAGATGTCTCGTTTGGCGCGCGAAGAGTTGATCCACTTTGAGCAGGTGCTGGAGCTGATGGATGCACGTGATATCCAGTATGGGCACCTTTCGTCTGCGCGCTACGCTAGCGGCCTGCGTGATCATGTTCGTACTTCTGAGCCGGGGCGTCTGATCGATATCCTGATTATCGGTGCCTATATCGAAGCGCGTTCGTGTGAGCGTTTTGCGAAGCTGGCACCGTTTTTAGATGATGAGCTGGCTAAGTTCTACCGCTCCCTGCTGAAGTCCGAAGGGCGTCACTATCAGGATTATCTGGGGCTTGCGCGTCAGTATGCGGGTGAACCAATCGATGAGCGAATCGAGTTTTTCCGCGTGAAAGAGAATGAGTTGATCCTGTCTGAGGATGATGAGTTCCGCTTCCACAGTGGAGCGCCTTCCTGGCATTGATTTGTCAGTTTGTTTCTACCGGTTGGCGCAGAAGCTCGCAGCCATCTTTGGTGCAGCTCAGGTACCAAAAGTCGGTGTCCCAGTCGCCCAGCACAATGCGGTAGCCGCTGTTGCTATCAATCTGTTGGTGATGCACTGCTGGCCGATGGGTGTGGCCATGAATCAGCAGTTGGCTGTTGGCGTTTTGCAGAGCAGAGCGAACGCTCTCTGCATTAACGTCCATAATTTCCAGTGCTTTTCCGGCCGTTTTCTCTTTGCTCGCGGCACGCAGATTTCGAGCTATCTCCAGGCGTTCTGCAAGAGGCTTACTGAGGAAATCTGCTTGCCAGGCTGGATTTCTGACCAGGGCGCGAAACTGCTGGTACTCGGTATCATCGATGCAAAGCTGGTCGCCATGCATGATAAGTGCCTGCTGACCATCTGGCAGTGTGATGCTGATCTCTTCCGGAAGCAGGGTGGCGTTGATCCGGTCGGCGAAGGTTTGGCCGACTAGAAAATCCCGGTTGCCGTGCTGGAAGAAGAGAGCAGTACCGCTTTTGCTGAGCGCGGCTAGGCGATCAATGACGGGCTCCAGGTCCGGATGGATAAAGTCGTCCCCGATCCAGGCGTCAAAGATGTCGCCAAGCAGGTAAAGCTGATCGCAATGGCCTTGGATGTCGTCCAGAAAATGCAGCAGCGCCCGGGTTAGGTCCGGGCGCTGATCACTCAGATGAATATCAGAGATGAAGAGGGTGCGCATAGACGCGTGTGCTTACTCGCTTACAGTTGCGGAAGTAATAACCACATCTTCAACCGGCACGTCCTGGTGGCCCGCGCGGATAGTGGTGGAAACACCCTTGATCTTGTCGACCACGTCTTCGCCTTCAACAACCTTACCGAATACCGCGTAACCCCAGCCTTCCATTGTTTTTGCGGAGTGATCCAGGAAGTTGTTGTCGGCAACGTTGATGAAGAACTGTGCAGACGCACTGTGTGGATCCATGGTGCGTGCCATGGCGATAGTGTACTTCTTGTTGGTGAGGCCGTTGTCGGCTTCGTTTTCAATCGGTGCACGGGTGTCTTTCTGTACCATGCCCGGCTCGAAGCCACCGCCCTGAATCATGAAGTTGTTGATTACGCGGTGGAAGATCACACCGTCGTAAAAGCCATCGCGAACGTACTGCTCAAAGTTTTCCGCAGTTTTAGGCGCTTTTTCATAATCCAGTTCCAGAGTGATATCACCCAGGTTGGTCTGCAAGATGATCATTATAATTTTTCCCGATTCTGACTGGTTTTTTGCCTCATTATACTCAAGTAGAATGCGAGCGCATCTAGCTTCGACGTTGTGGGGTGTAATTTTACCCTCCAATCAATCAATTAGGGCTCGCTTGGCGATGCTTTCAAGCGGTGATCTGTTTATAATGGCTCGCAATAAATGCGCCCGTACAGCGGGCTCCTGAAGTAGCGAATAGTGGCGACAAGACGTTAAATATGAGCAATAACGAAACCATCAAGGCTTCCAACTTTATCCATCAGATGATCGAAGAAGATCTGGCAAATGGCGTGCACACCAAGGTTGTGACCCGTTTTCCACCTGAGCCGAACGGCTATCTGCACATCGGTCATGCCAAATCGATCTGTCTGAACTTCGGTACAGCTGAGAAGTTTAACGGTGTATGTAACCTGCGTTTTGACGACACAAACCCTGAGAAAGAAGAGCAGGAATACGTAGATGCGATCAAGTCTGACGTAACTTGGCTCGGCTTTAAATGGGACGGTGAGGTGCGTTACACCTCCGACTACTTCCAGCAGTTGTTTGATTGGGCGGTGTACCTGATCAAAGAAGGCAAAGCGTACGTTTGTGATCTGAGCCCAGAAGAAGCGCGTGAATACCGCGGCAACTTCACTACGCCGGGTAGAAACAGTCCTTACCGCGACCGTTCCGTTGAGGAAAACCTGGAACTGTTCGAGAAGATGCGCAACGGTGAGTTTGCCGAAGGTGCTTGTGCGCTGCGTGCCAAGATCGACATGCAGTCCCCAAGCATGATCCTGCGTGATCCGATGCTGTACCGTATTTTGCACAAGTCTCACCACCAGACCGGTGACAAATGGTGCATCTACCCGATTTACGACTTCGCACACGGTCAGTCCGATGCGATTGAGGGCATCACACATTCCCTGTGTACGCTGGAATTCGAAGAACATCGTCCGCTGTACGACTGGTTTATCGAAAACCTGCCGGTGCCGGCTCAGCCGAAGCAGACTGAATTTGCCCGCCTGAATATCAACTACCTGGTGATGAGCAAGCGTAAACTGAAGCAACTGGTAGATGAGGCAGTTGTAGGGGGCTGGAATGATCCACGTATGCCGACCATCTCCGGCCTGCGTCGTCGTGGTTACACCCCAATGTCCATCCGCAACTTCTGTGACAGCATCGGTGTAACGCGTTCCAACAGCACCGTAGATATGGGCATGCTGGAAGCGTCTATCCGCGAAGATCTGGATAAGAATGCACCGCGTGCAATGGTTGTGACCCAGCCGCTGAAAGTGACCATCACCAACTACGAAGAGGGTGAGGAAGAGTGGTTCGAGGTACCGGTACACCCTAAAGACGAATCCATGGGTGTGCGCAAAGTACCGTTTACCCGCAACCTTTTGGTCGAGCAGGAAGACTTCGCAGAAGTGCCGCCACGCAAGTGGAAGCGTCTGACCCAGGGTGTCGCTGTACGTCTGCGTGGCAGCTACGTGATTACCTGTGAAGAAGTGGTCAAAGATGCTGACGGTAATGTGGTTGAGCTGAAATGTACTTACGATCCGGCGACCAAAGGTGAGAACCCGGTTGGCTACAAAGCCAAAGGTGTAATCCACTGGGTGTCTGCAGACAACTCCGTGCCGTGTGAAGTGCGCATGTACGACCGCCTGTTCACCGAAGAAAACCCGGAAGGTGACAAAGAGCGCGACTTCAAAGAATTCATCAACCCTGAGTCGCTGGTAACGCTGGCTGATGCACGTGCAGAGATCGGAATGAAGGGCGCTGATGTTGAGAGCCGCTACCAGTTTGAACGTACCGGTTACTTCTGTGTTGATCCAGACTCCAGCGACGAGAAGTTGGTATTCAACCGTACCGTGGGTCTGCGTGACTCCTGGGCGAAGATGCAGAAGTAATTTTAGACAGAGATATTGGAGAGATCAGTGCTGCAGATTTACAACACGCTGACAAAAGAGAAAGCCCCGTTCAAACCACTGGAAGAGGGCAAGATCAAAATGTACGTATGCGGTATCACCGTATACGATCTCTGTCACATCGGTCACGCACGTGTCATGGTCTGTTTCGACGTCATCACCCGCTACATGCGTGCGCGTGGCTGGGATGTTGACTACGTGCGTAACATCACCGACGTGGATGACAAGATCATCAAACGTGCTGCCGAGAATGGCGAAACGGTTGATCAGTTGACCGAGCGCATGATTGCCGCGATGCACGAGGACGAAGATCGTCTGAGCGTGCTGCGTCCGGATCAGGAGCCGCGTGCCACCGCGCACATCGACGATATCGTTGATATGGTGCAGACCCTGATCGATAAAGGTTTTGCCTACGCGGCCAGCAACGGCGACGTGTACTACCGTGTTGAGAAGTTCGAGACCTATGGTCGTCTGACCAATAAAAACGTCGACGAACTGCGCTCCGGTGCACGTGTCGAGGTAGAAGATGCGAAAGAGAGCCCACTGGACTTCGTGCTGTGGAAAGCGGCGAAAGAGGGTGAAGTGAGCTGGGATTCCCCTTGGGGTAAAGGTCGCCCAGGTTGGCACATCGAGTGTTCCGCGATGTCCAAATGCTGCCTGGGTAACACTTTCGATATTCATGGTGGTGGTCCGGACCTGCCGTTCCCACACCATGAGAACGAAATTGCTCAGTCTGAAGCTGCGAACGGCGTGAAGTATGTGAACACCTGGATGCATGCCGGTCCTGTGCGTGTGAACTCCGAGAAGATGTCCAAATCTCTCGGTAACTTCTTCACCATCCGTGATGTACTGGAAAAATATAACGCCGAAGTGGTCCGCTACTTCCTGTCCAGCGTACATTACCGCAGCTACATCGATTACAGCGAAGACAGCCTGAAAGAGGCACGCAGTGCCTTGGAGCGTTTCTATCAGGCGTTGCGTGGTGTTGAGCTGAACGACGCTGCACTGGAAAACGACTTCGACGAGCGTTTCTTTGCAGCAATGGACGATGACTTTAATACGCCGAAAGCGATGGCGGTGCTGTTCGAGCTGGTAACCGAGCTGAACATTGCAAGCCGTGAAGGCAGCGAAGATGCCGGTAAGCTGGCGGCTCAGCTGAAGCGTCTGGCAGGTATTCTAGGTCTGCTGCAGCAGGATCCTGATGCGTTCCTGAAAGGTGAAGACAAAGAAGGCGAGCTGGGTTCCGCTGAGATCGAAGCGCTGATCGAGCAGCGTGCGCAGGCGAAGAAGGATCGCAACTTTGCTGAAGCCGATCGCATTCGTGACGAGCTGGCAGAGCAGGGCATCATCCTGAAAGACTCCCGTGAAGGAACAACCTGGTTTAGGGAAGGTTGATCCCAGCCACTTTTAAAAGGCAGTCTATTTAGGCTGCCTTTTTTATGTCGGCGGCAAACTCATTCAATGCAAGAAGTAGAGCATAGATGACCGAAACAACACTGATTCTGTTTTGTAAGCGTCCGGCACCGGGGTTTGGCAAGCAGCGGCTTGCGGCAGAGATAGGCACTGATGCTGCCTTTAAGATCGCCAATGCGCTACTGGCGTGTGCGCTGGAAGACGCTCAAAACTGGCCGGGCCCGGTGCTGGTATCACCGAGCTGTGCTGAGGAAGCAGACTGGGCAGCGACGCTATTGTCCCGGCAATATGAGGTGATACCACAAACTGCTGGAAACCTTGGTGAGCGTATAGAGTCTATTGACCGTACGTTGCGTCAGCGTGACCAGTACCGACAAATAGTGATTGGGTCTGATGCGCCGGAGTTGTCTGTTGAGTTGCTATCCGCAGCGGACGCCTTATTGGATGCGGTCGATGTGGTCTTTTCGGCTGCTGAAGACGGCGGTGTCTCCCTGATGGGAACCCGTAGCGGTTGGCCCACGTTGGAGGTGATGCCGTGGAGTACCGAAACTTTGGGCCAGGCATTGGTAGTAGGATGTGAGCAAAACCAGCAGAGCGTAGCTTGGACCGAGGCCTGTTCGGATGTGGATCGTCTGATGGATCTGGAACGAATCCACCGCACATTGCAGGCGGACGATCGAACTGCTCGCCGTGCATTGTTTCAGGTTGTTGATCAGGTGTTGGGCGAAGCTTGAAGTTAAGGCGCTGTGAAGCGCCTGTAAGGTGAGGTAGAGATGGAGCGTATTCGCAGTAAAAACTGGTATGAAACAGCAGATGGTTCCAAGCGTGGTTACATTGAACCCGCAAGGTTGAAGGAGTTGTGGTTTCACACCGGTACCGCTTGTAATCTCAGTTGTGATTTTTGTTTGGAAGGCTCAGGGCCGGGGGATCAGCGCCTTGGGCTTGTGAAACTTGCTGATGTTGAACCCTTTATCCATGAAGCCCTGGAGCTAGGTGTAGAGCAATTCTCCTTTACCGGGGGCGAACCATTCCTTGCGAAAGATCTGGTGAAGATCCTTCAGTTCGCATCGGCTCATAAACCTTGCCTGGTGTTAACGAACGGCACAGAGGCACTTCAGAAGCGTATTGATCAACTGGACGTGCTTCGAGATTCTCCTAATCCGGTGAGCTTTCGTGTCAGTCTGGACTCGCCGGTGGAAGCCGAGCACGATGCAGGCCGTGGTGAAGGTAATTTCCGGAGTGCGCTGGAGGGTATCAGGATGTTGCAGTCACGCGGATTTCAGGTATCTATCGCGCGGCATATGCAGCCAGATGAAGATAAAGACTCCGTCGAGAATGCATATCGTGAGCTATTTCGTGTACAGGGTATCCATCACGACGTAGCCTTTGTCGCCTTTCCTGACTTTCTGCCGCCGGGCAGCAATGGCTCCGGGCCTGACATCAGTACCAACTGTATGACCCAATATCACACGGAGGAAAGCCGGGCGTCCTTTATGTGTGCCTTCAGCAAAATGGTTGTGAAGCAGGATGGGCAGATGCGTGTGTATGCCTGCACGCTTGTGGACGACGACCGTGAATACGATATGGGTGGCTTTATCCGCGAAGCGCTGGATGCACGGATCAGCATGAAGCATCACCGCTGTTTCAGCTGTTTTAAGTACGGCTCCAGTTGCAGCGAGATCTAATGCCGGTTTCCGTGATCATCCCGGTTGGGCCGGGGGAGTCGCCTGATGCTCCGCTGTTCTCTCGGCTTAACTTGCTGCCTGATACCTGGCAGGTCATCATCGCGCTGTGTCCTGAGAGTCAAGCCCTCAAAACAACATTGGATCTGACCCGTGATGCGGAATTTGTTGTGGCGCCCCAGGGGCGTGGGCAACAGATGAATGCTGCTGTGGAAAATGCCAGCGGTCAGTATCTCTGGTTTTTACATATAGACTCAGGCCTGACCCTGTCTGTGGTTCATGCGCTTAAGCAGGCCTTAGCGCATAACCCGGATAAGCTACTCTGCTACCGCTTGTGTTTTGCCGGGGATGGGCAGGGGCCGATGATGCTGAACGCATTGGGGGCAAACCTGCGTACTCGATTACTGGGCGTACCGTTCGGAGATCAGGGGTTTTGCCTGCCGGCTAAGCGTTTCAGAGAGGTGGGTGGATATCCGGAAACGCTGCCTTATGGTGAGGATCATGTCTTGGTTTGGTTGTTGCGCTTAGAGGGTGTAAGGGGGCAGATGTTGCCCTGTGACCTGGAGACCAGTGCACGTAAATATCGCCGTGCGGGTTGGCTAAGCTTAACGCTGCGCTACCAGTGGTATTGGTTGCGACAGGCGGCACCGTATGCGGGCCGCCTATTGAGGCAGAAGGTAAAGCGCCTGATCGGAGTTTAAGGCTACGTCCGGTTATTTATTTGCCCGGCGTTGCTTCGTTAGCCGGTTGGGGCCGTGTTACGTCCTGTTTCTCCCCGCGTCGCCAGCGGTGATATTTCTCTACCCACTTCAATAGCTTTTCTGGTGCGTGTGCGCGTTTCCATTCACCTGCCGCAAACTTGTTGGCTTCTGGAAATGTCGGGTAGGCGTGGATCGTGCCCAGGATTTTATTGAGACCCAGTCCGTGCCGCATCGCCAGTGCAAACTCCGCCAGCATATCGGAAGCATGTGAACCCACCAGGGTGACACCCAGAATGCGGTCCTTGCCGGGAACGGTGAGGACTTTCACCATGCCGTAGTCGGCGGAATCGGTGATTGCACGGTCCAGGTCAGACAGGTCGTAGCGGGTGACTTCATAGCTAATACCCTTTGCGGATGCTTCCTTTTCGTTCAGGCCGATACGTGCGACTTCCGGTGACGTATAGGTGGTGAACGGGATGTAGCGGTGATCGACCGCAAACTTTTTCACTTTACCGAAAAGAGCATTCACTGCGGCATACCAGGCCTGATGGCCTGCAGCGTGTGTGAACTGGTGGGGGCCGACCAGATCACCGCAGGCAAGAATGTTCGGGCAGCGGGTTTGCAGGAAGCGGTCTACTTCAAGCAGATCGCGATCCTGGGTGTCGATGCCGAGTTGTTCCAAGCCAAGCCCTTCCAGATTGGCGATGCGCCCGGTGGCGACCAGCAGTCGGTCGAACTCTATAGTGACCTGTTCGCCGTTATGATCGGCAACCATTTGAAAGCCGCTCTCGGTTTTCCTGAACTCCTTTGGTTTGTGGACGTAGCGGATATCGATCCCTTCATTGCTTAGCTTGTCTGCAACCAGCTGTGCGGCGTCGCTATCCTCGCGAGAGAGTATCTGCTGCCCGCGCACGGCGATGGTGACTTGACTGCCGAACTGGTTGAAGCACTGTCCCAGCTCGCAGGCAATGGCGCCTGCACCAAGAATCAGTAGACGCGGTGGCAGTTCATTCAATCCCCACAAGGTATCCGAGGTGAGGGGTTGAACATCGTTGATACCCGGGATGTCTGGAATCTTTGGGCGACCGCCAGTGGCAAGCACGATATTGGGAGCGGTCAGGTGCTGTCCGTTGATCTCAACCTCCCAGGGGGAGATGAGCTTAGCGGTACCTGAGAGGCACTCGACGCCGAGTTTTTCGTAACGCTCCACTGAGTCGTGCGGTTCGATCTTTTTGATGGTGTCCTGCACGCGCTGCATGATCGCTGGGAAATCAAACTCGACCTCGGCCTTGCGGATACCCAGCTGCTCTGCGTTACGTGTATCGGCCAGAAAACGGCTGGTGCGAATCAGTGCTTTCGATGGTACGCAGCCGGTATTCAGGCAGTCACCCCCCATCTTGTTCTTTTCAATCAATGTAACTTTTGCTTTCACCGCGGCTGCGATATAGGCGGTTACAAGGCCACCGGCACCCGCTCCGATTACAATAAGGTTGCGATCGAACTGAGTAGGTTTGCTGAACTTACGGTAGATGCGCTTGCGCTGTGCGATCTTGATGCCAAAGCGGGCGATCCAGGGGAACAGGCCCAGCAATGCCAGTGAACCCAGGAGTGCGGGCGAGAGAATATCCTGTGTGCTCTCCAATGCAGCAAGCTGGGTGCCCGCATTTACGTAGATGATGGTTGCCGGCAGCATCCCCAGCTGGCTGACCCAGTAGTAGGTGCGAACCGGCATTTTGGTTACACCCATCACCAGGTTGATCGCAAAGAACGGAAATAGTGGGATCAGTCGCAGAGTCAGTAGGTAAAAGACGCCGTCCCGTGCGATGCCGCTGTTGATCGGATCAAGCAGGCGGGAGAAGCGGCGGCTGACAAAACCGCGAGCGATGTAGCGTGCGACCAGAAATGCCAGGGTTGCGCCAAGCGTACTTGCAAATGAAACCACAATGGAGCCGGTCAGTGTCCCGAAGAGCGCGCCGCCCAGCAGTGTAAGTACCGCCGCTCCCGGCAGTGATAGCCCGGTAGAAATTACATAGACAGCAAAGTAGATACCGATGCTCAGCCAGAGGTTGTTCTCTACAAAGCTGCTGAGGTTTGCCTGCTGAGATTTGATGTAGACGAAATCAAAAAAACGCCCGAGATCAAACAGGAAAAAGCTCAGAACGAGTAGGGCGATCAGGCCAAGCAGTATGCTCTTTTTGCCGGGTTTCATACGGGGTCTCCATGCTGCATGATCCGGTCAGCGTAGCACAGCCGGGCCTGCGGGTACTTGTTATCCGTCTATCAGGTTCAGTGTGTCCTGATCCGCCGAGGCGATCTGATTTTTGCCAAGGTTTTTGGCGCGATACATTGCTTGGTCGGCGGCATGGATCAGATCATCGATGTTGTCGCCCAGAGTCGGGTAAATGGAGATGCCGATACTTGCGCTGACTCTGAGCTCGATATTGTCGATCACCACCGGCGCACCAATCATCTGCATCAGACGTTCGGCCAACTGGTGCGCCTCATCCGGTCGCGTCAGCTCATCAGCCAGTACGAGGAATTCATCACCACCTATGCGCGATACCATATCGGACGGGCGCAGGGCAGCGGACAGTTTATCTGCCAGGGCGATCAGCAGTTTGTCGCCCAGCAGATGGCCGTGACTGTCGTTGATCGGCTTGAAGTCATCCAGGTCGATAAAGAGGATCGCAAAGTAGCCATCGGTGTGGCGTGCGCGGGCAAGTACTTTTTCAGCGCGTGCCTCGAAATGGATGCGGTTTGGTAGTTTGGTCAGAGTGTCGTGTAGCGCCTGGAAACGGATCGTGTCGAATGTGCGTTTTTGCTCGGTAATGTCGCTCATTACACAGACAAAGTGGCTAATGTCACCGCCTTTGTCGTAGACCGCAGAGATGTTGGTTTTCTGGATATAGACTTCGCCGCTACGTTTGCGGTTGGCGATCTCGCCCACCCACTGGCCAGTGTGTTGCAGGTCATTCCAAAGTACTTCGTAGAAATCTGCATCGTGATGGCCGGAGCGCAGTAGGCTGGTTTTCTGATTTAACGCCTGTTTTTCGGTATAGCCCGTCAGTGCGGTAAATGCCGGGTTGGTAAGAATAATGCGGGCGTTGTTGTCCGTCACCATGATCGCCTCGGTGGTGTGCTCAAGGACTTTCTGGGCGATCTTGGCGGCGTTGCGGCGTTGCTTGATGTCGGAGATATCGCGGAACATCAATTGAATGGCGACTGCACCGTCGTACGTGGTGCGTGAGATGCTTATCTCAGCGTCAAACGTAGTGCCGTCCTTGCGCACCAGTGGTACGGCAAGTGGAGGCGCTTTGTTGTCATTACCCTGTGAAAGCGATTTCATCAATTCTTCGGCAGAATTACGGTTGCCGGCAGTGGCAATGTCCAGCACATCCTGGCCAATCAGGTCTTCAATTGTGTTCGCGCCAAGCAAGCTCACGGCGGAGCTGTTTGCCAGAATTATGCGGCTCTCCACGCTGAGGATAATGGCCTCAGGTGAGCTTTCGAACAGTGCCTGGTAACGATTGTTGCTGTCGCGGGAGATGCGGGTCATCGCGGCGGCCTGACGCAGGGCGCGGGCACGGCCACCCATCAGCAGGAAGCAGGCAAGGGCGCTTAGGATGCTGATTGTGGAGCCTGCAAACAGGGTTTTGCTGTCGTACCGCCCGGGAATGCCGGAGGATGCAAAGCTACTTAATGGGGTGTAGTAGAGATCAATACGCTGCCGGCTGAGTTCCAGTGTATGTTTCAGTTGGAATGGCTGGAGTGCCGCGTTGACAGCTTCTTCAGGGTGGCTGTCGTAAATTGCGGCGTGACCTACGCGTTCGTCCACAGCGGTAACGTGCAGCATCGGGTCGGCTTCATTCAGCGTTTCTTCCAGCAGCATGCTTAGGCTAAAGCCGATTGTCACCCAGCCATGAAACAGCGGGCTATAAATGTCGTACGGATTGGTGCTTTCTACTGGCATCAGGAATAGGTAGTCCACGGAGTTTTGGTCCGTTGGTAGCAGCGAGATCGGTTCGGACAGGGCCAGGCTACCCATGTTTTTTGCGCGTTCAGCGGCAAAGCGGCGCTTTTCCTCAGTGCCAATATCGTAACCGCGCACGCGCTGAATAATGTTCGTGGGCACAGCGTGCATCAGTATGAAGGCGTTGTTGTGTTTGCTCTCAGGAAAAAGCGTGAAATCGGGGTCGTTCAGCAGGCTGCGTTGCTGCTCGATAAATTGAGTGCGCTGGTCATTCTCGATGTAGCGGGTGAAGGTGAGACCGATAATGCCGTTACCGTCGAGATCCAGGTCTGCCTCTTTGAAGTAGCTAGACCAGTGATCAGCAAGGTCATCCAGGTGGTTTAGTACCAGTGCCCGGGTTGTTTTCAGGAGGAGCGGGTAGCGATCAAGCTTTTCCTGAATCAGGAGTGTGGTTTGGCTGGCAAGTGCGTTAAAACGGGATTCAAACTGTTCCTTGTTGCGTTTCGCGTTGTAGATGCTCGCGTTGTAGGTCACAAGCAGTGCGATTAACAGGACGGTGGCAGGGATGAGGTAAAGGCTCCACCGGCTGTACTGATTGCGTCTGGTATCCATATGTAGACTGCAGGCCCCGACTGTCGGCTAATTTTTAGCTGTTTGTTCTTGTTATTGGTCTATCGTCCAACGTTTTGATGCCAATGTCGATTGGCGTAGAGTGGTGGGTGGATGGCAGGCCTGGAAGGGAGCGCAATCCAGGCCTGTTTTACGTCCCGGATCAGTCCAGGTTGTTTGCCGCTTCCAATGTGTTTTCCATCAGCGTGGCAACGGTCATTGGGCCAACACCGCCTGGTACCGGTGTGATCCAGCCAGCACGCTCTGCAGCGATCTCGTATTCCACGTCGCCTACCAGGCGGCCGTCATCCAGGCGGTTGATGCCTACATCGATGACAATCGCGCCTTCTTTGATCCATTCACCTTTAACCAGACCAGGAATACCCACACCGACCACGACGATATCCGCGCGGCCTACATGTTCAGGTAGGTTACGGGTGAAGCGGTGAGTTGTGGTTACTGTGCAGCCCGCCAGCAGCAGTTCCAGAGACATTGGACGACCTACGATGTTGGAGGCGCCAACAACGACAGCTTCCTGCCCGTGCATGCCAACACCGGTGGATTCCAGCAGGGTCATCACACCTTTTGGTGTGCAAGGGCGCAGGGCTGGCATGCGCTGTGCCAGGCGACCCAGGTTAAATGCGTGAAAACCGTCTACGTCTTTGTCCGGGCGGATGCGTTCGAGGATTTCGTTTCCGTCCAGGTGATCTGGCAGTGGAAGCTGAAGCAGGATGCCGTGTACAGAAGGATCGGCGTTCAGTTCGTCTACCAAGTCGAGAAGTTGGTTCTGGGTAGTGTCTTCAGGAAGGTCGTAGGAGCGGGAGTCGATGCCTACTTCTTTACAGGCGTTCTTTTTGTTGCGTACGTACACCTGTGAGGCGGGATCAGCGCCGACCAGGATCACTGCCAGACAGGGGGCAGCTTTGCCTGATGCGATTCGCTGTTGGATGCCTTCTGCGACCTTGCGACGTACATCAGCGGCAATTTGTTTGCCGTCTATTATCTTTGCGCTCATAGTGAGGATGCTGTCCTATAAAACGAATTTTCACTGGCGCAAATTCTCTCATGGTTGACTGTCAGGGCCAAGGGGCTTTGGTTTGGCTAAAAGGATAAACCGTGGCATGCGGGTCTGACTTGGTTGAAATTTGTGCATCGAATCTGGGCTAACCTGTTTATTTCATTAAAAAAAATAAAAAAAGTGTTGACGCCCGAAAATCGGCTCTATAATATTCGCACCACCTTGAACGATGGCGCTGATACAGACCGCATGGAAAGTGGATTTGCAGGCGTTAAGGGCGGGCAACAAGGCGCCCGTAGCTCAACTGGATAGAGCAACGGCCTTCTAAGCCGTAGGCTGCAGGTTCGAGCCCTGCCGGGCGTGCCACGAAGATGTTGCCTTAGGAAGTTGAAGTCTTGATTAGAGATATGGTGGGCGTAGCTCAGTTGGTAGAGCCCCGGATTGTGATTCCGGTGGTCGTGGGTTCGAGCCCCATCGTCCACCCCAATCTCTAAACTGTGTTGCGGACGTGGTGGAATTGGTAGACACGCCAGATTTAGGTTCTGGTGCCTCACGGTGTGAGAGTTCGAGTCTCTCCGTCCGCACCATTTATTTTACGCTGTGGTGGGCGTAGCTCAGTTGGTAGAGCCCCGGATTGTGATTCCGGTGGTCGTGGGTTCGAGCCCCATCGTCCACCCCATTCCCTTTTTCAGGGATAAGGCGTTATGAGGAACTCTCCTCACATATCAGAAGGCTGGCCTTAAGGGTTGGCTTTTTTTGTTTAGGTTCCTCCTCGTTGTTGAGGTAGTGCTTGGGTTTTGTGGGTGTTTGGCCTCGCGGTGTGAATCTGTCGGTTCGCGCCATCTTAAAGATCGTACGCTGTGGTGGGCGTAGCTCAGTTGGTAGAGCCCCGGATTGTGATTCCGGTGGTCGTGGGTTCGAGCCCCATCGTCCACCCCAATTTCCCCTCTTTTTTCAATTTTAAACCAGCATTTTATCCTTTATGCCGCACGCCTTCTTGGCGCTGCTGGACTGGTTTTTAACGTTTTATCTGTCACTTCTTATATTTATGTTCGCGTGATTTCTTCTCTGTTGGCTTCTATCGGTTGATTCGCTTGACTATTTGGGCCGCTTGCTTGAGAATTTTGCGCTTAAATTCTGCCCGTAAGGCGATTAGTGTTTCTTGCTGGGCATACAGGTTGCAGGCTGGTTATTGAATAGGCCTGCTGATCTAGCTGGATCACAACGTATAAGTATTAATGAGGAATTCCATGCAAGTTTCCGTTGAAACTACTTCCGGTCTCGAGCGTCAGGTAACAATTACTGTTCCGGCTGAGCGTATCGATCAGGATGTTCAGAAGCGCGTTCAGCAGACCGCACGTACCGCCCGTCTTGATGGCTTCCGTCCGGGTAAAGTACCTGTGAAAGTGGTTAAGAACCGCTACGGTAAAGGTATTCGTGAAGAAGTACTGAATCAGGTTATTCAGGAAACTCTGTTCAAAGCGACTACTGATGAGAAACTGCAGCCTGCGAACAGCCCAAGCATCGAGTTCAAAAACGACAAAGAAGGCGAAGACTTCCAGTACGTTGCAACTTTCGAAGTTTACCCAGAGATCGAACTGGCTGATTACGCTTCTGTAGAGATCGAAAAGCAGACTGCTGAAGTAAAAGACGAAGATCTGGATCAGATGATCGAGACTCTGCGTAAGCAGCAGGCGTCTTGGGACGTAGTTGAGCGTGCAGCTGAAGACGGCGACCGTCTGAACATCGATTTCGCTGGTACTATCGACGGTGAAGCGTTCGACGGTGGTAAAGGCGAAGGTATGGACCTGGTTCTGGGTTCCAACACCATGATCCCTGGTTTCGAAGCCGGTCTGGTGGGTGCGAGCGCAGGCGATGAGCGTGAGCTGGACGTTACTTTCCCAGAAGATTACCACGCTGAAGAGCTGAAAGGTAAAGCAGCTAAATTCGCAGTTAAGGTACACAGTGTATCCGCGCAGACTCTGGCTGAGCTGAACGAAGAGTTCTTCTCCAAGTTCGGTATGGAAGAGAAAACTCTGGACGGTTTCAAAGCTGAAGTTCGCAAGAACATGGAGCGCGAACTGGCTAACACGCTGAAGATGAAGCTGAAAGATCAGGTGTTCCGTGAGCTGGTTAAGCTGAACGCTATTGAGATCCCTGGTTCTCTGGTAGACAACGAAATCGATAACCTGCGTCGTCAGGCGGTTCAGCAGTTCGCTGGCCCTAACGCAGAAGGTTTCGACCTGAACATGCTGCCTAAGGAAATGTTCGAAGAACAGGCTAAGAGCCGTGTTTCCGTAGGCCTGCTGGTTCAGGAGTTCATCAAAGCGAACGAAGTTAAAGTTGACGACGAGCGCGTACAGGAAACCATCAAAGAGCTGGCTGAAACTTACCAGGAGCCACAGCAGGTTATCGACTGGTACAACAGCAACCAGGAGATGCTGAGCCAGATCCAGAGCCTGGTGATGGAAGATCAGGTGGTTGATCAGCTGCTGGCATCTGCTAAAGTCACTGAAGTAGAAGTTAGCTACGAAGATGCCATCAAGCCGGCACAGCCGGAAGCTGAAGCTGAAGAAGACGCTGCTGAATAATCAGCCGCGCTTTCAGTAAGTCACAGTTAGAAAAACGGCAGTTAGCGTAGGCTGACTGTCGTTTTTTTTACGCGTTAATACGCTAAGGAGATCTAGAATGGGCGATTTTGGAAAAGGTCCTGCTGACATTCTCAGCAGCCTGGTACCTATGGTAGTAGAGCAGAGCGCGCGCGGTGAGCGGGCTTACGATATCTACTCTCGTCTGTTGAAAGAGCGTGTCATTTTCCTGGTAGGTCCGGTGGAAGATCACATGGCCAACCTGGTTGTTGCTCAGCTGCTGTACCTTGAAGCTGAAAACCCGGATAAAGACATTCACCTGTACATCAACTCTCCGGGTGGTTCTGTGACTGCAGGTATGTCGATCTATGACACCATGCAGTTCATCAAGCCAGACGTGAGTACTATGTGTCTGGGTCAAGCGGCAAGCATGGGTGCATTCCTGCTGGCCGGTGGTGCAAAAGGTAAGCGTTTCGCGTTGCCAAACTCACGCGTAATGATTCACCAGCCACTGGGTGGCTACCAGGGTCAGGCGACCGATATTGAGATCCACACCAAAGAGATCCTCAGTATCCGTGAGAAGCTGAACCGTCTGCTGGCCGAACACACCGGTCAGGATTATGAGACCATTGCACGCGATACCGACCGTGATAACTTCATGGACCCGAACGCGGCCAAGGAATACGGTCTGATTGATGACGTTTTGGGACGTCGCGACGGTTGATAACCTTCCTATACTAATAGGGTGGGTTGAAAAAGGTCCGGAGCGGCACCATAACTGTCTTTCCGGATTTGCACATATGAGGTAGTCGAATGTCCGACGAGATTAAAGGTAAAGATGGCGACAGCGGTAAGCTGCTGTACTGCTCATTCTGTGGCAAGAGCCAGGATGAGGTGCGTAAACTGATTGCAGGGCCGTCGGTCTTTATCTGTGACGAATGTGTTGATCTGTGCAACGACATCATTCGCGAAGAGATTCAGGAAGCAGAACCGCAGGAAGAGAGTGATCGCCTGCCGGTTCCTGCTGAGATCGCTGAAACACTGAACGAGTATGTTATCGGTCAGGAGAAGGCGAAGAAAGTACTGGCGGTAGCGGTATACAACCACTACAAGCGTCTGCGTTTCCAGGGTGGCAAAGAGGGTGTTGAACTCGGAAAGAGTAACATCCTGCTGATCGGTCCAACCGGTAGCGGTAAAACCCTGCTGGCCCAGACCCTGGCTCGTATGCTGAACGTACCGTTCACCATTGCTGATGCGACCACGCTGACTGAAGCGGGTTACGTGGGTGAAGACGTTGAAAACATCATCCAGAAACTGCTGCAGAAGTGCGATTACGATGTGGAGAAAGCCCAGCTGGGTATCGTTTACATCGATGAGATCGATAAGATCTCCCGCAAGTCTGATAACCCATCTATCACCCGTGATGTATCTGGTGAGGGTGTGCAGCAGGCGCTGCTGAAGCTGATCGAAGGTACGGTAGCATCTGTACCTCCGCAGGGTGGTCGTAAACATCCGCAGCAGGAGTTCCTGCAGGTTGATACCTCTAATATCCTGTTTATCTGTGGTGGTGCGTTTGCAGGTCTTGAGCAGATCATCCGTGATCGCTCCGAGAAGAGCTCTATCGGTTTCAGCGCCATTGTAAAAGCGAAGGATGAAGAGAAGACTGTTTCACAGGCGCTTCTGGAAATTGAAGCAGAGGACCTGGTGAAGTACGGTCTGATCCCTGAGTTCGTAGGGCGTCTGCCGATGATTGCAACGCTGGGTGAGCTGGATGAAGAGGCGCTGGTTCAGATTCTGACCGAGCCGAAGAACAGCCTGACCAAGCAGTACGGTGCATTGTTCGGTATGGAAGGCGTCGATGTCGACTTCCGTGAAGAAGCGCTGCACGCAGTGGCCAAGAAAGCGCTGGAGCGTGGCACCGGTGCACGTGGCTTGCGTTCTATTCTGGAAGCTACGCTGCTGGATACCATGTATGAGCTGCCTTCAATGGACGGTGTGAGCAAGGTGGTTATCGATGAGGGTGTGATCAGTGGTGACAACGATCCGTTGCTGATCTATGAAAACCTCGAGCAGGCTAAGGCAGCACCGGACGAGTAAGTTCTGTCCTCAATGCAATATCAAAAAGGCGACCTAGGGTCGCCTTTTTTGTGTCTGTCATTTACTGCCGCAGGGAGTTTGCCTGGCGTAATAGCTTGCCCATCAACTCGTCCAGTTGCTGTTGTTCATCTGAAGAAAGGGCAGACAGCAGAAACTCTTCCCGCTCCAGCACCAGCGGTACGATCTGCTGATACACATCCTGTCCTTTTGCTGTCAGGTTCAGAATGATCAGGCGGCGATCCTCCTTGGAGGGTGTTTGTGAAATCAGCTCGTCCTTGACCAGGCGTGAGATAGCTCGGCTAACCGGCATCTTGTCCATGGAGGTATAGGTGGCGATCTCTTTGCCGGTCATCTCTGGTTGTGTGCCTAGTGCAGCGATGACACGCCACTCCTGGCGTGAGAGATTAAATTTGCCGGAATAAAGCTGGGCGATAGAGTCGCTTACGGCAGACTGCAGGATGGACAGCTTGTAGGGGAAGAACCGTGGCAATTCCAGCTGTTGCGGCGTTGGACGGCGGCCCATGGGACTGAATTCTCCGGTTATCTTTACAGTTGATTGGATAATGTTAATGGTAACGTGGCCTTTCTAACAGGTAAAAACATTATTTCCAATTCAGTAAGAGTGCCTTAAAAGCGCTATAAAACAACAAGATAAGCCAATTGCTTGATCTTTGACAGTCGTAACAAATGTTACTAATATGGGCCTATCCTTACACGGAACACTAATACAAGAAATAAGACAGGGCCTTAGTAATGATCAAACTTGAGCAGATCCACCACGTTGCCTACCGCTGCAATGATGCAAAAGAGACTGTAGAGTTCTACAAAGAGATGCTGAACATGGATTTTCTGGTGGCAATTGCAGAAGATCGTGTGCCGTCTACCAAGGAACCTGATCCATACATGCACCTGTTCCTGGATGCTGGCAATGGCAACATCCTGGCATTCTTTGAGCTGCCAACTAAGCCGAAAATGGGCCGTGACGAAAATACACCGGAGTGGGTGCAGCACATTGCGTTCCGCGTTGCTGATGAAGAGGCGTTGATGAGCGCTAAAGAGGAGCTGGAAGCGAAAGGTCTGGACGTTGTAGGTCCGACAGAGCACGGCATCATTCGCTCTATCTACTTCTTCGATCCAAACGGTCACCGTCTTGAACTGACGTATGTGAAAGGCACTGATGCGCAGATGAAACAGCTGGCTGAAGTTGCACCAGCGATGCTGGAAGAGTGGTCCCGCACTAAGAAAGCACCGAAGCACGCAGCTTGGTTGCACGAAGAAGAGTTCAAAGACCTGTAAAAATATCTTCAGGTATTGACTGCTGAGAAGGCGCGGAATTGACCGCGCCTTTTTTGTTGGTAAGCCGCGGTAATAGGAATAACGGGCATAAAAAACGCGGCACATTGGCCGCGTTTTTTTGACTACGAGAGCTCTTAACGGCGGTTCGGCAGAACCTCTTTCAGCTTCTCATTCATGTCGATTAGGCACTTCTCAGTTGCGTCCCAGTCGATGCAAGCGTCGGTTACGGAAACGCCGTACTCCAGATCTTTCAGATCGGCAGGGATGGATTGGTTGCCCCATTTCAGGTTGCTCTCAATCATCAGGCCTACGATGGATTTGTTCCCTTCCAGAATCTGGTTGGCAACGTTGTCGGCTACCAGAGGCTGCAGTGCAGGGTCTTTGTTGGAGTTTGCATGGCTGCAGTCAACCATAATGTTTTTCTCCAGGCCTGCTTTCTCCAGTGCCTGCTCGGTCAGAGCAACGTTAACAGAATCGTAGTTTGGCTTACCGCCGCCGCCACGCAGTACTACGTGTGCGTACTGGTTACCCTTGGTGCGAACAACAGACACCTGGCCGTCTTCGTTGATACCCAGGAAGTTGTGTGGGTGGCTTACGGATTTCAATGCGTTGGTCGCAACTTCCAGGCCGCCGTCGGTGCCGTTCTTGAAGCCCACAGCACAAGACAGACCGGAGGACATCTCACGGTGAGTCTGGGATTCAGTGGTTCGGGCGCCAATAGCGGACCAAGCGATCAGATCCTGCATGTACTGAGGAGAGATTGGGTCCAGTGCTTCAGTGGCCAGTGGCAGGCCCATTTCAGACAGGTCCAGCAGCAGCTTACGGCCGATGTGCAGGCCTTCTTCGATCTCGAAGGAGTCATTCATGTGGGGGTCGTTGATCAGACCTTTCCAGCCGACAGTGGTGCGAGGTTTCTCAAAATAGACGCGCATGACCAGATACAGAGAATCCTTCACCTTTTCCTGCAGTTCTTTCAGGCGCTGGCCATACTCGATTGCGGCTTTGGTGTCGTGAATAGAGCAAGGACCTACAACTACAAACAAACGGTGGTCTTTGCCATCAAGGATGTTACGAACAACTTCCCGACCTTCCATCACTGCTTTGGCTGCAGTATCAGAGATCGGCATCTGAGCCTTGAGATCATTTGGATTGATCAGAACAAGGTTGGACTCAATATTGAGGTCTTCTACACGTGTATCGGTCATTGTTGTTTCCTAAATGCAAACGGTCGCGTCGTCATTTCTGACCGCATCTTTGTACCACATATAGATGGCACTTATAAGTGGCCATCTGTTCTATATGGTCATTGTAGGTGTTCCCAGTGGTACAATCGTCTAAAGGCGGTTGACCCGCCTTATGCAATATAGTTATTTGGTTATTCTTGAAGGCTGAGAACTCTGCCCGGATCCGGTGGTCAATGAGTCGTGGCTTTCAACCTAAGGACATATAGTGAATAGCGTACGCAAGTTTTCAGCATACTTATTGGTGCTCTTCAGCAGCTGGCTGGTGATCGCGTCGGGCGCGCAGGCAAGCCTGTTTGGTCAGGCGGCCAATCCGTTTGGCAGCAGCGGCCCGGTGGATGTGGAAGAAGCATTTGTATTTGGGTTTGTGCAGGAGGGGGATAACCACCTGCAGCTGAACTGGACGATGCCCGATGATTACTATCTCTACCGCGATCGGATGGAGATCAAGACGGGCGATAACATTAAGCTGGTTGAGCGTGTAAACGCTCCCGCCAAGTCCAAGGACGATCCGTTATTCGGCAATGTATGGGTGTATTACGACCGGGCAGAGGTCGATCTGACTCTGAGCAGCGCTGTAGATACACCGGCCGATGGTGTGCTTGAAGTGACCTATCAGGGGTGCTGGGAAGGTGGTATCTGCTATCCCCCGGTGACCAAAACAGTAGAACTCTCGGCAATCAGTAAATTTATTGCGCCGGTGGCGGCAGCTGCGACCATTGATAGCGGTGCAGCATCGAATGGCATTGCCGCTGCAGCCCCTCCGGTTTTGGAGGCGGAACAGGATCGATTTGCCCGTCTATTGGGTGGTGATGACCTGGTACTGACTCTAGGGGCGTTTTTTGTAGCCGGGTTGGCGCTGGCACTGACGCCGTGTGTTTTCCCGATGATTCCGATTCTTTCCAGCATCATTGCCGGGCACGGGCGTCAGATTACAGCGGGACGTGCGTTGTTCCTGTCTCTGATCTACGTGTTGGCGGTATCGGTGACCTACACCATCGCCGGTGTAATTGCGGGACTGTTTGGCGAAAACCTGCAGGCGGCATTCCAGAATCCGTGGATCATCAGTACCTTTGCCGGCGTGTTTGTGTTGCTGGCACTGTCGATGTTTGGTTTCTACGACCTGCAGCTGCCGAATAGCTGGCAAACCAAGCTAAACAACATGAGCCATAACCAGAAAGGCGGCACTGTGACCGGCGTGGCGGTGATGGGTTTCCTGTCCGCATTGATTGTTGGGCCGTGTATGGCTGCGCCGCTGGCCGGTGCGCTGATCTACATCGGGCAGAGTGGTGATCCGGTGCTGGGTGGTGCAGCGCTGTTCAGCCTTAGCCTGGGTATGGGCGTACCGCTGCTGTTGGTGGGCGTATCTGCGGGCAAGCTGCTGCCAAAAGCCGGTATTTGGATGGAGTCGGTGAAGGCAGGCTTTGGTGTGATGCTGATCCTGTTGGCGATCTGGATGCTGGACCGTATCGTAGCCACCGAAGTAACCATGCTGCTCACCGCCGCTGTATTGATTGCCAGCGCGATCTTTATGCATGCGCTGGATCGTTTGCCGGAGCATGCCGGAAGCTGGTTGCGCATCTGGAAGGGCGCCGGTGTGATCATTCTGATTTACGGTTCTGCACTGCTGGTAGGTGCTTTGTCCGGAAACCGCAGCATGATCTATCCGCTGCAGGGCGTGGCGGTAGGTGCTGGATCTGTGGCGGCGACGCCGGCGCTACCGTTTAAGAAAGTCACAACTCCGATGGAGCTGGATCAGTTGCTGGCGGCTGCAAAACAGAATGGCAAGCCGGTGATGCTCGATTTCTATGCCGACTGGTGTATCTCCTGTATTGAGCTGGAGACCTACACCTTTGCAGATCCTGCGGTGCAGAGATCCCTGAGTGGATTTGAGGTAATTAAGGTGGATGTCACCAGCAACGATGCGGATGCTAAGGCGCTGAACAAGGAATACGAGGTTATAGGGCCGCCTGCACTCATCTTCTTTGATCAGTTCGGTGTGCTACATAAGAACATGACACTGATTGGTGTCGTAGAGCCTGAGGATTTTGTTGCGCACATTGCGCGACTTGTCGGCACATAACAATAAAATGCTCGTGAGCAATGGAGGATGACCATGGTGAAAAAACTTCTCGTAGCGGCCGCTTTATGTAGTGCGTTACCCGCGATAGCAGCAGACCCTGAGAATGGAAAAGAGCTGTTTCACGAAGTTGAGCTGGAGCGGGTAATACGCGGTATCGAATACACGGATGCAGATTGTTTCACCTGTCATGAGGCCTCCTATTTCACTCGGGCGGACAGAGCAGCCACCACCTGGCCTAAGCTTGTTGCCTGGGTCGAGGGTTGCAATACCAACCTGGATGTGGGCTGGTTCCCGGATGAAGTCGAAGATGTCGCGGCGTATATGAACCGCGAGTTTTACAAATTTCCAACTGCTGAATAAAAAATGCCCCGACAGCGCGTTGTGCTGTCGGGGCAAATGCTCTGTGGTGGCTTGGGGTATTACCCACAGAACACAACGATGATCCTCAGGATCCGTGCCCTAAAGGGCAATGTCTCCTCAATCGAGCATTTCTGGCTCGCTGTACTCAAGCTTCAAAATTGCGTCCCGCATGAGCGCAGGCACGTCTGCAATAACGTTCTGGTTGTAATCAACACAGACCACCATTGATTCCCCTTCAGCAGCAATCGCATCATGCTCCAGGCTGTACACAACGTGGTACATCTTGAAGCGGTCTCGCTGCATCTGGGTGACCCGTGTGGCAACGATAATGCGGTCAGGGTAGGTCAGTGGAATCCGGTAGCGGCAGTTGGTATCGCGCAGGATAGGGCCCACACCGGTTTCATCCATGATCGATTTGTAGCGGCACTCCTCCAGATACGCCATGCGTGCCGACTCAAAGTGCTTCAAATACACCAGATTGTTGACGTGCTGGAAGGCATCCATATCGCCCCATACAACTGGTAGTTCAATCTGGACCGGGTAACTGCTCAGAAGCTCT
>NZ_CAXRBQ010000021.1:0-57464 GCF_964228735.1 Pontibacterium sp. | reverse complement strand
CTCGATATAGTGCGCCACCCGCTGACGCAGGAACTCCGGGCCGTCAAAATCAGGAAAACCCTGGGACAGATTGATCGCCCCCGCCTCATTGGCGAGCTGGGACATCACAGTAAAAATAGTGGTGCCGACTTTCGGCAGCTTGCTGTCTGGAAAATGCATAGATCTCGAATTCGGTCAGACGGTTAAAGGGCAGCCGGATAGCTGCGGTTCCCCATACTAAATCATTTCCGAACTGAGTAAGAGAGCCAGCTATCGATTCCTTTTACACTCCGTGGGCGGCCGTGTGGAAGTGCCATACGAAACCAGACAAACTGAATATGCGTTCCTACGCGGAGCATAGGAACGAGGTAAGTATTTAAAGCGGAGTAGTCCGCGATCAGAAGATAAGCAGGTGGATCACACTGCGCAGCGCGATACCCGCAAAACCGGCGATCACGGCAACGCGCGCGACATCGGCCACCCGGCTACCCGCGGCAGCCAGTACCGCAACACCCACGATATCCAGCGGATTGGTCACCAGGCCCGCCATGCGGTTCAGCTCCTGTGCGGTGATCAGCCCCTGATCCATCAGGTCCAGAGTGATACCCATAAACGCGGTGCCACCAGCGATATATTTGGTCACCAACGGCAATACCGCTGCTTCCGGCAAGCCCAAAAGCGCCATCAGGGGTGCCAACACACCACTGAGCCATTCGATCACACCGGTTTCGCGCAGACCGTTAACCAGGCAGATCGCCAGCATCAGCATCGGCAACATCGCCAGAGTGATTCTCATCCCCTCCTGGCCACCATCCGACAGGATCTGCACAACAGACTTCTTGCTGTGGGCTTCGGGATAGGTGGGTTCCACCACCGGATCGTTCTCTTTGCTGGCGGGCATCAGAACGTAATAGGCCAATGCGGCCGAAAAGAAACCACTGAGCAACGAGGTAGCGATCGCAACCGGCATATCCAACCCGACCGCCATCATCGGGAAGACCACATTCGCCTGGGACATCGGCAACAGCATCGCAAAGGTAGCGGCGATTTTGCGCTTCGCCATTGCATTGCTGTGCATCAGGCTGAGGGTTGCCACCGGTGCAGAGAAACTCACCAGCAGCATCTTTAGCATGGCAAACACGCCCAACCCAGGTACACCAAACACTTTCACAAACGGCGCCAGAATACGCGCAGAGACGGCCAGGACTCCTTTAGCATCCATCAACTTCATCAGGGCCAGCATCACCACCATAATCGGCATCAGGATATACAATGCCATGTCGATAGCGGATCGGCCGGATGCCAGTATGATTTCAACAACCTGTTCCATGCAGGTTCTCCATTACGATCTGTGAGAGTGTTCCGTTACTATCCCGAAACAGGCTTGAATATCAACGCTTTGCCCCACCAAAATTGCAACTGGTACGACCAAAAGAGGAGTCTGTTACCCGTCTGGTTTATTGTTTCAGCAATTCGATGGATTGCGTGACCAGCTGCTTCATGGTGATATTGGTGCCCTTGAGGCCACGCACCCAGTACCAGAGTGTTTCCAGTACTTTTAGCAACCAGATCGCCCGTCGCAGTCCCCGCTGCAACTCGTCCATTTCCAGTGAAGCTACCACGGGCAGCATCGCCAGTTGTTCGGCCTTGATCCCACAGTGGAGGTTGAGTGCGGCCAGATCGAACCAGGGGTTGCCGATTGCGCCATACTCCCAGTCCACCACAACCAGACGTCCATCGTCTGAACACAGGTTGCCCGGGTGCAGATCATGATGGGTCAGAACCGATTCTACGTTGGGCAGAGAATCCAGTACCCGCAGCGCACCGTCGATTAAGGTCAGCAAAGGCTGCTCCATCGGCAGGTCTTTCACCTGGGGCCGAAAAGTGTCAAACAGAGCCTGGTAATCGATCTGCAATTCCGGGTCATTACTGCTGATCGTCTGCCACTGTGCAACGCTGGTTAACAACTGACTCTGTTCGGGTTCGCCCAACGGTGCTGATAGACGCTCCCCATGCCAATCCATCAGCAACCATCCCGCTTGCGGGTCATTGGCGACAACATCCGGGGCCCATGGGAATTCACTTATCAACGCCAGGATCGCCGCTTCCCGATTGCGATTTACACCAAACGCTACTGGATCCGGCGCGTTAAAACGCAGGATCAATGAGCGGTCCTCAGTTTGGGTGCTGAACAACCTATTGCTGCTCCCGCCTGCAAACGGCTGCCATTGGGGAGTGGGAAGCTGACAATTGTCGCTAAGGTATTGATTGACGGAGTCGAATTCTGACACGGGCATGACGAAGGTCTATCGTTAGGGGTAAAATTCGGCGCAGTTTAGCGCGCAATCCTGCCGCCGTCTCTTAACTCCGAGGTTTACATGAACAAAGCCCTGCGTCTGATCGGCACTCTGGTTACGGGTCTGTCCCTCACTCAGGCTGCCAATGCAGCAGATCTGACCGTATACACCTATGACTCGTTTATCTCAGAATGGGGTCCGGGCCCGCAGTTGGAGAAAGCGTTTGAGCAGCACTGTCAGTGTGACATCGAATTCGTGGGTGCGGAAGACGGCGTCAGCATCCTTAACCGCCTGCGCATCGAGCGCGACAAAACCAAAGCGGACGTAATTCTGGGCATCGACGATGCACTGATGGAGGAGACCCGCGCCACCGGTCTGATCCAGCCGCACAATCAACAGCTGGACGGTCTGAAAGCAGAGCTGAACTGGTCTGACGATTCGTTTGTACCTTTCGACTACGGCTACTTCGCGTTCGTCTACGACAGCCGCAAGATCCAGCAACCGGTAACCTCCCTGAAAGCACTGGTGGAGTCCGATGCTCAGGTAATCTATCAGGACCCACGCACCAGCACCCCAGGCCAGGGCCTGATGATGTGGATGAAATCCGTGTACGGTGACCAGTCCGCAACTGCATGGCAGCAACTGGCCAGCCATACCGTGACCGTGACCAAAGGTTGGTGGGAAGCGTACAGCATGTTCCTGAAAGGCAGTGCAGATTACGTCCTGAGCTACACCACCTCACCGGCATACCACCTGGTTACCGAACAGACCGGACACTACAAAGCGGCGCTGTTCAGCGAAGGTCATGTTGCCCAGATCGAGCTGGCAGCAATCACCAAAACTACAGACAACCCGGAGCTGGCGCGCCAGTTTGTCGGTTTCCTGACCTCCGACGAAGCTCAGAAGATCATCCCTGTGACTAACTGGATGCTACCGGTACGTGATGGCATTGATTTGCCAGACGCCTTTGACCAGCTAGTGAAACCAACGCGTATCGGTTTCAGCCCGGCGGAAATGGCCGAGCAGCGCAAAGGCTGGCTGCGCGAGTGGCGCAACGCCGCGGCACAGTAAGCACCCACCTTGAGCACCCATACGGCCAACAATACCGGCCTCGTTGCCCTCACCCTGATTATGCTGCTGACCGGTTTGGCCTTTTATGGCCTGATCGGTTTCAGTGGTCAGGGTGCCGACTGGCAACTGCTGCAGGACAACTATTTTCACTCGATCCTGCTGTTCTCGATCAAGCAGGCACTACTGAGTGCCCTGATCTCCGTGCTGCTTGCCTGGCCGGTAGCGAGGGCACTGTATTACCTGCCCTCGCTACCGTTTCAAAGCAGTTTCCTAAGCCTCTGTATCCTCTGCTTTGTAATGCCCACCTTGGTGCTAATCACTGGTCTGGTGGCGTTGCTTGGGCGGGATGGCCTGCTAACGCCCATGCTGGGTGAAGGCTGGAACCTGTATGGGCTGAACGGCATTCTGATCGCCCACGTCTACCTGAACCTGCCCTTTGCCGTGCGGGTGTTACTGCAGCAACTGAACAACATTCCGGACCTGAGCTGGAAGCTGGCAACCCAGCTGAAGATGACACCCTGGCAGCGACTGCGCCGAATCGAATTGCCGATGGTACAGAGTACACTGCTGCAGCTGGGCGGTTTTATCTTCGTGCTCTGTTTTAACAGCTTTGCCGTGGTACTGGCATTGGGCGGTGGCCCACGAGCTACCACGTTGGAAGTTGCGATCTATCAGGCTTTGAAATACGACTTCAATATCCCCGAAGCGCTGACCCTGGCCTGGACCCAACTCCTGATCGCCGGATCACTGTTTCTGCTGATCTCCCGCCTGGGGCAGAGCAACTGGCTCGCGGTAGATACACTCACCCGCGAACACACACCCAAGCCCAGCCCACTGACGCGCTACCTTCACCGGGGCATTTATGTCAGCACTTGGTGCTGTCTGCTGCTGCCGATGGTTGCGCTGATTCCGGGACTGACCCAGAGTGACCTGAGTCGTTTTGAGCCGATGGCACTACTGCAGCCGACCCTGACCAGCCTCGCCATTGCCGTGGTTGCGGCACTTGTGGCGATCCTGTTTGCACTGATGATCCTGGCCCCCATCCGGCAAGCCCGCCGCCTACGACAAAGCCGCCGTGCTGTAGTACTGGAGTGGATATCCACCCACACCCTAGTGGCACCCGCGATGGTGATTTCGGTGGGCCTTTACGTGCTGTTACTGCCCCACTTTGACCTGGACCGCTACGGCATGGTGATGGTGTTTGTGCTTAATGCTGCGCTGGTGATCCCTTTTGCAATACAGCAGCTACGCCCAAGACTGCTGCAATACGATGCCCAGTATTACCAATTGGGTCGATCCCTCAAGCTCAGTCCCTGGCAGCATTGGACGATCCAGTGGCCGTTTATCAAGGCAACCTTTATCAGCTGTTTTGCCCTGATTCTCTTGCTGGCCATCGGCGACGTGGCGATCTTCTCCATCTTTGGTAACCGTGATTGGACCACCCTGCCCTGGCTGATCTACAGCTATGCGGGCAGCTACCGGATCGCCGAGGCATCGCTGGCCTCCATGCTGTTATTATCTATCTGTGCCCTGATCGTCTGGGCTTTTGAACGGGTGCGGCACCATGCTTGAAATAAACAACCTTGTCATACAGCGTGACGGACAAGCACTGCGCTACCAGTTGGCTGTCGCTGAAGGTGAGATCCTGGCGATTCAGGGGCGTAGCGGTGTGGGTAAATCAACGCTGCTGGGTGCCCTGGCCGGATTTGTGGAAACCACATCGGGCGATATGCGCTGGCAAGGCCAATCGCTGCTCCCCCTGGCCGCCGATCAGCGCCCGGTGAGTATGCTGTTTCAGGATCATAACCTGTTCGAACATTTGAGCGCACTGGACAATATGCAGCTTGGCTTTCCAGGCCCGGCACCAACAGAAGTATTGCTTGAGGCCGCTAAAGCACTAGACGTGGATGAACTGCTGCAGAAGAAACCAACGGAGTTATCCGGCGGACAACGCCAGCGCATCGCCATCATCCGCACACTGCTGCGCCCGGAACCAATCGTACTGCTGGACGAACCTTTTGCCGAACTCGACCAACATACGCGGCATCAGGCAGCGGATTGGGTAAAACGGACGGCGAAACAGGCGGGAAAAACCGTGCTGCTGGTAACCCACCAACAGGAGGATGTGACACAGTTGGCGGATCGTTTGCTGGTGCTCTGACCGTAACGATCACTTACCGATCAGTTCTGAACCTCTCCATCTACCGGTTCTTCATAGAGATCTTCGTACGGTTCGATCACAAACGCCTCCAGGCTATAACCGGAGGAGGCCAATTCATGGGTGGTGACTTCTGTTTCCAGTTTGCCGGTTACCCAGATCGCATCGTACAGATTTTCCACCTTGGTACCCGGTTCAAAACGCACGTAGATAATCTGGTTGGACGGAGGCGGTGGCACGTGGATACAGGCGCCGAAGTACGGCACCAGGAAAAACTCGGTCACATTGAGGCCATCGCCCTGCACCGGCACCACAAAACCTGGCACCTTCACCATTTTGCCGTCCATCTCTGGCACTACCGGCGCTGAGGCCAATGCAGCCATCATCTGGTCCATATACTGAGTAGCAGCAGGATCGAGGTCGTCCAGCATACTAATCTCATCAGGATTACCTAACAATGCATCCAGCGAAAAGTCTGCTGGCATCAGCTCTTCCCAGTTGAGGACCTGCACCGGCTCCCCGTTAAAGGTTAACGGTTTTTCCGCTGGCTGCTCTTCAGCTTGCGCCGGTAACACTACAGCCAGGCTGATGGTAAGCAGGAGGGTTCGAAAAATGGATTGAAGCTTGATCTGCATAGAGCGGTACCAGATAACGTAATCAGGCGTTGCTCAGATACGAATTGTCATACCATCAGCAACGGAATAGCGGTAAGCCCGGTAGCCCGGAATTAATCCTACCAACGTACCACAGACAACAACCAGCCCAAGTAGTTTCCATTGATAGATGCTTGGAGGTGTTAAAGGTATGAAAACTCCGATATGACTTTCAAGTATCGGCTGTGCCAGGGCGATGCCACCGTACAGCAGAAATATCCCGAAACCAACCCCCAACAAGGTGAGCAACGCAGACTCCAGCGCAAGCAACAACAGGATTTGCCAGGCACGTGCGCCCACCGACCGCAGGATAGCCATCTCACGGCGCCGTTC
This sequence comes from Pontibacterium sp., assembly GCF_964228735.1. Lineage (GTDB taxonomy): Bacteria > Pseudomonadota > Gammaproteobacteria > Pseudomonadales > Balneatricaceae > Pontibacterium. The sequence continues at coordinate 50,973 of NZ_CAXRBQ010000021.1, read as the reverse complement.
ATTAAGACTGGTGAGAATCACCGTCAGCATGCCTACTAGCCCGGCCACCACCACAATGGCGGATACCAGCATCAACGCTTTTTCCGCTATGCCCACCATATCCCACAGCTGCTGCAAGGCAACACCGGGTAATATCGCCAGCATCGGTTCCTTGCGGTAGTTGTTGATGGAGCGTTGCAGATGGAAGGTGGCCACCTTGGACTTCATCCCTACCAGGAAGGCGGTGATCTGTTTGGGCTGCAACTCCAAACGGGCAGCTTCTTCAGCAGACACATTTTTACCCGGAATACGGACACCCGCTTTCCAGTCGATATGGATCGCTTCCAGCGCCTCCAGACTCACGTGCAGCGTGCGGTCAACCGGTGTGCCGGTACGTTCCAGAATACCGACCACACGAAACGGCTTATCTTCGTGTTTGCTGAAGCTGGCATTACCGATGCCGTGGGCGACGACAATTTTGCTACCGATCTTATAACCCAGCTTGTCAGCGACCTCTGCTCCCAACACCACGTCATACAAGCCTTCAAAACGGCGCCCTTCTTCAAAGCGCAGCAGATGCCGGTTACCGTAGCGGTAGTGGTCAAAATAGCCCTCTGTAGTACCCAGTACCCGGTAGCCTTTGTGGGAATCCCCCAGCGAGATAGGCACGGTCCAAGCGACCTGTTTATGGTTCTTCACCAACTCATAGCTTTGCCAGGAGATGTTGCTGGTCGCATCGCCGATGCGAAAGATCGAGTAGAGCAGTAACTGAATCTGGCCACTGCGTGCGCCCACGATCAGATCCGCCCCTGACAGGGTGTTCGCAAAGCTGTTGCGTGTTTCGGTGCGCACCTTCTCCACCCCCAGAAACAGCATCACGCTGAAACCAATGGTAATCAGGGTGAGCAGAGCCGTGGTGCGACGGTGCCAGAGCGAACGGGCGGTGAGACGGAGCAGAATCATAGCTTGCTCCCGTTCTGATTAAGGTGGTGTAGATCGATCACCCGGTCGAAATGATCGTGCAGGCCCGGATCATGGCTGACAAACATCAACGTGCTTTCCTGCAATTCACACTCATGCAGCAGCAGTTCAATAAAGCGGTCTCGATTGTTCACATCCAGTGCGGAGGTCGGCTCATCGGCAATCACAATCTCCGGCGAGCCAATCAGTGCCCGCGCCACCGCCACACGCTGCTGCTGCCCCATAGAGAGGTCCGTTACCGGACGACGTAGCAGTTCATCGTGGCCCAGCTCGAGATGATCCAGTAAACGGCAGGCGGACTCCTCCACCGTGCCGTCCCGCAAGACCGCCTTGTCTTTACGGCCATGGGAGAAACGGCACGGCAATGTGACGTTCTCCAATACACTTAAGTAAGGCAGCAGGTTGAACATCTGAAAGACAAAACCGATGTGGTTGGCCCGAAACGAATCACGCTGGGTTTTACTCAACGCACGCAGGGTAATGTCCAGCAAGTGAACCCCACCGGCATCCGGCTCCAGCACACCACCGATCAGGTTCAGCAGGGTGCTTTTGCCACTCCCTGACGCCCCCTGCAGGAATACGCGTTCGCCGCGGTCCACACGCAGCTTATCGATATCCAGCAGGGTTTCGCCCGGTTTCCAGCCAAACTTCAGATGTTCCAGCTCTATGGCTGCCTGCACACCAACCTCCTTAGAAATCTACGCGGTAACTGCGTGCGGTCAGTGTTTTACCCTGCTGCACACGTGGTGTAATCAGCTGCAGATTCAGCTTTTCGAGGGCCGGAAACGCTTTAAACAGACCCACTTCCAGGCTGTTTAGCTTTTCCGGCGCACTGCACTGGTAATAGTAGTGCACACTCAGATCGCTGTGACCATTCTCTTCACCTACATGATGCGCATGTTCTTCATGCTTATGGTGATCATCATGGTCGTCATGCTTGTCGTGATGAGCGTGGTCATGTTCATCTTTGCCGTGAGCATCATGTTTCGCGTGCTCTTTATGGGCGTGATGATCATCATGGTCATCGTGCTTCTCGTGGGAAGCATGTTCTTCATGGTGATCATCATGCTTTTCGTGATGCCCATGATCGTCATGATGGTCATCATGCTTCTCATGTTTATCGTGGGCTGCATGCTCAGCGTGGTGGTCGTGGTCAGCGTGCTTCTCTTCGTGATGCTCATGCCCGGCATGCGCTTCGTGGTGTTCCCCCTCTTCCGAGCTCTGCTCCAGCTCTACACGGCCCAGACGGCAACCTGCGGCATGGGTCAGCACAAACAATTTGTTCGCTTGCTGCAGAGTGCGCTGCGCTTCACGCACCTGTGTAAATTGCTCTTCGGTACGCGGGGCGTGTTCAAAACCGTATATGTTGGCGGCCGGTGTGTGGAACTCCAGTTCCAGAAACTTACCGTCCAAAGCCATATTCAACGACGCAATGCCATGTACATGCGCACCCAACGAGCCACCGTGGTCATCGCCGTGATCGTCCAGTCCCTGCGCCTGCACCGTAGCCGTCAGCAAAGACAACATCACGCCGGATACAAATGCTTTCTGTTTCTGTCTGATCTGAGCCATAAACCACTCCAAAACTCTGTTGATAAAAGGATAACTGAAGCCTAAATGATACAATATAACATTTCAATCAAGCCACTTGAGCATCCTGCAAGATCCCACCCAGTGCCTGCAGTGCCTGAATGCGCTCGTCACTCCAGGGATGTGCATAACTTACACGCAGGCAGTTTCTGAACTGATTGGTGGCCGTAAACAGGGCACCGGGAGTAATCAGCACATCCCGTTCGCGTGCCCGGGCATAGACCTTCATTGAGTCAATCTGTTCCGGTAACTGTAACCATAACGTTAGCCCACCCTGAGGCACCGGGGTTACACAAGGCACCTGCCACTCATTCTGAACAAATCGGATCAATTCATCCCGCTGCGCCTGAAGATTGGGTACATAGCGGCGTAGATGCCGGTCATAGCCCCCCTCTTCAATGAATGCGGCCAGGCCTTGCTGCACATAACGGCTGGTCGCCAGGGATGTGACCAGTTTCAAGCGCTGGATTTCCGGCTGCCATTGCCGGGAGATTACCCAACCGACACGTACGTCGCGGGATAAAGTCTTGGAGATAGAGCCACACAACAGCACCCGCCCGGTCCGATCCAATCCCTGCAGCGGTGAGACCGGATGGTCAAAGGCAAGTTCGCGATAGATATCATCTTCGACAATATGGAAATCATGCTGCTCCGCCAGTGCCAACAGACGTTTACGATTCTCCAACGGCATCAACGCCCCGGTTGGCGTCGCATAGGAAGGCGTTACAACGCAGGCTTTTACCGGCCACTGTTCGGCCACCTGCGCTAATACATCCAAGTCCATCCCTGTCTGTGGATCACTGGGAATCTCCAGCGCTTTCAAGCCCAGTGCCTCCAGCAGTTGCAATACACCGTAGAAACCGGGCGATTCCACAGCCACCAGATCCCCGCGTTGGCACAGCGTCATCAGCACAAAACACAACGCCTGCTGACAACCCGCGGTAATAGTAAAGTCTTCCGCTTCCACCTGGCAGCCCTGGCGCTTGTAGCGACGCGCCAGCACTTCGCGCAGCTGCTGGCTTCCTGCAGGCTCGTCATAATACTGATGCAAGCCCTTCTGGCGGCGTAGCTCCCGCGCCACAGTACGATTCAGCTGCAACAAACCCGGTGTCAGCGGATCACGCATACCTGCACTGGGCGAGATATCAAACGCAGCGCTGCGGCACATCAACTCCTGGGTCACGGCATTTACGGAAACCGGTACCGGCGCCGGAGCTTCCGGTACAGGTGGCACCACAACTTTCATAGGTTTGTACTGGGCCCGTACAAAAAAACCGGCTTTTGGCCGGGATTCGATCAAGCCTCGGGCTTCAAGACGATTCAGCGCATGCATCACTGTGGTTTTGGATAAACCATGGGTCTGCACAAGCGCGCGTATCGAGGGCAATCGATCCCCCGGCTGCCAACGCCCCTGCTCGATCTCTTCTGCTATGCCTTGCTCCAGCGAGCGGTACAAAAAACGGCCCATTGAACAATCTGTACCCTAAAAAGTTTATTTTTTTATACCTGTTCCTATTTTTGCATCGGTATAGAGTAACGCACAAGTAAAACCAGAGGCCGACGAGACAGCTTCCCGCCTCTCTCGTGAGCAAACGGCTTCCCCAACGGAGAACCTCGATGGAGCCCATCCCCGTCATAAACCAACCATCCACCACCACTGCCGTCGGCGGTAAGATCCACGTGCGCCTGACCCAGGGTTTCTACCAGAACCTGCGTCGTCTGGTGAGCGGTAGTCTCTTGTTCCTCTATTTTGCCTTAGTATGGATACAGGTAGATGGCCAGCCTTGGCTGCTATTCGACTTTGGCCAACACCGCATTTTCCTGTTTGGTACCGAATTCTCCTGGTCTGACCTGCCGTTGATGGCGGGCCTGATGATCGCCGGTACCGCGCTGTTATTCTTTATGGCCGTGGGTTGGGGACGCCTGTGGTGTGGATTCGCCTGTCCACAGAGCATCTGGACCTGGCTCTTTATCCGTATCGAGCAAATTACCGAAGGGCGTGCCAGCGAGCGCCGCAAGAACGAGCAGAAACCGCTGCAGGGCTCCATTCTGGGTCGCCGAATTCTCAAGCACCTGCTGTGGTCAGTACTGGCGTTTGTTACCGCACTGTCCTTCACCGGTTACTTTGTGCCAATCCGTGAACTGGTGGCCGATATGGCCGCACTAGAGCTGTCTATTTACAGCCTGTTCTGGATCATCATGATGGCCAGCCTGACCTACGTAAACGGCGGTTTGGTCCGCGAGAAGGTCTGCTTCCATATGTGCCCGTACTCCCGCTTCCAGGGGGTGATGTTCGACCGTGATACCCGCACCGTAACCTACGATGCTGTGCGCGGCGAGCCGCGCAACCACCGCTCCCACAAGGACGATGGCACCAAAGCGGGCGACTGTGTGGATTGTGGTCTCTGCGTGCAGGTGTGCCCTACCGGCATCGATATTCGTAACGGCCTGCAGTACGAGTGTATCGACTGTGGTGCCTGCATCGATGCCTGTGATGCGGTGATGGAAAAAACCGGTCGGGAGAAAGGCCTGATCGCCTTCCGCTCGGAAAACCAGGTGCTGAAGCAGGCTTCACCGCTCTGGCGTCCGCGCTTGCTGACCTACATGCTGGTGATGCTTGTTGCCGCAGGGTCCGTACTGTGGGGCTTCACTCAACGCACCGAGATTCTGGTGGAGATCCGTCGTGACCGCCTGCAGCTGGTGCAGGAACTGGATGACGGCACGGTCTGCAACCTTTATCGCGTTAAAGTGGAATCGTTCACCGGTACCACCGACGCGATCAGGGTGGATGTAAATGCTGACTTTGAGGTTGCGGTGAACGGCCTGAGCGAAGTGAATCCGTCTGAACTGAACCAGTGGCTGCCGTACCGAATCTGTGCCAACACATCGGACCTGAACGGCAACCAGCCGATGCAGTTCGCACTGAATAACAGCAACGGCAGCGCGGTGAAAGACACCGTCTTTATGACCCGTGTGCTGCGTTGATTGAGAGAATAGAAAGAAAATAGAACGGGTATCGCTGGACGGGATCAGATCTCGTCCAGCGACATCGGTTTACCGGTGTGGTAACCCTGCAGGTAGTCAAAGCCCAACACAATGGCGGTCTGCTTGACCTCTTCACTGTGGACAAATTCCGCTACGGTTTCAGCGCCCATCTTGCGCCCGAACGAGACAATCATGTCCGACAACATCTGAGTGTTGGTGTCGCTGTCCAGGTGTTTGATCAGGGACCCATCCACCTTGATGTAGTCGATATCCAGCTTCAGCAGATACTCAAAGTTGGAGTAACCGGATCCGAAATCATCCACCGCGATACGGCAACCGATCTTCTTCGCCCGGTCGATGAAATCAAGCACCTTCTCATAGTTTTCGATCCCTTCAGACTCCACAATCTCGATGATCAGCCGCTCAGCCACACCATATTCGAGGGCCTTGTCCAGCAGCATGGCGACGGTTTCACTGTTGTAGATATCACGGGCAGTCAGGTTGATACTGAAATCATCGTCTCGTTCGCTAAAGTGACGGAACGCTTTGTAGATCACGATCTGCATCAGATTTTCGTACAAACGCGCCCGTTTTGCCGCTTCCAGAAAGGCATATGGCGAGTGCAAATTTCCTTCGTCGTCTCTAAGGCGCATCAGGCACTCGTACTTCTCTACGTGACCGGTCAGCGCATCGATGATCGGCTGGACGTAAACCTCGATACGGTCGTGTCGTATCGCATCACGAATACGCCCCACCCAACTGATATTGTCTTCAATACGTTTGGTCAGGCGAGAGCCCGGGCTGTAGATCTCGTAGGTGCGCTCCTTCTCCTGTGCGCTGTGCAGAGCAATATCCGCTTCGATCAGCGCATTGGCACCGCACGCGGCACCGATCACCACGCTGATCGGGAACTTCAGCTCACCCACACCGACAGGATACTGGGCGATACGGCGTGCCAACTCCTTGCACATATACGCCAACTGGTTGCTGCTCAGGCTCTGGCGGGTCAGGACCGCAAACTGGTCACCCCCCAGATGGTAAAGCACGCTGTCAGAGCGGATCAGACGGCTCATCATCCGGGCCAGCGCTTTCAATAAGCGGTCACCCACCTGATAACCGTGGTATTCGTTGATCTCACTGAAGTCGCAGACATCGATCAACAGACAAGTCACCTCGTCCATCTCGGCCAAGTCGTCAGTGAGTTTTTGTCGATTGGGGAGGCCGGTGAGTGGATCGGTGTAATGCCGCTGAATAACGGATTTTTGCTCGATCAGATCAGTCACGTCGGTGCGGATCGACATGAACTCGGCAATTTTTCCATCCGGATCAAGCACCGGCAGAATCAGCGAATCCACGTAATACGCACTGCCGTCTTTCCGCTGATTCTTGATGACACCCTGCCAGCTTTGGCGGCTACGAATCGTTTGCCACATCTCGCGAAACAGCAGTGGATCATTATCAGGATGACGAATCAGACGGTGGGTAGCGCCCACCAGCTCTTCACGGCTGTAACCGGACACCTTGCAGAACTGATCGTTCACATAGGTGATTACGCCGTACGGATCGGTTTTTGACACGATAGAACTGATATCCACCGCATGCTTGTATTGTTCAAGCAACGAACGGTTGAACGCCAATTCATCCATCACCAGTTGATTGGTTGGCAAGGCGCTGTTCTCCTCACTCACATCACTGTCGATGGGGCTTTCGTTCAGCCGGACTTCACTATCACTTTTTAAGCTAGACACACTGTTTTCCGCCTATTGCGACAACTCGACTGATTGACTCAAACGTCTGTTCACGAGCTACACATTAGCTGTGCAAAGCTCATAACAGAAACTTGCTATCGGCAGTTCCACATATAACTGCAACATTAACGCAATAAAACTTACCGCGAATAATACCCACAAAATATAAGGATAATTTGTGAATTTGTCTCGTTGAAATATCAAGTATTTTCAATGATCAGCTTTTCTTTTGCCGTTTTTGAAATGCGCTTAATCTGCGCTTCGCGTTTGCAGGCTTCCGAGCGGTTGGCGTGGGCTTCCTGCCACACCATTGTCACGGGTTGGCGGGTACGGGTATAACGCGCGCCCCCTTTCACCTCACCGTTGTGCTCGCGCAGGCGCCGTTCAGGGTCGGTGGTTACGCCGGTGTACAGCGTATTGTCAGCACACCGCAGCATATATACATACCAGTCACTCATGGTTTTGAATTATATGGGCTTTTTCCATGAACGCACGTTAAACATTACAGCCACATAAACGCCAACGGCAACACCCAAACTGTTCAACATTTGACCACCCTCAAAAACAGGCGTAAAAAAGCAGTTGAGGCTGCTGGCAGTGCCTCAGATACAGGGATGTTTCTGACACAGGATGTGCTGCAGTTTTCCCCTCCCGAATGTGCCAGATACTCCCATACCGTCATACTCAACGCACAGGGAGTTCATCATGACCACCATTACGCTCACCGATGCTCAGTACCAGGCAATTCTTAGTGATTTCTATGCGCCACAGGAAAAACGCGCCCGCTTAAGTCAGTCAGAAGTTGTGGCCATCGCCAACAGTCTGAACAAGAAAATCGACATTCCGATCTTCTTCTCCGAAGATCAGGAGCAGAAAATCCTGGTCAAAATCGTGACAAAAATTGATGGCTTTCTCTATGAAAACCTCCCCAATGAGGTGTACGACCTGATCCGCAGCCTACCGGAAGGCATTGATGATGAAGAAGCACAGCGCATTGTGCGCAGCTTCTCCAAGCTGGCAAATGAAAAGATCAACATCCCCTACCTGCCAGAGGTCGCGGAATATGTCGCGATCAGCTTTGTTATCAATGTCATTGTGAATGCGATGCGCAAACAGTGGGATCTGGGCAAGGCACTGGACGCATTCGACGATATCCAACAACCGGACAACAACGAAAGCGGTTGGGACTTCCCTTCAGACTGATCCCTAACCGGACAATACCGTCAGCAAACCCAGGTGATCCATCAACAACAATACCCCATTGAGGCTCAGGAAAGAGAGCAGGGTTGCGCTGACCAGGGCGGCAGCACAGATCTGCTGCTGCCCGTATGCCTGAGCAATTAGGGGAAACACCCCTGCCATCGGCACCGCGGCCAGCAACACCGCACTTAACTGCAGCACAGGCTCAAACGCTGGTAACCACCACACCATCAGCGCAACCAGCAGCGGATGCAGGATCAGTTTCAACCCCACCATGTGACCGATATCAGTTTTCTGTCCGGATACCGAGATACCCACCAGCATGCCACCAATCACAAACAGGGACAGCGGTGCCGCTGAAGATGCCAGCATCGCAAGCGTGTGTTGTACCGGTTCGGGTGGTTGCCACTGCATCGCAGACGCCAAAAAGCCCAAACCGATCGCCAGTACCAGCGGATTGCGCAGGGTCTTTTTGAACGCTGTGAACAGTGCATCTTGTATCTGGGCTCGACCATCCAACGCCCACTCGGCCAGTATCAAGGTGACCGGTATCAGCAGAACCAGATCAACCAGCATCGACAGCGCTGCCGCAGCCACACCCAGCGTGCCAAACAGTTGGGTGACCAATGCATAACCGATAAAGCCGTTGTTGGAGAGGGAACTGCCCAACCCTATAAAGGCAGCACGCTGCAATGCTACACCCCGCATTTTACACGCGATGAAAACGCTGATGAGCAATGCGGCCATGGAACCCACGGCAAACGCCAGCAGATAGCTACTGTTGTACACCTCGGCCACTGGTCGGCCAGACAGGGCGTTGAACAGCAACGCAGGCAGGGCCAGATAGACCACAAAGGTACCCATGCCCGGTATTGCTGCTTGCGGCACGAGATTCACCCGCACCACCGCATAGCCACAGGCGATCAGCAGAAAAACCGGCGTCGTTATCGAGAGAATTTCCAGCAAAACAGCGTCCTTCCTTTTTGCTCCGAGCAAACAATACTTAATACATTAACAGAAATACAAAGCCACACCGTCCCCCTTTTGAGGGATTGTTGAAAGCGCTTTATGCCTCTGCTGCAAGCGCGTAAAATAGCCGGTTTGATTCAACCCGCGAGTCGACCGTGACCAAGACCCCATTTTCCAGCCTGAACCTGCCAGAAACCCTGCTCGATAACCTGCAGCAGATCGGTTACACCGGCATGACACCAATTCAGGCCGCCAGCCTGCCGCAGATCCTTGTCGGCGAGGATGTTATCGCCAAGGCAAAAACCGGCAGCGGTAAAACTGCCGCATTTGGTATTGGCGCGCTGACCAAGCTTCAGCCACGCAACTACCGTGTTCAGGTGCTGGTGCTCTGCCCAACCCGTGAACTGGCGACGCAGGTGGCAAAAGAGTTACGCCGTCTGGCACGCTACCAACCTAATGTGAAAGTGCTAACGTTGTGTGGCGGACAGCCCATCGGTCCACAGATCGGCTCGCTGCAACACGGCGCACACGTGGTTGTGGGCACCCCGGGGCGTATCAAAGATCACTTGCGCAAGCACACCCTCAACCTGGAAATGCTGCATACGCTGGTGCTGGATGAAGCTGATCGTATGCTGGAGATGGGTTTCAACCAGGATATTCTCGATATCGCCGCACAAACGCCGAGGGACCGCCAGACGCTGCTGTTCTCCGCCACTTACCCGGATTCCATCCGCGAGCTGAGCGAAGATTTCCAGAACAAACCGGTTGAGGTGACGGTTGAAGCACAGCCGCAGGAAAGCCGTATCCAGCAGCAGTTTTTCCGCCTGGAAAAAGACGCACGAATTCCCACGCTGATACAGCTGCTGCACAAGCACGACCCGATCTCCTGTGTGATCTTCTGCAACACCAAACAACAGTGCAGCGATCTGCGCCAGGCGCTTAGAAATGCGGGCTTCTCAGCCTCTGCCCTGCAAGGCGACATGGAGCAGCGCGACCGTGACCAGGTACTGGTCACCTTTGCCAACCGTAGCTGCTCGATTCTGGTGGCGACCGATGTCGCTGCGCGTGGTATCGACGTTGAAGATCTGGATCTGGTGGTCAACTTTGACCTGCCGCGCGATCCGGAAGTGTACGTGCACCGCATCGGTCGTACCGGGCGTGCGGGTAAATCCGGCTTGGCGCTGAGCCTCTGCTCTGAGCGCGAGCAGTACAAGGTGACCGCGATTGAGGAATACACCGATCAGAGCATCATCTACAAGAATCCACCAACGATCCCGAGCACTCAGCCACTGCTGCCCGCCAAACCGCTGATGGTGACGCTCTGTATCGCAGGCGGTCGTAAACAGAAAGTTCGCCCAGGCGATATTCTAGGCGCCCTCACTGGCGATGCGGGTATCTCAGGACAGCAGGTGGGTAAGATCGATATTTTTGATTTCTCTGCCTACGTCGCTGTCGAACGACCTGTCGCCCGCAAAGCACTGGACCAACTGACCAAAGGCAAGATCAAGGGACGTAAGTTCAAAGTCCGTCGCCTCTGATCACCTCAACCGGAGAACCCTGAACATGGCCACAAAAGCCTGCGCCCGCCACATCCTGGTGAAAACCCGAGAAGAAGCGGAAGCCCTGAAAAAGAAGATCGCCGGCGGCGCCGACTTTGGCAAACTGGCGAAACAGCACTCCACCTGCCCATCCAAACGCCGCTTTGGTGATCTGGGAGAGTTTCGCCGGGGCCAGATGGTAAAAGCCTTTGATGATGTGGTGTTTAAGAAACCCCTACTGACCGTACATGGGCCGGTGAAAACCCGCTTTGGCTGGCACCTGATCGAAACGATCTACCGTAACTAAAAGGTTGCCAATCACACTCTTTCCGCAAGCAGATTGTCATCAAATCAGGCTTTAATAGGCCTGATTTTTTAAGGACGAAGTAGCGATGATCATTGCCATCAACAACCTGCCGAACGACACCTCTCTGCATGAGGTGTGCGAGCTGTTTGCGGGCGACAACCGGATCGAGAACATCAGCTTCAGTGACGAAGGCAATCCCGACCGGATCATCGCGTGGATCCGTTTCAATCAGATGAGCCGGGTGGAACTAAACCGCAACGTCTTCCGACTGAATCACCACTTCCACAAGCAGCGTCGGCTGGAAGCCTACGCCCCTCTGTTTTTTATCTGAAACGACTGGCAACAGTTGACAAAATGCGGGGGTAAGCCACAGTTTTAATGTAGGCCTAAGGCATCATTAGGACGACAGCGTATGGTTATCACGATCAGCAACCTGCCCCCGCATGTCACCGAAGAGCAGATCAGCGAACTGTTACAGGGAGACTCGCGCATCCAGCGCATCACCCTCAACCACGAGGGTAACCCTGACAAGGTGATGGCGCTCGTCGAGATCGATGTCAGCCGCCTTGAGGCACAGTTCCTGGCCAACAAGCTAAACCACGCCTACTTTGAAGAGCGGCATTTAGACGCCTATACGCCGCTCTTCATGGGTCGTTAACCGGCCCTATTCACCGATCTCGGTCTTGTCCTTGTACTCGCACAGATCTTCGATCAGGCAGGAGCCACACTTTGGCTTACGTGCCACACATACATAGCGGCCTAGCAGGATCAGCCAGTGGTGAGCATCCTGCAGAAACTCCTTCGGCACAAAGCGCAGCAGTTTCTGCTCCACCTCATTCACGTTTTTGCCCGGCGCAATCTTGGTGCGGTTGGAGACACGGAAGATATGGGTATCAACCGCCATGGTGGGATGACCAAACGCTGTATTCAGTACGACGTTGGCGGTCTTGCGGCCTACCCCCGGCAGTGCTTCCAGATCCTTACGGTTTTCCGGTACCTGGGAGTTGTGCTGATCAATCAGGATACGGCAGGTCTTGATGACATTTTCCGCCTTGGCATTAAACAGGCCGATCGTCTTGATGTACTCCTTCAATCCATCCACACCTAAGGCGTAGATCGCCTCCGGCGTATTGGCGACCGGATAAAGCTTACGGGTTGCCTTGTTGACCCCCACATCGGTGGCCTGGGCTGAGAGAATCACCGCAATCAGCAGTTCAAACGGATTGCTGTATTCGAGTTCGGTGGTGGGATTGGGATTGTCGTCGCGCAGGCGCGCAAAAATCTCGTGACGCTTCTGTTTGTTCATGGGTGTAGGGCAAACGGCGATTGGTGGTCTGTATTATTATGGTAGCGCTCTCACGCCAGCAGGCATCATAAAGCAGTGACAGGCATCCGTCACTTGGCCTCATACACAGTAAACTGGTTACGGCCGTTTTGCTTGGAGTGATAAAGCGCTTCGTCCGCCTGGCCGATCCACTGCTCCTCATCCTGAACATCACCCTGCATCTCACGGATGCCGAGACTGACGGTCACCTGGATACTTTGACCTTCAAACACCACTTCCAACATCTCAGCCGCCGCACGCACACGTTCAGCGAACACCTCGGCCTGACTGGCGTTGGTATGGGGCAGGATGATACCGAACTCCTCACCACCGTAACGGCCCACCACGTCGGTTCGACGGGCGTGTTTGGTCAGCAATGTTGCAACCTGTCGGATCACCTCATCGCCGGCCGGATGGCCGTAGGTATCGTTAACCGCCTTAAAGTGGTCGATATCCAGCATGATCAGGGTGCTCGGTTCCCGTCCGCGCAAGAAACGGTTGAACTCCTGCTCCAGGCACTCCTGCCAGTAGCCACGGTTGAACAATCCAGTCAGCCGGTCTTCACGGCTCAGGGTTTGCAGTTGTTTGTTGGCATCTTCCAGTGCAATGCGGCTGACCGCCTCGTCAGTTACGTCATAGATCATCAGGCTGACCAGCTCCACTTCACCGGAAGGGGCAGTCAGCGGAATCAAGGTAATGTTCTGGTACATGCGCGACGCCTCGCCGGTAATCGGGCGCTGGCTTTTAAAATCGAACAGGTAGGGGCGCTGCTCCCAGGTGATGTAAGTCGGGCATTTAAGCTGGAAAACACTGTCGATCTTACGGCGCAGCCACTCAACCGGCAGCTCGGGAAACTCGTCGAACAGGTTCTTCTCACGGATGCGCGCAGGGCCAATCTCGGAGTGGTTGACCATAAAGCTGTTCCAGAGGTGGACCTGGTAACTCGTATCCAGCACCACCAGCCCCACATCCAGGTTGTGTAGCAGGCCGAGGTGCCAATGCAGCTCGTCGATATTCAGGCTTTCCGTGCGATCATTCATCAGAAGAACGTACTCAGTTTGCGCAACGGCCCGAGAGACTCCTCGCTGAAGATCAACATCAGTTCGCAACTGTCACGGTCTTCATTCAGGCCATAATCAATGCTGATAGAGAGGGTCTCCTGCCAGCTTTCCGCTGCAGAAGGTAATTGTTTCATCGCCGGCAACATCACCGGTATACCGCAACTAAACTCGATATCCAACTGGCGCGCAAAGGACTGCAGGAAGGCACCAATCAAAATGTTCCCCAGATCCATCAGCAGCTCGTTCTCGAAGGCAGTACTTTGCTCGTACTCGAGTTGCAGAATCCGGGCGACCGACTCAAAGCTTTCCGGCGGCAGCGCGATCATCGCTTCACCCGCAATGCCTGCGCCCACAAAGCCCTGGGAGACGATGCGCTTTTCCCAGTCGGCCGAGATTTTTAATTTCTCTTCAAATTCCGCCCGGGTGATGGTTTTCACCACCGGTACGGGATGATGCACAAACGCGCCAAGGAAACGGGCCAGTCGATCACCGGCACGCCCCATCGCCACGTTGGCGATCTCCTGGTAGTAGTCGGGCAGCTGTACCACGATCTCCTCGGCAGACAGTATCTCCTGCTCATCCTGCAGTTCACTCAGCAAACCAAAACGACGCAGGACCTCTGCAACTTGATCTTCGGAGAACGGTTTTTTGATGAAATCGAGGGCACCCAGCGCCATCACCTGCTCGTGGGCTTCGGGCTGAATATCACCGGAGACAACGATCACCATGGTGGGTAAGTCTTCGGAGCGGATACGCTCCAGCACCTGGTAGCCATCCATGATCGGCATATTGAGATCGAGGAAAAGCACGTCACCCAGACCGGTACGTACCGCTTCCAATGCAGTCAATCCATGTTCTGCATAGGTGATGTCGACGTTCCAATTGCTCAGCGCTCGAGCCATCTGCTTGCGCGCGAGGTTGGAGTCATCGCAAATAACAACAGGAATCGGACTACTCACACAACAGCTCCGTTGATGCCGCGAGTTGAGAAAGAACTCAGACTATCGAATCTTCAGGGAGAACACAATGAGCAGGAATCTATGGAGGTGCGGGCGCACCTCCACGATAGGAATCAACCAGTTACGCGAGCGCGTTGGGTGTCTTTTGGCTCTGCCGGGGTAAGGCGCTTCTGGCGCTCTTCTAGCTTGCCATCGATGATATTCTTGAGTGCAATCAGCAGCCCCATGCCAACAAAGGCACCCGGCGGCAACACCGCAAACAGGAAACCACTGTAATCATCCACCAGCACGATCTTCCAGCTTTCCGCACCGGCACCAAACAGCAGCTGCATATCGGCAAACAGCGTGCCGCTGCCCAGCGCTTCACGCATGGCCCCCAGCACGATCAACACCGCACTGAAACCCAAACCCATCATCAGGCCGTCCAGCAGTGACGCCGATACCGGATTCTTGCTGGCAAACGCATCCGCACGCCCCATGATTGCGCAGTTGGTTACGATCAGCGGGATGAAGATACCCAGAATTTGGTACAGCTCGTAGGTAAACGCCTGCATCAGCAACTCAATCGCGGTTACGAAGGAGGCGATGATCATTACGAAGATCGGCAGACGAACCGCACCCGGCACAAACTTACGGAATGCGGAGATCGTCAGGTTTGATCCCAGCAATACGATGGTACTCGCCAGGCCCAGGCCAATCGCGTTCACCACGGAACCAGTGACCGCCAACAGCGGACACAGTCCCAGCAGCTGAACCAGCGCCGGGTTGTTGGTCCAGAGACCGTCGAGGGTAATCTTTTTCACATCTACGGACATCACTCTGCTCCCGCAATCGCTGGCCCCAGCAGAGCCGCTTTGTTCGTTCGGAAGTAATCCAGCGCACGGCTGGTCGCACCTACCACCGCACGTGGCGTAATGGTGGCGCCGGTAAACTGATCGAAACGACCACCGTCCTTCAGTACGGCAAAGCTATCGCGCTGATCGTTGTCGTTACGCTGATCGTTCAGGCTCAGAATCCAGTCCGACTTTTTCAGGTCGATCTTGTCACCCAGCCCTGGGGTTTCTTTATGCGCCAGCACACGTACACCGGCGACACTGCCATCGCGTTTTACACCCACGATCATGTTGATGTTGCCGCTGTAACCGTCCGGTGCCACCACCGGCAGAATCACTGCTACCACCTTGCCGTCCTTGCGGGCCCGGTAAGCTTCAGCAGGTTGGTCATTCCCCAACAGTTCAGGTGCAACAAAGGAAACCGTGTCTTCCAGCAGATCGTTGTCGATGCTGTTTTTTGGCACGATCTCATACAGTGCCTTGGCCTGCGCTTCGCGTTCATTCTTGGCGATACGGTCTTTGGTTGAGACCTGGGTTACCGCGATCAGGGCCGCAGTCACCACCGCAAAGATAGTAATACCCAGCGTACTGCTGCGGATTGCGCTAAACATCTCCATTAGGCGTCTCCTTTCAATCCGCGTTTCGCCTTGGCGTGCCCGTAGGTACGCGGCTGGGTGTACTGGTCGATAAACGGTGCGCTCAGGTTCATCAGCAATACCGCAAACGCCACCGCATCCGGATAACCACCCCAGGTACGGATCACAAAGATCAACGCACCGATACCGATACCAAACCAGATCTTGCCTTTGTTACTGGTCGCCGAGCTCACCGGGTCCGTCGCAATAAAGAATGCACCCAGCATGGTGCCACCCACCGTCAGGTGGAAAAACGGATCGGCAAAGTAGTCCGGCTCAACGATAAAGAACAACGTCGACAGGACGGCCAGTGATCCCAGTACGGAGACCGGTGCGTGCCAGGTGAAGATCTTTTTGTATAGCAGGAAGACGCCACCCATGACATACGCAGCGCTCACTGCATGCCATGCGCCGATACCGTCAGCAAGCACCGGCACCTGGCGCCATGCTTCCTCGGTAGTCAGGCCACCACGGTGACGCAGGGCATCCAGCGGGGTCGCACCGGTGTAGCTATCAATCACACTGGTGTCGATGCCACCGAAGATCACCTTCAGGGTGTCAATGAAACTCAGCACAGACCAACCGTTGTCGGCATCCACCAGTACAAACGGTTCGGTCCAGCGGGTCATTTCAACCGGGAAGGAGACCAGCAGCAACGCATAGGCCACCATTGCCGGGTTGAACGGGTTCTGCCCCAGACCTCCGTACAGATGCTTGGCGATTACGATGGCAACAAACACGCCCACCAAGGTCACCCACCAGGCGGCAAATGGCGGCAGGGCCAAGGCCAACAGCACCGCGGTCACCACCGCGCTGTAATCACTCAGGTAGAACTGGATCGGGCGGTTACGCAGCTTCATGATCGCCGCTTCGAAACCCACAGCCAGCAGGGACGCCCAGATGATATTGATCAGCGTGCCCCAGCCAAAGAAGAAGGTCATCGCAGCCAACCCCGGCAGTGTCGCAAGCAGCACCAGACGCATCACTCGGCCGGTCTGGTTCATCTTGTGCAGATGGGGTGAACTGGATCGAATTAAAGCCATCGGTTACTCAGTCCTTACTCAATCAACGGTTACGGTATCGGGTTTGGCTTCCGCATCTACGCTGCCGCCCGCCGCTACATAGGCCTGCTTGGCCTCTTCATATTTACCACGCAGTTTTTCAACACCTGCGCGCATCTTTTCAGCCGTCGGCAAACCTTTCTCTTCCGCGTTTTTCGCCGCGGCATCGGCTTTCTGCACTTTACCCAGCGCGGTTTCCATATCCGCTTTCAGCTCATCCAGATTGACTGCAGGGGCCGCCGGGGCTGCTGTACCGTTCTGCGCCAGGGCATCTTCAAAGGCCTTCTTCGCCTCTTCATATTTACCGCGCAATTTATCCACGCCGGCACGCATCTTTTCGGCAGTTGGCAGGCCCTTATCTTCCGCGGCTTTTGCTGCGGCATCGGCTTTCTCAACCTTCGCCAGGGCCTTTTCCATGTCCTCTTTCAGCGGTGCCAGATCAATAGTCGGCTTACCACCGGCACTGGCATTCTGTGCCTCAGCATCTTCGTAGGCTTTCTTAGCTTCTTCGTACTTGCCGCGCAGTTTATCCACACCGGCACGCATCTTCTCAGCCGTTGGCAGGCCCTTCTCTTCCGCGGCTTTCGCTGCAGCATCGGCTTTCTCGACCTTCGCCAGCGCCTTATCCATGTCCTCTTTCAGCGGTGCCAGGTCAATCGCTGGCTTACCACCGGCAGCGGCATTTTGTGCTTCGGCGTCTTCGTAGGCTTTCTTAGCTTCTTCGTACTTGCCGCGCAGTTTATCCACACCGGCACGCATCTTCTCAGCCGTTGGCAGGCCTTTCTCTTCCGCGGCTTTCGCAGCGGCTTCGGCTTTCTCAACCTTCGCCAAGGCCTTATCCATATCCTCTTTCAGCGGTGCCAGGTCAATCACTGGTTTCGCCGGGGCGCTTCCACCCTGCTCAGCCGCTTCAAAGGCTTTGCGGGTTGTCTCCACCTTGGCTTCCAGCTCTTTTACCTTGGCTTCGAGTTCGGCGATATCACCTTCACCGCTGTCCTGCGCATTTGCCAGGGCTTTCTCAGCCTGCTTCAGCTTGGTACGCGCTACCGCTGCCGCGGTCTTCAACTGTTTGATATCCACAACCTGCGCTGCTGGTGCCGGCGCGGCCTGGGCATCATCAAACGCTTTCTGGGCAGCTTCCGCTTTGGTTTCCAGTTCTTTAACGGTGTCACGCAGTTGCTCGACGCCGTCCTGGCCTTTCTCTTCCGCTGCTTTCAGCGCACTCTGCGCTTTCTTCAGCTTGGTGCGGGCAACGGCAGCAGCCGTTTTCAGGGCCTTGATATCCGGTGCACCAGACGCTGCGGCAGTGCCGCCTTTTTCTGCCTGCTCCAGCTTCTGCTGGGCATCATCGGCTTTCTGCTTGGCAGCGTTAAACGCCGCTTCCAGCTCGGCCAGATTGTCCGCACCGCTTTCTTTCGCCTGCTCGAACGCCTTCTCGGCTTTCTTCAGTTTGGTGCGCGCTACTGCGGCCGCAGTTTTAAGCGCTTTCACATCACCACCGGCAGCGGCCGGTTTCGCCGCGCCTGCGCTGTCTTTCTTGGATGCTTGTGCTTTGGCAGCCTCTTCGGCACGGGCCTTACGACGCTGCTCTTTCTCGATCTTTTCCTGTTCCAGACGCGCCTGACGCGCTTCAAAACGCATACGGGCGTATTCCGCTTTCTGCTTCTCAGCCTCTTCCTGACGGATCTCAGCCTTGGCATTGCGGTAGTACTGAACCAGCGGAATGTTACTTGGGCAGACGTAAGAGCAGGCACCACATTCGATACAGTCGAACAGGTTGTGGTGTTTCGCCTTGTCGTACTCTTTACCCTTGGCAAACCAGTGCAGCTGCTGTGGCAGCAGCTCAGCCGGGCACACCTGCTCACACATACCACAACGGATACAGTTCAGCGCTGGCGGCGCTGGCGGCATCTCTTCCTCGGTCGCGGCAATGATGCAGTTGGTAGTTTTCACCACCGGTACCGCGTCGCTCTTCATGGTGAAACCCATCATCGGGCCACCCATCACCAGACGGTACAGGTCATCGCGGCGTACACCGGAGGCTGCCAGCAGTTCGGAATACTGGGTACCGATCAGCACCTCCAGGTTGTGGCGCTGGTCAACCGCGTCACCGGTGATCGTCACGATACGGGAGATCAGCGGTTCGCCACGGTGCACAGCGCGGTAGATAGCGCTGGCGGTACCCACGTTCTGACAAACGATACCCACATCAGCCGGAATCTTGCCGCTTGGCACTTCGACGCCGGTGAGCAGTTTAACCAGCTGCTTCTCGCCACCGGATGGGTATTTGGTTGGCACAACCACTACATCGATGTTCAGGTGGCAACCGCGTACCGCGTCTTCCAGGGCTCGGATCGCCTGTGGTTTGTTGTCCTCGATGCCGATCAGGATATGGCTCGGATTCAACAGATGAGCAATCACCTCGATACCACCCAGGATCTCGTCGGAACGCTCACGAATCAGCAGGTCATCCGCAGTGATATACGGCTCACACTCCGCCGCATTGATGATCAGGGTGTTAACGATATGGTCATCACCCAGGTGCAGTTTTACATCGGTCGGGAAACCCGCACCGCCCATACCGGCGATACCGTAGTTACGGATATAGTTGATCAGCTCGGACTTGGTGTAGGACTTGTAGTCCTCCAGGCCCGCGTGTTCGATCCACTCATCCTGACCGTCGGTTTCGATCACTATGCAATCGGCTTCCATACCGGATGCGTGTGGCACAGGCTGCGGCCCGATCAGGGTCACGGTACCGGACGTCGGCGCGTGCAGGCTTACGCTGACACGCCCGATCGGCTCGGCGATCACTTGCCCTTTCAGAACCCGATCACCCACTTTCACCAGCGGTTCAGCCGGTGCACCGATATGCTGCGACAGCGGCAATACCAGGCGCGGCGGGATCGGTGCCGGACGGATCGGCGCACCGTTGGACTGACGTTTGTTTTCCGGTGGGTGGATACCACCATGGAAAGAGTGCACACGGGTCATCAGGCAGCCTCCCCTTTCTCGAAGGCTTCACCACGACCGCGGTCAGTCGCAATCAATTCCACACCTGGTTTGGGCAGATCCCACTTCCAGGTGTTCAGGGTTGTTTCGATCGGAACCATATCAATACAATCAACCGGACAAGGTTCTACACAGAGGTCACAGCCGGTGCACTCGGAGGTAATCACGGTGTGCATCTGCTTGGCCGCACCCAGGATCGCATCCACCGGGCAGGCCTGAATACATTTGGTACAGCCGATGCACTCGTCTTCACGAATGTAGGCAACCGCTTTGACCGGATCGCCGGCATCTTCTGCATCCAGTGTGGGTGCTTCAACGTCCAGCAGATCAGCCAGCGCGTCCACGGTGGACTGGCCACCCGGAGGACACTTGTTGATCGCTTCGCCGTTGGCGATCGCTTCCGCATACGGGCGGCAGCCAGGGTGACCACACTGGCCACACTGGGTCTGCGGCAGCAGTTCGTCGATCTGGTCGACGATCGGGTTACCTTCTACTTTGAAGCGAACGGAGGCATAGCCCAGCAGCAGGCCAAAGGCGACTGCCAGCAGAGCTAGAACAATAATGGCTATCAGTACTGCGCTCATCTTACTCTCCGCTCACTCAGAACTGGACCAGGCCGGTAAAGCCCATAAAGGCCAGCGACATCAGACCCGCCGTTACCATACCGATGGCAGAACCCTTAAAGGCAACAGGCACATCTGCCACGGCGATACGCTCACGCATTGCGGAGAACAGGATCAACGCCAGGGAGAAGCCCACCGCGGCACCAAAGCCGTATACGATGGAATCTACAAAATCGTTCTGTTTTTTGATGTTCAACAGTGCCACACCCAGTACGGCACAGTTGGTGGTGATCAGCGGCAGGAAGATACCCAGCACCTTGTAAAGCAGCGGGCTGGTCTTATGCACCACCATTTCAGTGAACTGCACCACAACCGCGATCACGAGAATAAAGGAGATGGTTTGCAGATACGCCAGATCCAGCGGTTGCAGGATGTAGGCATACACCAGATAACTGCAGACAGAGGATAACGTCAGCACGAACGTAGTCGCCAACGACATACCCATTGCGGTCTCCAGCTTATTGGAAACCCCCATGAATGGGCAGAGGCCGAGGAATTGCACCAGTACAAAGTTATTTACCAGTACTGTGCTGATCAGAATTAATAGGTACTCTGTCATATCGTATCTGCTATCGCTTAATCACTATCCACTTCGCCACCGTGACCGAAATATCACGGGGTCGGAGATAAAATTAGAAGTTGCTAATTTTATCGATATTCCTGAACCATCGATAGGGTTTGACCCTTGACGCACCTCAACGGGAACAACAAAGCGGCTTAACGCCGCTTTGAAAATGATGGCACCGCCATCAATTGTTCACCCGCAGCCGGTCCTTGAACCGGTTGCGGGCGCATATTATACCAGTGCGTGCTGCTGAAGCAGCTCCAACACGGCAGCAACTTGACGATTAGCTTCCTGATCTGCGCTCAAACGCAGGTCAGCTTCGCCACCATCCAGCGAAACATTCAGCAGGCCTTCACCCGCCAGCGCCGCTTCGCTTGCTGCTACAACCAGCAAACCGTTGTTGTTCAGGACGGATGCTGTTGCCAACAGGTTGGACTGCAGCTCGGCCGGCAAGGTTGCATCGTTCAGCACCGCTACCGCTCGACCGGCATTAAACAGCGCTTTCTCCACACTGTATAGCACCATATCGCGCTGTTGCGCCGTACCACCGGATACAACCACGGTTGCAGCCTGCTGACCAAAGCGACGCGCTTTGTCTGCAGCGCTCACCTGAGAAGCTTCAACCACTTCCAGGCCTTCACCCAGTTTCACCTGTTCTGCACCTTCAACGATCATGCCTGCCGCCACAGTCGCGTTGGACAGACGGTCAACGATGATGAAGGAACCGGTACCGTGATGCGCCTTGTAGTCGTCGGCAATCACCGGACGCTCCAGGGTAATTTCACAACGGGCGATGTCGTTCAGCACCAGGGTGCTGACTTCGGACTTTTCCAGGGTGTTCACATCCACACGGTGACGGATGTTGGTGATACCGCCAGCCACAGTGGAGGTCGCCAGTTTCACATCGTACTGACGGCCCGGGATCAGTTCACCTTCGGACATCCACACAACCATTGCATCGAAACGGTTGGTGACTTCCGGCACGTTGCTGGAGTGAACCAGTACGTCACCACGGGAGATATCGATCTCATCTTCCAGGGTCAGGGTCACGGACATCGGCGGGAACGCCTCGTCCAGCTCGCCGTCGAAGGTTACGATGGATTTAACACGACTGGACTTACCGGATGGCAGTACAGTCACTTCATCGCCCGGACGTACGATGCCGGACGCCAGGGTACCGCAGTAACCACGGAAGTCCAGGTTTGGACGGTTTACGTACTGAACCGGGAAACGCAGTTCGTCGAAGTTCTGGTCGCTGGCAATCTCTACGGTTTCCAGCTGCTCCATCAGCGGAGTGCCGGTGTACCAAGGGGTCTGCTCAGACAGGCTTACTACGTTGTCGCCTTTCAGGGCAGAGATCGGCACGAACTGTACGTCCGGCAGATCCAGCTCTTTAGCGAATTCCTGGTAGTCACGCTTGATCTCTTCAAAACGTTCTTCGCTGAACTCCACCAAGTCCATCTTGTTGATGGCGACGATGGTGTGCTTGATGCCCAGCTGGGACACGATGAAGCTGTGACGCTTGGTCTGTACCTGTACACCGTGACGGGCGTCGATCAGGATGATCGCCAAGTCACAGGTGGACGCACCGGTTGCCATGTTACGGGTGTACTGTTCGTGTCCCGGGGTGTCGGCGATGATGAACTTACGCTTGTCGGTAGAGAAGTAGCGGTAAGCAACATCGATGGTGATACCCTGCTCACGCTCTGCCTGCAGGCCATCTACCAGCAGCGCCAAGTCCAGCTCTTCTCCGGCGTTACCGATGCGCGCGCTTTCGTTCTGAATAGCAGCCAGCTGGTCTTCATAAATCATTTTGGAGTCGTGCAGCAGTCGACCGATCAGGGTGGACTTGCCGTCATCGACGCTGCCGCAGGTCAGGAAGCGCAGCAGCTCTTTGTTTTCATGCTGATTCAGGTATGCCTGAATATCGGATGCGATAAGATCGCTCTGGTGACTCATAACTGTATCTCTTCTGAAATCCGTTGAATTTTGCCCGGGAAGATCTCTAACGCGCGGTTAGAAGTAACCTTCCATCTTCTTCTGCTCCATCGAACCGGCACTGTCGTGGTCGATGGCACGGCCCTGACGCTCAGAGGTCGTGGTCAACAGCATTTCCTGAATAACGTCAGGCAGTGTTGCGGCTTCAGATTCAACCGCACCGGTCAGCGGGTAGCAGCCCAGGGTACGGAAACGGACTTTCTTCATTTCAGGTACTTCACCCTCTTCCAGTGGCATACGATCGTCGTCGACCATGATCAGCAAGCCATCACGCTCCACAACCGGGCGCTCTTCGGAAAGGTATAGAGGTACAATCGGAATCTCTTCCAGATAGATGTACTGCCAGATATCCAGCTCGGTCCAGTTGGACAGTGGGAATACACGGATGCTCTCACCCTTGTCGATACGGGTGTTAAAGGTGTTCCACAGCTCCGGACGCTGGCTCTTTGGATCCCAGCGATGGTTCTCGTCACGGAAGGAGAATACACGCTCTTTCGCACGAGACTTCTCTTCGTCACGACGGGCCCCACCAAAAGCAGCATCAAACTTGTACTTGTTCAACGCCTGCTTCAGAGCCTGAGTTTTCATGATGTCAGTGTGCTTTTTAGAACCATGAGTGAACGGGCCAACACCCATGTCCACACCTTCCTGGTTGATGTGCACAATCAGATCCATGCCGGCTTCTTCCGCCATTTTGTCACGGAATTCGATCATTTCACGGAACTTCCAGGTGGTGTCCACGTGCATCAACGGGAACGGAGGGTTGCCCGGGAAGAACGCTTTACGCGCCAGATGCAACATGACAGCGGAGTCCTTACCAACGGAGTAAAGCATCACTGGGTTTTCGAACTCAGATGCTACTTCACGAATGATATGAATACTCTCGGCTTCGAGCTGCCGAAGATGGGTCAAACGATGTTCCGGCAAGGATGACATTAATACACGCCCTATAATTAATATCTGGTTATCTAGTTAGCCCTACCTTCATCCACCTATATATAGGCATAAGCGTAGAGGCCCCGATTAGCATGCCATTATCGCAGCACGCCTTTAAAACTAAAAAGAATAAATAGAAATGCATTAAAAACTTATTGATATATGCATGCCTGCCCGATGCCAGTATATAAGAAACCCCTTATATAAATACAAAAGTAATAAGAAAAGTTCAAATTATTATTTTAAGTTATATAAATCACAAGCTACTATGCCGCAAGATTATTTGTGGTAGGTGCACCCATGGAATTTGCATACAGCTTTGCAGGATTGGTAGTCGGTTTCATCGTCGGCCTTACAGGCATCGGCGGTGGCGCCCTTATGACGCCAATTCTGATCGTTGTATTTGGTATTCCGCCGGTGACCGCGGTCAGCACCGACCTTTTATATGCAGCAATCACAAAATGTGGCGGCACCTTCTCCTATGCTAAGAAGAAGCTGATCGAATACCGCATTGTTCTGTTGCTGCTGAGCGGCAGCTTGCCGGGCAGCCTGCTGACCCTGCACTACCTGAAGGGCCTGGATGGCCTGGAACAGATTGAGCACCTGATGAATCTGACGCTGGGGGTCTCGCTGGTCCTGACCTCCATCGCTGTGTTCCTGCGCAATAAGATCCGCGCGAAAGCGCTGGAGTGGCAGGATACGGCCCTGGCCCATCACGGTCGCCGTTGGCGTCCGGTAATTACCGTCGTAATGGGCGTTATTTTGGGTGGACTGGTGACACTGTCATCCGTCGGTGCGGGCGCACTGGGTACCGCTCTGTTGATTTTGCTGTATCCACGTATGTCGATGCCGACTATCGTGGGTACCGACCTGCTGCACGCGGTATTACTGACCGCCGTTGCCGGTGCAGGTCACTACGAGATGGGCAATGTCGATCTGACACTGCTGCTCTATCTGGTAATCGGATCGCTGCCGGGCGTATTTGTTGGCAGCCATCTGGGTACCCGACTGTCTCCAAAGGTGATGCAGCCGATCATGGGCTCGTTGCTGTTAGCCATAGGCCTGCGTTTCGTACTGGCCGGATAAGAACCCAACAACTTTTAACACTAATGTGAGGTGATCGGCCCGAAGAGGCCGAGCAAGGTGTCGAATCATGTATCAATACAACCAAGTCGACCAACAACTGGTAAACGAGCGTGTCGCGTCGTTCCGCGATCAAACCCGCCGTTTCCTTGCTGGTGATCTGCCGGAAGATGAATTCCTGGCTTTGCGTTTGATGAACGGGCTTTACGTACAGCGCCACGCTCCAATGCTGCGCGTAGCGGTACCGTACGGCATGATGTCGTCACAACAGATGCGCACCCTGGCGCACGTTGCCCGCAAATGGGACAGAGGCTACGGTCACTTTACCACCCGTACCAACATCCAGTTCAACTGGCCGAAGCTGGAAGATGTGCCGGATATCCTGGAAGAGCTGGCGAAAGTGCAGATGCACGCGATCCAGACCTCCGGTAACTGTATCCGTAACACCACCACCGACCAGTTTGCGGGTGTAATCGCTGACGAGATCGAAGATCCACGTCCGTACTGTGAGATCATCCGCCAGTGGTCCAGCCTGCACCCGGAATTTGCGTACCTGCCACGTAAATTCAAGATTGCTATTTCCGGCGGTCCAACTGACCGTGCAGCATCACAGGTGCACGACATCGGTCTGCACATCGTTAAGAACGATGAAGGCGAAGTAGGCTTTGAAGTCCTGGTTGGCGGCGGCCTGGGTCGTACCCCGGTTATCGGCAAGCAGATCCGTCCGTTCCTGCAGAAGAAAGACCTGCTGTCCTACCTGGAAGCGATCATTCGCGTATACAACCTGAAAGGTCGTCGCGACAACAAGTACAAAGCGCGTATCAAGATTCTGGTAAACGCGCTGGGTGTCGACACCTTCCGCGAGCTGGTAGAAGCCGAGTGGGAACAGATCAAAGACTCTGACCTGCAGCTGACCAACGCCGAGATCAAACGTGTACAGGGTTTCTTCACCCCGTTCGACTACGAAGCAGATGCAGCAAACGATACCTCTCTGGATGCCAAACTGGCTGAAGATGAGACCTTTGCGCACTGGTTCCGCCAGAATACCGTAGAGCACAAAGTACCGGGCTACCGTGCGGTAATCGTGTCCCTGAAAGCACACCTGGTACCAAAAGGTGACATTACTCACCAGCAGATGGACCTGGTTGCTGACCTGGCTGATAAATACAGCTTCGGTGAGATCCGCTCCACCCACAACCAGAACCTGGTACTGGCGGACGTACGCAAGCAGGACCTCTACGAGCTGTGGCAGATTCTGTCTGATGCAAACCTAGCGCGCGCCAACATCAACACCCTGACCGACATGACCGTGTGCCCGGGTGGTGATTTCTGTGCCCTGGCAAACGCTAAAACGCTGGGTGTTGCCGATCAGATCGACGCTAAATTCGAAGATCTGGACTACCTGTACGACCTGGGCGAGATCAAGCTGAACATGTCCGGTTGTATCAACGCCTGCAGCCACCACCACGTGGGCCACATCGGCATCCTGGGTGTGGATAAGAAAGGTGAAGACTGGTACCAGATCACTCTGGGCGGCTCCGACGGTGAAGACGCATCCCTGGGTAAGGTCATCGGTAAAGCGGTTGCTGCCGACGAAGTTGCTGACACCCTGGAGAAAGTCCTGTCTGTATTTGTAGAACAACGTATTGAAGACGAGCGCTTTATCGACTGCGTGCGTCGCATCGGCCTGACCCCGTTTAAGGAGAAAGTTTATGCCCCTGCTCATTAATCGCGAACTGGTCGACAACGATAGCTGGCAGCTGGTCGACGCTGAAGCACTGGAAAGTAACACCCTGCCTGCAGGTGATATTATTGTCCCGCTGGCATACTATCAGGAGCACGAAGCAGCCCTGAATGGTCGTGATGGCCAGGTTGCAATCCAGGTAACCGGTGACGACGAAATCGATGGTGTACTGGAAAATCCAAACCAGTTCCCACTGATCGCGATCTTCATCCCGGCATTGCGTGACGGCCGCTGCTTCTCCATCGCACGCCTGCTGAAGCGCGCAGGTTTCAACGGCCAGATCCGCGCCGTGGGTGATGTATCCCACGACCGCCTGGACTTCCTGACCCGCTGCGGCTTTGACGCGCTGGACATTCCAGCCGATCGTTTCAGCGACGAGGTGTTTAACGCCTTCAGCGAATTCAGCGTACGTTACCAGGGTGCTGAAGACGACAGCCGCCCGGTTTACCGTCAGTAAGATAATTACAAACGCCCGGCTCATGTCGGGCGTTTCGTTTTAACAAGCTACACCAAGATGTATGGATACATCTTATAAAAACTAGATAAATTAAAGAGTTGCGTTATGAGTATTGATCTCGTTGCTGCGAACGAGCAGCTTGAAGGAAAAGGCCCGCTGGAGATCATCCGCTGGGCAATCGAAAATTCCGAAAAACCACTGGTTACCACCAACTTCCGTCCATACGAAGCAGTGATTCTGCACATGGCGACCCAGGTAAAACCAGACATCAAAGTGCTGTGGGTAGATTCCGGTTACAACACTTCTGCAACTTACCGCTTTGCTGAGAAAGTGATTCAGGACCTGAACCTGAACATCGAAACCTACATCCCTCAGATGACCAGTGCACGCCGTAACGTCCTGATGAAAGGCATCCCGGATATCGACGATCCGCTGCACGACGAGTTTACCCGTCAGGTTAAACTGGAGCCGTTCCAGCGCGCCCTGTCCGAACTGAAGCCGGACCTGTGGCTGAACGCGATCCGTAAGGACCAGACCGAATTCCGTCAGTCCATGAACATCGTCAGCGCCAGCAAAGACGGCATCATCAAGGTGGCACCGCTGTACAACCTGACCGAAGCAGATCTGGATGCGTACCTGGCAGAACACAACCTGCCAAACGAAAACGACTACTTCGATCCAACCAAAGCGGTTGAAACCCGCGAATGCGGACTGCATACTCAGCTCTGATCAGTAGAGTGAAAAAG
Organism: Pontibacterium sp.; assembly: GCF_964228735.1. Classification (GTDB taxonomy): domain Bacteria; phylum Pseudomonadota; class Gammaproteobacteria; order Pseudomonadales; family Balneatricaceae; genus Pontibacterium. Next base: position 22,639 of record NZ_CAXRBQ010000021.1, on the reverse strand, counting down.
GGGCAACGACGCCCCTTTTTTCCTGCCCGGCTCCCCTTCTCCCGCATCCGCGGCGCGCTCTGATAAACTACCTATACACTATCCGGCAACGACGTCAGATATCCGATCCAACAGGAGAGTTTGCTTTGGATTACCTGCCACTCTTTTTCAAACTTGAAGGTCAACCTGTACTTCTGGTTGGCGGAGGCAGTGTCGCACTGCGTAAAGCCACCCTGCTCACCCGTGCCGGTGCCAAAGTATCCGTGGTCTCCCACGAGATCTGCCCGGAACTTGACGCGCTGCTCGCACAACACCAGGGCGAAGCCATCATCGGCGAATACCACTCCGCGCTCCTGGATGGAAAAGGACTGGTGATCGCCGCGACCGACGATAACGAACTGAACAGTCGTGTGCACTTTGATGCCACCGAGCGCAGCCTGCCGGTCAATGTGGTTGATTCGCCGGACTTGTGCACCTTTATCTTCCCGGCAATCGTAGACCGCTCACCAATCGTGGTGGCAATCTCCTCCGGCGGTAAAGCACCGGTACTGGCCCGTCTGCTGCGAGCCAAACTGGAAACCTGGATTCCAAGCAGTTACAGCCACCTGAGCAGCCTGGTTGGCCGTTTCCGCCACGCGGTGAAAGCACGCTTCTCTACCACCAACCAGCGCCGCATCTTCTGGGAAGAGGTCCTGCAGGGTCAGATCGCTGAAAAAGTATTTGCCGGCCGTCACGATGAAGCAGAGCAGATGCTGCAGGCGAAGCTGGACGACAACACCGAACGCCACACCGGCGAGGTATACCTGGTCGGCGCAGGTCCTGGCGACCCGGAACTGCTGACCTTTAAAGCCCTACGCCTGATGCAGCAGGCTGATATCGTGCTCTATGACGCCCTGGTTTCCCCCAAGGTCATCGATCTGTGCCGTCGCGATGCCGATATGGTGTTTGTCGGCAAGAAGCGCGACAACCACGCTGTGCCGCAGGAAGGGATCAATGAGCTGCTGGTCAAACATGCTTTGGAGGGTAAACGTGTGCTGCGTCTGAAAGGCGGTGATCCGTTTATCTTTGGTCGCGGTGGCGAAGAGCTGCAGAAACTAAAAGAACACAACATCCCATTCCAGGTTGTTCCGGGCATCACCGCAGCCAGCGCCTGCTCCACCTACGCGGGAATTCCGCTGACCCATCGTAACTACGCCCAGTCCGTGCGTTTTGTCACCGGCCAGCTGAAGAACCGCACCTCAGACCTTAACTTCGATGAGCTGGTCCATCCGAACCAAACCATCGTCTTTTATATGGGCCTGCACAGCCTGCCACACCTGAGCAGCGAACTGATCCGCCACGGCAAATCAGCGGACACACCCGCGGCGATCGTGTCCCGCGGTACACGGCCGGAACAGAAGGTATTGGTTGGAACCCTGGCAGATATCGCCGAAAAACAGGCACAAGCCCAGCTGGAAGCGCCTGCGCTGATCATTGTAGGTGAAGTGGTAGAACTGCACGACGACCTGGCCTGGTTTGGCGAAGAGGTACTGCAGGAACACCAGGCAGACCTGCTGCCACGGGGTTAATCACCACTGTCTTTTGGTATCTGAGGGCCTGCAACAATCGCCCTCAGACGCCAACATAAATCACATTTCCCACCGCTAATCGCCACACTTTTCCCTTTCCACTTCTACTAAATACAAGGCAAAAGTTTATTCACACTTTCTGTGGATAAGTTCGTGGATGGCTTTCTGACAGTTTGCTGCAACGCCCGTATTATCTGCGCCTCCAGCGGATTGAGCAAATTACGACCAGGAGACAAAATACCTATTTTTCAGTCAGTTAGCGCAACAAAAAAACATTAAATTACAAGTATTGACAGCAAAAAACCTCAATCTTTTTTACCCCCAAAATCGGCCACGCATTCCAACTTCTGCACAACAGTTACTCACATAACAGCTCACATTAGCGCACCTGCTGACAGCAACTTAAAGCAACCATTCCGGCACCGGCAGCTCTTTATCTTTCAGGTAGGCGGGGTTAAACAACTTACTCTGGTAACGCGCAGCACCATCACACAATACGGTCACAATGGTGTGGCCCGGCCCCAACCGCTCAGCCACCTTTATTGCACCCGCAACGTTGATCCCGCTGGATCCACCCAGCGCCAAACCTTCATCGTGCAGCAGGTCAAACACAATCTCCATCGCCTCGTTATCGGTGATCTGAAAGGCGCCATCCGGTGTAAAGTCTTTAAGGTTAGCTGTGATCCGGCTTTGCCCGATCCCCTCCATCACAGAAGTACCCTCTGCCCGCAGCTCACCATCGTTAAAGAAGTGGTACAGGGAAGCCCCCATAGGGTCTGTCAGGAAAACTTTCACATCCGGATTCTGGTTGCGCAATGCCATCCCCACCCCGGCCAACGTGCCACCGGTACCCACGGCACAGGAAAACGCATCCACCTTGCCACGGGTTTGCTGCCAGATCTCCTGCCCGGTGGTCTGATAGTGCACGTCCCGGTTGGCGGTGTTATCAAACTGATTGGCCCAGATCGCATTGCCGTGTTGCTGGGACTCTATCGCCAGTCGCTTTGCCACCTTGGTGTAGTGGTTTTCATCAGCATAGGGCACAGCCGGTACCAAGCGTAGATCCGCATTCAGCAATCGCAGTGCGTCACGCTTTTCCTGGCTCTGGGTTTCCGGCATCACAATGGTGGTATGCAGCCCAAGCGCACTGCCCACCATCGCCAGACCAATCCCGGTGTTCCCTGCTGTCCCTTCGATCACGTGGCCACCCCGATGAAGCAGTCCCGCACGCATCGCCTGGCGCACAATACCCAACGCGGTGCGGTCTTTCACCGAACCACCGGGATTCATAAATTCACACTTGCCGAGAATTTCACAACCGGTTTCTTTGGACACTTTGTTGAGACGCACCAGTGGCGTATTGCCGATCAGCTCAAGTAGTCCGGATGCAGCAGACATAACCCACTCTCCCGTTCTTGTTGTTACGGAAAGTATGGCACGCTCCCTTCTACTGCGCTGCCATGACAGGAGCGACCAGAACACGCTGAGAATAACTAAGGAGAAGCCCCAATAATGGGCATTCCGGGATTTCTTCAGTTACCCCCATATACTGTGGATAACTTGGTGGATTGTTTCTGGGTAGATGGCGCAAACGGCCTGTTTTCGGGCACTTCAGCGATTTGCACAAAATGCATTCAACACCGAATAAAGCACCAATTTTCAATAACTTACAGCCCAAATCTCAATTATAAGGATCAATACCCACAGCAACTGTCAACAGACAAAGTTATATAAATTTTCTGTGAAAAAGATTCTGAGGGGTTGCTCAAATTGAAACTTTCGTTCTCTTGGGAAGGATAATTTTTCTAGGTATCAACAGGTAATAAAAACTGTAGGTTGGCCTTCGCCATGCAAAGCCCAACAGTTGATGGGCAAATTGGCTTCGACTTGTTGGGCATCGCTTCGCGATGGCCAACCTACAACCGAGTCCGCTTTGTCGGCCCCACACAGTCTAATGATGAAGCATAAAAAACCCCGTCCAGGTTAGTGAACGGGGTTCTTATGGAAGCAGGTCAGCCCTTTAAGGCATGAATCAGTCTTCCGGGATCTCGATCTCGATATGGGTCTTCGGTACACAACAGCAGGTCAGGATCTCATCGCCCTGCAGATCAAACAGTGCATCCTGCACCTGTGCCACCTCACCATCCAGCAAACGCACTTTGCAGCAGCCACAGTATCCACCGCGGCAGCTATAGGGCGCATCAATCTCCTGTGCCTCTAGAGAGTCCAGCAACGAAAACTCGTACTGGTAATAGAAGGTGTGGTGATTGTTTACCTTAATTCGAGGGATACCGGACATAACGGAATCCTCCTTTTCCTTCTTATCCTTAGAGATCGAATCCGTCAAAATCGCTGTCATCCACTTCGTTGTCGATCTGTCCTACCAGGTAGGAGCTGATCTCGGACTCCTGCGGCGCCACCTGTACGTTGTCACTCACCAGCCACGCGTTCATCCATGGCAGCGGGTTTTGGCGGTCGGAGAAGATCGGTGTCAGGTTAAGCGCCTTCATGCGTACGTTAGTGATGTACTCAACGTAGTCACCCAGAATCTGCGCGTTCAGACCGATCATAGAACCGTCTTTGAACAGGTATTTGGCCCACTCACGCTCCTGGTCAGCCGCTTCACGGAAGATCTCGTATACCTGATCTTCACATTCCGCTGCGATCTCCTTCAGCTCCGGATCATCAGAACCGGACGCCATGATGTTGATCATCTGCTGAGTACCCGCCAGGTGTAGGGCCTCATCACGGGCGATCAGTTTGATGATCTTGGCGTTACCTTCCATGATCGCACGCTCAGCAAAGGCAAAGGAGCAAGCGAAGCTGACGTAGAAACGGATCGCTTCCAGCACGTTTACGGTCACCAGCGTCAGGTACAGCTTACGCTTCAGGTTACGCATGCTAGCGTCGTAGATCTTGCCGTCGATAGTGTGTACGCCTTCACCGACGGTGTTGTACACGTTCACCAGCTCGATCAGTTCGTCGTACAGACGGGTTACCGAATCCGCACGCTTGATGATCTCTTCGTTGGTAACGATGGTATCGAATACTTCGGAAGGCTCGGTGATGATGTTACGGATAATGTGGGTGTAGGAACGACTGTGGATCGTTTCACTGAACGCCCAGGTCTCGAACCAGGTTTCCAGCTCCGGAAGGGAGACGATCGGCAGGAACGCGATGTTCGGGGAACGGCCCTGTACGGAATCCAGCAGCGTCTGATATTTCAGGTTACTCAGGAAAATATGCTTTTCATGCTCTGGCATTTGCATGAAGTCTTTACGGTCGGTGCTGAGATCCACCTCCTCCGGACGCCAGAAGAAGGAAAGCTGCTTTTCGATCAGCTTCTCGAAAAACGGGTATTTCTGTCTGTCATAACGGGCAACATTGACACTGCGGCCAAAGAACATTGGCTCTCGGGTTGCATCGTGGGCGCTATGGCTAAACGTAGAGTACGACATCGTTGTCCTGAATTACCTGAAAGATACTATAAGTCTGGTACGGTAATGCATGGCTTACAGATCGTAAGCCATGCGGGGTATGTAACTGCTTACATCCAAGCAGTATTAAAGCTTACAAGCACCGCCTTCGCAGCCGCCGTCATCGTGCTGATCGGTCGCGCCATCACGGGTGTTGTGGTAGTACAGGGTCTTCACACCGTTTTTGTATGCGGTCAGCAGATCCTGCAGCAGTTGTTTCATCGGCACCTTGTCACCCGGGAAGCGAGATGGGTCGTAGTTGGTGTTCGCCGAGATGGACTGATCCACGAACTTCTGCATGATACCCACCAGCTGCAGGTAACCGTTGTTGTTCGGGATGTCCCACAGCAGCTCGTACTGGTTCTTCAGCTCGGTGTAGTCCGGCACCACCTGTTTCATGATACCGTCCTTGCTTGCCTTCACGGATACAAAACCACGTGGTGGCTCGATACCGTTGGTGGAGTTGGTGATCTGAGAGGAGGTCTCACACGGCATCAGTGCAGTCAGGGTACTGTTGCGCAGACCAAACTCGCGGATATCTTCGCGCAGGGTTTCCCAGAACTGGTGCAGCGGCTCTTCGCAGAAGTCGTCCACTTCACGCTTGTAGGTGTCGATCGGCATCAGGCCCTTGGAGTAAACAGTTTCGTTAAACTTAGGGCACGCACCACGCTCTTTCGCCAGTTCGTTGGACGCTTTCAGCAGGAAGTACTGAATGGATTCGAAAGTACGGTGCACCAGACCATTCGCAGAACCATCGGAGTAACGTACACCGTTCTTCGCCAGGTAATACGCGAAGTTGGTCACACCTACGCCCAGTGGGCGACGGTTCATGGTGGAGATCTCTGCTGCCTTGATCGGGTAGTCCTGGTAATCCAGCAGGCTGTCCAGGGCACGTACGATCAGATCGGCCAGGTTTTCCAGCTCGTTCAGGTCTTCCAGCGCCCCCAGGTTGAACGCAGACAGGGTACAGAGTGCGATCTCGCCGTTTTCGTCGTTGATATCTTCCAGCGGTGCGGTCGGCAACGCGATTTCCAGACACAGGTTGGACTGCTTAACCGGCGCAACCATCGGATCGAATGGGCTGTGGGTGTTGCAGTGGTCAACGTTCTGGATGTAGATACGGCCGGTGGAGGCACGCTCGGACGCCAGAATACCAAACAGTTCCACCGCTTTGATGGTCTGCTTGCGGATACTGTCATCCTGCTCGTATTTCTCGTACAGACGCTCGAACTCGTCCTGATCGGCGAAGAACGCATCGTACAGCCCCGGGACTTCATCCGGGCTGAACAGGGTGATGTTGCCGCCTTTGATCAGACGGGTGTACATCAGCTTGTTGATCTGAACGCCGTAGTCCAGGTGACGTACACGGTTCTCTTCAACACCACGGTTATTCTTCAACACCAGCAGGGATTCAACTTCCAGGTGCCAGATCGGATAGAACAGGGTTGCGGCACCACCACGCACGCCGCCCTGAGAACAGGACTTCACTGCAGTCTGGAAGTGCTTATAGAAAGGAATACAACCGGTGTGGAAGGCTTCACCGTTGCGGATCGGGCTACCGAGTGCACGGATACGCCCTGCGTTGATACCGATACCCGCACGCTGAGACACATACTTCACAATGGAAGATGAGGTCGCGTTGATCGAATCCAGGCTATCACCACACTCGATCAGCACACAGGAGCTGAACTGACGGGTTGGAGTACGTACGCCAGACATAATTGGCGTTGGCAGAGACAGCTTAAACAGGGACGTTGCGTCGTAGAAACGCTTCACGTAACCCAGACGGGTCTCTTTCGGGTAGTCCGCAAACAGACACGCTGCTACCAGCATGTACAGGATCTGCGGGCTTTCAAAAATCTCACCGGTAACACGGTTCTGAACCAGATACTTACCTTCCAGCTGCTTCACGGCAACGTAGGAAAAGTTCATATCACGGCTGTGTTCCAGGTAATCGTTCAGCTCGTCCCACTCAGCTTCTGAGTAGTCTTCCAGCAGGTGACGGTCGTAACGACCCTCGTCAACCATTTTGGAAACGTGCGCGAACAGGCGTGGTGGCTCAAAGCTGCCGAACGCGCGCTTACGCAAGTGGAAGATCGCCAGGCGAGCAGCCAGGTACTGGTAATCCGGCGCAGATTCGGAGATCAGGTCCGCTGCGGATTTAATCAGGGTCTCATGAATATCAGAGGTCTTGATGCCTTCGTAGAACTGCAAGTGAGCCTTGAGCTCAACTTCAGACGGCGATACAGCGTCTAGTCCATCCGCTGCCCAGATAACAACCCGGTGAATTTTCTCCAGGTCGATTTTTTCCTTTCGACCGTCTCTTTTGGTAACCATCAGATCTTGCTGCATCAGACCTTCCACTCGAATGCAAAGATTATTGTAATAAAAATGAAACCGGAAAATGTGATCTCCGAACGCTATTCAGCCCCCTTCCGGACCAATGCGTGCGAAGCTACTGCACATACTACGACCAGTGGGCAACAAACTTTAGACCACACAAGATGTTGTATACCCTGAATCGATTCGCACTAAATATAGTCCTACTCTCAAGGAATTCAATATTGATTTTCAGATTCAACTATGCGTTTCACTAGTACTTTTTTCGCAGGAGGCGGGAAACCACGAGGGCTCTACGTGAGCGGAATTAATAATGAATTCTTTTCAAAAGATTTGCGAAGATTACGTGAACGATTCATGACATTTTTTTTGTAATTTCTATGCAGATTTCTCTTTACAGACCAAATTGAGATCCCTATTATACGCGCTCCCTTCGTGGTGGGGTTCCCGAGTGGCCAAAGGGATCAGATTGTAAATCTGACGCGCAAGCTTCGGTGGTTCGAATCCACCTCCCACCACCATTCTTCTCCCAGTGTTCCAAATCCTGATCGAAACACCCTATATTCCAAATCGTTACATATACTGGCCCTGTTATCGCTGAGCCAATCTCTGTACAATTCACGCCCGATTTAGGTTTAATCGTTCATCCAATTCAACAGCGGAAATCCTTGCCATGCGCCTTGCTGAAATCGAAGCCATTATGCTGAACGTTGGACTGGCCCTCTTCGCCGGTTTTATCTTCTTCATCATCTACGATCTGGCTAAGAAGTCGAATGCGGGCAAATTTGGTACTGCAATCCTGTTTTTCGCCCTGGGCCTGGGTCTTGCCGCGTTCCTGATCAAGTCAGTCGTGGTGGAGTATATCGGTGGTGGAATCTAGCGTTTCACCCGCTCTTCGCTGAGGTGGATCAACTCGCCACTTGCCGGATCTACCTCAAACGCTTTACCAAACCCCACCACATAGCTGCCGCTGGTTGGTTTCAGTCTAAACAGATGAAAGTCCGGCAAGCCGCGCAACAGTTTTACCGTCTGCCCTAACTTGTTCTCCATCTGCTCCAGGATCTCAACGCCCTTTGCAGAGTCGCGCTCGACCTTTTCCACATCACACTGATAAGTCAGCCGTTCGCGCGCAAATATATTGCGACTCTCCTGCTCATCTTGAATAAACAACACACTGCAGTTGGGGTGACCTAACAGGTTTGCCGTATGTGCAGCCAGCTCACTCACAAATATGTAGAAGCAGCCTTGGCCGTCTCGCACAGCCGGGGCATAGCTGATCTCAGGATTACCCGCTTGATTGAGCGTGGACAACAGTACGGATTGCTTACCATCCTGTAACGCACGGCACGCAGCGCTGTAAGCATTTAATTCATCTTGTTTCATTTCTGCCATTGCTTTTCCTTGGATAGCGTTTATACCTAAACATAGGAACACCTTTAACTGATCAAAGAATCGCTAAAGGAATCTGCATCCCCGGCGATGTAGATAAGAGAAGGGTAAAAGAGAAAGGGGAGGTTGTCATGAGCAACCTACAGGTATATATCCGGCATCCGGAAGAGATTCCGATTGAGCTAGAGCAACTCACTCAATCCCTCCCGGTCTCCCACTCCACTCCAAGTCTCGGCCTCATCTGCCACTCCAACAACAAAATATCCAAAGGTTCCGCAGTCAAACTGCGCATTCCATTCGTTGAGCCTTCGCTGGCTGTATCCGGCGTGGTGACTTGGTGTCACAACGACGGTACGGGCTTTGAACTGGGTATCGATTTTGATAATCCGGACGCCAAAATGCGCATGCGGATGCTGGAGCAGCTGTGTCAGATCCATCAGTACCGTCTTGAGGTCAAAGAAGAACAAGGGCGTGTGCTCAGCCCTGAAGCCGCTGCAATGGAATGGATCGAGCGCTACGCCGCACTTTTTCCTGGCAATGGCGTATAATGGTCGCTTCGCGGCCCGTTAATATCGGCGGGCCCTAAGTATTTACCTTATTTAAAGGAAAGCGACTGTATGGAGCAGAAAACCGTTGTTGCCGGTGGCGTAGAAATTGCCAACGATAAACCGATGGTGCTTTTCGGTGGCATGAATGTGCTGGAGTCCCGCGACCTGGCGATGTCTATCGCTGAGCACTATGTAGAAGTCACCAGCAAACTGAACATCCCATATGTATTCAAGGCATCGTTCGACAAAGCCAACCGCTCGTCGCTGACCTCGTTCCGTGGCCCTGGCCTGGATGAGGGCATGAAGATCCTGGAAGAGGTGAAAAAGACCTTTAACGTACCAGTGATCACTGATGTACACGAGCCTTACCAGTGTGTGCCAGCCGCTGAAGTCTGCGACATCATCCAGCTACCCGCCTTCCTGTCCCGTCAGACCGACCTGGTTCAGGCGATGGCCGAGACCGGTGCGGTTATCAACATCAAGAAGGCACAGTTCCTTGCACCACACGAGATGAAGCACATCCTCAACAAGTGCGAAGAAGCGGGTAACAGTAACCTGATCCTGTGTGAACGCGGCTCCTGCTACGGTTACAACAACCTGATCGTGGATATGCTGGGCTTCTCTATCATGAAGGAGTTTGGCTACCCGGTGATGTTTGATGCGACCCACGCTCTGCAGATGCCAGGCGGTCGCTCTGATTCTGCCGATGGTCGACGTGCACTCGTTGCGCAGCTATCCCGTGCAGGTCTTTCTCAGGGAATCGCAGGTCTGTTCCTGGAAGCACACCCAGATCCGAACGTTGCTAAGTGTGATGGTCCTTGCGCTCTGCCGCTGGACAAACTGGAGCCATACCTGGCACAGATGAAAGCGGTCGATGAGCTGGTGAAATCCTTCCCAGAGCTGGATACCTCCGCTTAAGCCATTAAGCCTTTGCAGTTCACTGTGCAGGTTGGGCTAGCCTTGACTATCATTGATGGAAATTTTTGATGCAGGCTAGCCCATGGCAGTAACAAAGGCTATCGAATACTCCTCCCTCTCTTCCGGCCAGGTGGTCGGTACAAGCCAACACCGCTTTTTGCTGAAAGAGCATTCCGGCGACTCGCTGTTTGGGCAGCTCTGGCAAGCTCAGGACCTGAGCGTACAGGGCAAGCCGATCGTATCGCTGGAATTTATCGATCCGCAGTTAATCAGCGACAGCAAAGCCCTGGAGACGCTGAAACGCGCCGTTACCGTTGGCAAGAAACTGCGCCACAAGCACCTGGCGCTCCAGCATGGCTTCTTCCTAAGCGAAAACCAGCCCGGCTTTGTTGCATCCGAGCGCTTGGACAACACTACCCTCGCCGATCTGCTGACAGAGAAAAAAACCAAGGCGCTGAATGACAATCAGCTTAAAGGCCTGCTGCTGCAGATCGCTACTGCGTTGGATGTCGCCTACGGTGCCCATCATGTCAGCCATGGCGGCCTTTGCCCGGCGAACGTACATATCAACCGGGGTAGTGGCGTGAAGCTCAGTGGCTACGCAACCCAGCCTCTCCACAGCAAGCTGCCCAAGGATAGGCACCACACCCGGCACGCCGGAATCTATCAGGCACCGGAAACCCACCGAGCCCAACCCTTCAATCGGGCGGCCGATATATTCTCGCTGGCCTGCATTGCATATGAAGTCCTCACCGGCCACCCACCTTTCGCCAACACCCGGGAACCGGCGCAGTGTGATCCCACCCGCTTAAGCCAGCCCAAGCAGCTGACCGAACAGCAGTGGCACAGCCTGCAAACCGCGCTCTCGGGAGAGCCTGCGGCACGGCCGAGCAATGCACTGAGCTTGATACGCGACCTGTTCAAGCCAGACGAGGAAAAGGCCGATACAGCCGCACAACCCGCGCAAGTGTCTGAAATCGAGGAACTCCCCGCAACGGCGGCGGAAACTGAGACGCAGCGCTCCACACGCCTAAGCGATGAAGATCTGGCACCCGAGCAACCAGAGGATCAAGCCAAGGCATCAGAGGCAGAGCAGAAAGACTCACAAGCCCCCCAGGGACAATCCAAGCGCAAACTGGTCCCTCTGCTCACCTTTATTCTGGGGCTGGCATTGGGCTACGGCTTATCACTGGTCCTGACCACTTCCGGTCAGCCACAAACCAAAGAAGTGACCACCAACCCTGCATCTGGGGTCACAGCTCCTGAGACTCAAACACCTGAGAACGATAGGGCCGCAGAAACTGATTCAAGCCAGGACAGCATTCAGCCTGCAGTCATCGAACCCACGCTAGAGTCTGACACAAACAACCTGTCGGACAGTGCGGCGACATTTATGACGGCCGCCCAGCTGACCGGAGAACAAGCCCCCAGGACTTTGCTGTTCCGCGACCAGATCCGAGGTGATCTGTACGGCCCAGATATGGTGGCCCTACCCGCCGGAGATTTCCTGATGGGGGATAACCACAAACTTGGCGACGATAACGAACATCCGGTGCACCGTGTAACGATCAATCAGCCTTATGCCCTGTCCCGCTATGAGGTCACCTTCGCCCAGTACGATGCGTTTGCCCGCGCCACTGACCGGGATCTGCCTTCCGATGAAGGCTGGGGACGCGGCAACCGCCCGGTCATCAACGTCAGCTGGCGCGATGCGCAAGCCTATGTGCAGTGGCTGTCTCGCGAGACGGACCAACCGTATCGCCTGCCAACTGAAGCGGAGTGGGAGTACGCCGCCCGTGCCGGGACACAAAGCGCATTTAGCTGGGGTAATAAACCGGCCATGGGCTTCGCGGTTTGTGACGAATGTGGCAGCGATTGGGATGGCAGCCAGACCGCACCTGTGGGCGCCCTGCAACCTAATCCGTGGGGCCTGTACGATATGGCAGGCAACGTCAGTGAATGGGTCGAAGACTGCTACGCAGCGGATTATAGTGGCGCACCCGTTAACGGAAGCGCATACCAAGGTGACGGATGTAGTGATCGAGTTATGCGTGGCGGCTCATGGTTCGATATCATGCGTCTGATGCGCCCAGCCGCCCGTTATCGCCATCCGGCCAACGCTTCCCAGAATGACTGGGGATTCCGCGTTGCTTTGGATTTGCCGGAAGAATTTATCAAGGAGACTAGCGAATGAAGTTCCGCCCCCTGTTTCTATCCATGCTGATGCTCAGCACCCCAGCCCTGGCAGCCGACAATCTCACCATCGGGGTGGACCAGCGCCAGTCACTGGGTGTCACACTGTATAACCAGGATCTGGCACTGGTGCGTGAAACCCGCGAGTTGCCTGCGATGCAATCCGGCCAGAAGGTGATCATCGAAGACGTCAGCAAACAGCTGCAACCGGAAACACTGCGTATCAAAAATGCCGGTGCGATTCTGGAGCAGAACTTCAACGCCCGTCTGCTTAGCCAGCATGCGTTGCTGGAGCACTACATCAACAAGGAACTGGAGCTGGCACGCATCAATCCGGCCACCGGCGCCGAAACGATCAGCAAGGCAACCCTGCTCAGCGTTAACGGCAACCAGGCGTTGGTGTCCCGGAACAACCGGGTGGAGAGCATTCCACTGAACAGCCACTGGCGCTTTATCTTCCCAAGCCGACCGGCGGCCCTACTCACCAAACCTAACCTGAGTTTTCGCAGTCAGGGAACAGGCAGTGCCCGTGATGCCCGCATCAGCTACCTGACCGGTGGTTTGAACTGGACCATGAATTACGTACTGACCCTGTCACAGGACGGTGACAACGCGAACCTGTCGGGTATGGCATCACTCACCAACAACAGCGGTACAGGCTACCCGAATGCCAGCATCCAGTTGATGGCCGGCAATGTGAATACCGCCCCACCACAACCCCGCTACAAAGCACAGCGTGAGATGGCCGTGGTGGCATTGGGTGCCGCCGCGGACAGCGTCGCACCACCGGCACAGATGGAAGCGTTCCACCTGTATCAACTGCCCGGCAAAGTAAATCTGGAAGATGGCCAGCAGAAACAGATCACCCTGCTCAGCAGCGACGATGTCAGCCTGAAACGTACCTATCAACATGAGTTTTACGTGGCGGCCAATCAGGATGCACAGCGCTACCGCATCAAACCCAACCTGCGCCTGAGCTTTAACAACACCAACGAGGAAGGCCTGGGACAACCAATGCCTGCGGGTAATATCCGTGTCTTCCGTCCAGACAGCCAGGAGCAACTGCAGTTTGTTGGCGGCGCCCGCATCAACCACACGGCGGAAAAAGATCCGGTAAAAATCACCCTCGGCCAGGCATTTGACGTGACCGTTCAACGCCACCAAAGCCAGTTCCAGAAAACCTATAACGGTTTTCTGGTGGGTCAAGCGATCCGTATTACCAACAGCCGTAATAAACCGGCGACCGTTGTCCTGCGTGCCAACTTCCCTTACGAGTGGCAACTGGAACACAGCAGCCTGCCGATGGAAAAAATTAACGCCGGTGCCGCGCAATGGACAGTCGAAGTTGCAGGCAAAAGCGATCAGGTACTTAACTTCAGCGTACAGATGAAGAAGCCCGATCGAAAATGAGTGGATGTCCTGGCTGCGGCCTGCCTGAAGACTACTGCGCTTGTGGCGATACGTGTAACGACGTACCGCCACTGCAGATCGCACTTCTGCTGCACGAGAACGAACCGGCACGGCCCAGCAACACAAGCCGGCTGATCGCTCAGTTGCTGCCTGAGGTTACCCACACCTTCATCTGGCAGCGCGCCGATCCCCCCGAAAACTTAGTCACCATGCTGAACGATCCGCGCTATCAACCCTGGCTGCTGTTTCCTGCGGATCGCCCCGAACTGGAACCCCGTGCCAAAGCCTATCAAGCGACCGAAGGTAAAATTCCACTGATTGTGGTACCGGACGGTACCTGGAAGGAAGTACGTAAGATCGTGCGCAAGAGCCCGTGGCTGAACGAACTGCCATTGCTGGCCTTCGATCCTGATCGACGCACCCGCTACACCCTCAGACGCAATCCGGACGATGATCACTTGTGTACGGCAGAAACTGTCGCGGAAGTGCTACGCTTAGCCGATGCTGGCGGTGCAGCCAGCGCCCTGGATCAACTGCTTGACCGTTTCCTGATCCACTACCACGCCTGGAAGTGTAATCACCCGATACCTGACAACTCGGTTTAACGCTGCGGGAGCTCGGGCATCAATGCCCGCCAGTGGCTAGCCTGGCCTTCATCTACCGCCACGGCCAACTCACCGTTGGCATAGATGTCCACCATACGCGCCACAGCCAGTTGATGCCCCTGCTTCGCTGCAAGCGCATAATAGTGGCGCGCTTTTTCCGCATTGGGCTGAAAGTAATGTTCAAATCCCTCTTCAAAGATCCGTCCCATCTGGTACTGCGCTTTCATATCCCCCTGATCGGCCGCACGCTGCAGATAGATACCGCCCTGAATACGGTTTTGCACGCCATCTCCCCGAAAATGAAGCAGGTGCCCGTACACAGATAACGCACGGGTACTGCCATTATCCGCAGCGTAGCGGAAGACCTTCATCACAAAGCGGTGTTTGGCCTGGGACTTCTTAAGCAGAGAGGTACGAAACAGCCCATAGGCGATATAGAAGATCAGCGGTGAAATCAGGTGCATTAACCAGCGCATAGGTACCCCGGGCTATAAATAAGACGGAAACGACAGCATAGCGGCTATTGATAGCGCCAGTATATCAGCACCCTCTAATTTAAACACGTACAGCTTGTAAGGGCTCAATAGAAAGCGCTTGTTACCAAAGCCGATATAGGATAAAAACTATTGACCGCAAAAAGAAATAAACAACCCGCGTTATATATCTACCGGTTATATAAAAGGTCGCGATCACTATAGCGCAACAATTGGGACGTTCAGGAACCAACCATGACTATTTTCGAAGACAATTCACAAACGATCGGCCGCACACCACTCGTTAAGCTGAAGCACATCGCCCCTGAGGCCAACCTGCTGGCGAAAGTAGAATCCCGCAACCCTGCAGGCTCCGTTAAATGCCGTATCGGTGCCAGCATGATCTGGGCTGCGGAAGAGGACGGTAGCCTGAAGCCAGGTATGACGATGGTTGAACCAACCAGCGGTAACACCGGTATCGCGCTGGCCTTCGTAGCAGCATCCCGTGGCTACAAGATTATGTTCACCATGCCATCCTCCATGAGCCTGGAACGTCGTAAGCTGATGAAAGCGCTGGGCGCTGAGATCGTGCTGACTGAACCTGCCAAAGGCATGAAAGGTGCGATTGAAAAAGCACAGGAGATTGTTGATAGCGATCCGGAACAGTACCTGATGCTGCAGCAGTTCGAGAACCCGGCAAACCCAGCCATCCACGAAAAAACCACCGGTCCAGAGATCTGGAACGACACCAACGGTGAGATCGATATCTTCGTGGCAGGCGTAGGTACAGGCGGCACCATCTCCGGTACTTCCCGCTACATCAAGCAGACCCAGGGTAAGGCGATCACCGCGGTTGCTGTTGAACCTGTAGACTCTCCGGTCATCACCCAGGCACGTAACGGTGAAGAGCTGAAACCAGCCCCTCACAAGATTCAGGGTATCGGTGCAGGCTTTATTCCAAAGAACCTGGACATGGATATCATCGACCGCGTAGAGCAGGTCAGCAACGATGAAGCGATCGAAATGGCCCGCGTTCTGATGCAGAAAGAAGGTATCCTGGCTGGCATTTCCGGCGGCGCTGCGGTAGTTGCCGCGCAGCGCATGGCACAACTACCTGAAAATAAAGGAAAAAATATTGTAGTAATACTACCTGACTCAGGTGAGCGCTACCTTTCCTCTGTGCTGTTTGACGGAATGTTCACCGATAACGAAACCCAGCAGTAATCGCTGCAGGTTTCGAACGGCATAAAAAAACCGGGCAATGCCCGGTTTTTTTGTATCTGAATTTCACTCAGATTGTCAGCGACACCTTAGTGAATCAGCTCACGAATGGAATCGTGAGTTGGAAATTGGGTGCATTTGTCGACAATCACGCTTCCATCGCGACTACGAGTGATGGTGTACCAATGCGGATCACGGTCCTGACCTGCATAGTGACCGTTTACAGAAAAGTTTTCACCATCTACTGCCAGCACTGCAATTGTGCGACTTTTGAACTCAGTTGACATCCACTCGCTCCCGTTGTTTTTTTAGGTTTTTTTCGTTTTTGTAGTTTTGCTACATACAATCTTAGCTTAGTGGAGAAATTTAACAAGCAGATGAACCTGTAACGACGGTTTTATGACATACTGCCCCGCACAGGTGCAAAACGGACATCCATGGGTAAATAGGTGAAAAGCAGCTTTCTTCCAGGCGGACTGATTCTGGCGTTTGTGATCGCATGGCTGGTACCCCACATCGGCGTACAGTTTAAGGATTGGGGCCTGATACCCTGGATGGTGGTCACCATCTTTATCGTCAACGGTTACCAGACCAACCTCAGTGAACTGCCGCGCTCGCGCAGCTTTGTTACCGCCACCCTGCTCACCGCGATCATTGCCCTGCTTATCAGCCCGTTTATCGGTATGGGCGTCGCAACGGCTTTGGGACTCGGCGCCGGTTTCACGCTGGGACTGGTAGTGAAAGCCACCGTACCGCCAACTCTCTCGACTTGTATTGTGATGACCCAGCTGGCCGGGGGGCACGGCACCTGGGCGCTGATCATGACGATTGCGCTCAACATCATCGGCATTTTCACCATCCCATTTATGCTGGACCTTACCCTGGAAGGCGTGGGCGAGATTGTGATCGATCCCCTGCCCCTGTTGCAGAAACTGGTAATGCTGGTTTTACTGCCGTTCCTTGCAGGACTGATGATACGCCGCTTTGCGTCGGTCGATCCCAAGCACATCGTGCTGCAGTACCTGCCTTCAAGCTGTGTAATCGCAACTGTTTGGATGGCCCTGTCAGACTCCTCCGAGGTGTTTCAGGCACTCGACCTTACCGGCCTGCTGAAAATTGCGGTGGCTGCGCTCTTAGTACACACGGCTTTACTTTGCCTGTGCTGGGGCACCAGTCGGATTCTACGTCTGGAATGGAAAGGAGCAATTGCGGTGATTCTGACCGGCGCGCAGAAGACGCTGCCGGTTGCTGTCAGCGTACTCACCGCCCTGAACCTGCCGATGGGTGAGGCATTGCTGGTGTGTGTGCTGTTCCACTTCCTTGTACTGTTTGGCGATGCACTATTGGTACCGTACCTGAAGCGCCCGCTCAACGAACAGAGCGCTTAAGGTAGGTAATTCAGGCCGCTTAGCTACCGAGTTCAGCCAAGCCTTCAACCGACGGCGCAAAGAACGCAGCCCCGGTTACGGCGCGGGTGTATTTCAGCAGGTGATCGCTATGCCCACTCTCGCCATGGATCATACTCTCCAGCATCAGGCGGAAGTTGCGGCTGTTACGGCAGTAGCTCGCAAACAGTAGGCCACACTCCCGCATATCTCCGTACGGCATACTGTGACGCAGGATCTCAATTGAGTTGCCGTTCTCATCTTTCAGTGAGGTGCGTTTGGTATGGGCTGTTAGTGCCTTGTCGGCTCCGGCGTACTCAACATTGTCCGCCTTGGTACGACCGATGATGTCCTCCTGCGCTTTTACCTGCAGGCGATTCCAGTGGCTCATGTTATGCACGTAGCGCTGGATGTGGATATAGCTGCCGCCATAGAACTCGGCATCCTCATCCCCCACCACGGCCACATTCAGACGGTGATCACCTTCCGGGTTTTCGGTCCCATCCACAAAACCCGTCAGGTCCCGGCTGTCGAGGTATCGAAAACCTTCAACTTCTTCGACCAGCTCTACCGCATCACCCAGAATTGCGGTCAGTTCGGTGGCAAACCGGAAGTTCAGATCCTTACGTTCTGAGCGGATATGGAAGAGCAGATCAACCGGGGTAAAAGGTGCCACGTTGTCACCGTTTTCCAACGCCGGGAACGGTGCCAGTTCTGCCGGACGCGTGCGCGGATTGATACGGTTCCAGTAGCCACTGCCAACCGCCGCGACAGCATGAAACTCAGCCTCAGGATGGTTACTGCGGTATTCCGCTTCAAGCTTAGGAATCTGACGTAATACATTCAGCACCTGTGCAAGCGCCCCGTCGGCACTGGACTGGTTGAACGTAAGAAATAAGGCGGCGCTGTTAGCTTCTGCGGTGATACCCAGCTGTGGACGTGCGGACATAAAAAACTCCCTGTGCTCAACGATATAACAGGATCAGTATAGCCAGATGCAGATGACAGGGATATTTGATTTGGGCAAACAAATCGATAGCTATCGGCTATTTAAATCAACAGAACGATAGCCACAAAAAGAGAAACCGATCCAAGACGATTCAGACCGGTTTTATATTCAGAAACACGCTTTAACGCGCTTCGGGACGTTCAGCCAGAGGGTAAGGTTTAGGAGATGGTTGCGATCGGACGGGCTGGCTCACGAATCCATTCACTCCAGGAACCGGCATAGATACGCGTCCCGGTGATTCCAGCCACCGCCATCGCCAGCTGGTTATGACAAGCCGTCACGCCGGAGCCGCAGTAGTGCACGATCCGTTGTGGATCTACAGTTCCCAGCAACTGCTGCCATTCTGCCTGCAACTGTTCAGCAGACTTAAACAGGCCATTCTCCAGGTTATCGGTCAACGGACGGTTGAGCGCTCCCGGAATGTGTCCGGCCACCGGGTCGATCGGCTCCTGCTCGCCGCGATAGCGCTCTGCGCCGCGCGCGTCCACCAGCGTGATGGATTGATCATCCAGTGATTTCAGTACCTCATCCACGGACAGGTTCATCTCATCACGCAGGCTCACCGCAAAGTTACCCGGCTCCGCTTGCGGCACTGCCTGGGTCACCTCAAATCCAGCTTGCACCCAATGTGGATAACCGCCATTAAGTACCGCAACAGCATCGTGTCCCAACCAGCGCAGCAGCCACCAAGTCCGTGCGGCCATCGCACCACCGCAATCGTCATACACTACCACTTGCAGGTTGTTATTCAGGCCATATGAGCGCAACTTGTCGGCCAGCTTGTCCACATCCGGCAGTGGATGGCGCCCGGTTTTCGGTGTGATCGGCGAAGACAGATCATCATCCAGGTGCATAAAACAAGCCCCCGACAGATGGGCTTCGCTGTATACACGCTGACCATAGCCGGCGTCCGCCAGACTGAAGCGACAGTCCAAGACCAACACATTCCCGTTTTCGATCAGGGTGTTCAGTTCAGGTGCAGTGATCAGCGTTGTATACATCGATTAACGTCCGTATTCGTTGAGGATTAAGCCAGCAGATCCGCCAGCTCTTCACGCAGCAGGTCCAGCTCATTCTGAGCTTTCTGCTTCGCCTTTTTCTTCAGTCCGGCTACTTCTTCTTCCTTGCTCGAGATCAGCGCTTGCGCGGCAGCAGACTTGTCATCAGCAGCCTGTACTTCGTCCAGCTGCGGCTTAAGCTGCATCAGAATCGCACGACGGCGGCCTGCTTCGGCACGCGCCAGTGCTTCTTCCGATACCTCTTTCTTTTTCTTCTCTTCTTTCGCGGCAGTTGCCACGTGGGTCAGTGGGCGGATACCCGCTGCAATACGTACTTTTTCCAGCAGCGGCGCAGAGGTTTCACGGGCTTTTGCCGCACCTTTCTCCAGAATCGCTTCTACGTCTGCCGGGCTTGCCATCAACTCATTGTACAGTGCACGTGGCGCGCTCAGCTTGGCATCCATAAATTCGAACAGTTCTTTCTTCGCATCACCCCAGCCGATGCCGTTCAGGAACTTGTCGCGCATCTGCTGCTGTTCTGCTTCTTCTGCAAAGCAGCTGTACAGCTGGAACAGGGTGCTGTTATCCGGGTCTTTTGGTTCGCCCGGCGCTTTAGTGTCGGTTACGATCTGGTTGATCAGCTTGCGCAGCTCATCCGCGGAGCAGAACAGCGGAATGGTGTTGTCGTAGCTCTTGGACATCTTGCGACCGTCCAGACCTGGGATCAGCTGCGTCTGTTCATCCACCAGCGCTTCCGGCAGGGTAAACAGCTGCTCGTAGGTGTGGTTGAAACGACCGGCAACATCACGGGCCATCTCGATGTGCTGGATCTGGTCTTTACCCACCGGAATGATATCGGCGTTAAACATCAGGATGTCTGCGGCCATCAGGATTGGGTAGCTGAACAGGCCCATGGTGACACCGTCGTCCAGATCCTGCTTGCCTGCGTCACGGTTGGCATCAACAGACGCTTTGTAGGCGTGAGCACGGTTCATCAGGCCATTGGAGCACATGCAGGTCAGAATCCAGGTCAACTCCGGGATCTCGTGGATATCGCTCTGACGGTAGAAGGTGGTTTTGTCGGTATCCAGTCCAAGTGCCAGCCAGGTTGCAGCGATCTCGCGGGAAGAACGTGCCACACGCTCCGGATCATGACACTTGATCAGTGCATGGTAGTCCGCCAGAAAGTAGAAGCTGCTGAAATCAGGGTTGGTGCTTGCATCAATAGCTGGTTTGATCGCACCCAGGTAGTTACCCACGTGTGGGGTACCTGTGGTGGTGATACCGGTCAGAACCGTCTTCTTGCTCATGAAACTCGAATCTCTGGAATCTGGAATAAAATTTGATCGCTATGATAGCGTAATTCACTACTAAAGGCGCGTGTGATACGGAGTGTATCCGCTTCCCTTCGACCAAAAGCGGTGGTAAAAACAATATCTTAACTATAACGATAACTGTATTGCCGCTATGTCTGAATCACTTGCTTCCTGGATTACCCTCTCCGCTTTTTTCCTGTCTGCCGTTGTCCTGCTCGTTCGTAACCCCAACCGTTCTGCCCAAGCCATCCTGATGAATCTGGTAACAGCCGTGCTCTGTATGTTTGGTGGATTGTTAATCGCTGCTGTCACTATGAAAGTGCTGGGCGGTATCGAGAACCCAATCATCAGTTCCGTGCTGGTCGTTGTGGGTGCCCTGCTTTGTGTTGCCGGGAAAGAAAAGTTCGGCGCGCAGAAAAGACTGAGTAAATAACTCGGATTTGACACCCAGCCAATCCTGACCAACACTCAAAGCGATATAGATCCTTTAAAAGTTGTTGGGAGATTGTGATGGACTTGTCGGCACACAATATGAATACCCTTTTTGACCAGCTCGGTCTGCCAAGCAGCGATAAGGACATCAAACAGTTTGTGACCACTCACCGTCTCTACAGCGGTGATATCCAGTTAACCGAGGCCACCTTCTGGACCCCTGCGCAATCTGCGTTCCTGAAGGAATCACTGGATTCAGATTCCGACTGGTGTGAACTGGTCGATGAGCTGGACAGTATGCTCCGCCACTGAGCGGACGACCCGACGGGGCAAATACCGCCCCGATAGAAGACCGCACAAAACGCGGTCTTTTTTTTTGTGGTTTGCGGCGTATCATGGTTCCCAAATGAGGTTAAGGACCAATAGATACCTATGCTGATTGTTATCTCCCCTGCCAAAACACTGGATTACGATACCGCACCGGTGACTGACACCTACAGTCAGCCGGGCTACCTAGACCACTCTGCTGAGCTGATCGAACAGCTGCGTACCCTGTCGGTACAGGATGTCGCTGAGCTGATGAAACTGAGTGACAAGCTTTCCAGCCTGAACGTTGCGCGTTTCGAAGAATGGACGCCTGAGTTCAACACCGGCAACGCCAAGCAGGCGCTGCTCGCGTTTAAAGGTGATGTCTATGCGGGTATGGACGCACAGAGTTTCAGTGAAGAGGACTTTGCCTTTGCCCAGGATCACCTGCGCATTCTGTCCGGCCTCTACGGCCTGCTGAAACCCCTGGACCTGATGCAACCTTACCGCCTGGAGATGGGCACCAAGCTGGCAAACGGTCGCGGCAAAGACCTGTACCAGTTCTGGGGCAACATCATCTGCGACGCATTGAACGAAGAGCTGAAACAGGAGCAGGTACTGATCAACCTGGCTTCCAATGAGTACTTCAAGGCTGCCAAGGCGAAGAGCATCTCCTCGCGTATCATCACGCCGGTGTTTAAAGACTGGAAGAACGGCCAGTACAAGATGATCAGCTTCTACGCCAAGAAAGCGCGTGGCCTGATGAGCCGTTACATCATCCAGAACAAACTGGAAGATCCGGAAGCGCTGAAAGGTTTTGATCTGGAAGGTTACCGTTTCGCTGAAAGTATGTCCGAAGGTGATACCTGGACCTTTATCCGCGATCACGAAGAGTAAGTTCAGGATTGCGGACACAAAAAAAGCGACCCAAGGGTCACTGCTGTCCCATAGTTTGGGATAAATAAGAAAGCCTGAATCCATGTGAGTAAAATGAGTGTGCGAGCAAACACTTTAATCACAAAGGATTCAGGCTTTGTCACATCATAACACCGCGTTTCATCAGTTGCTGCAGC
>NZ_CAXRBQ010000020.1:0-8742 GCF_964228735.1 Pontibacterium sp. | reverse complement strand
ACGATAACAAGAACGACCCCGAAGAGACCAAACTCCGCAAGGTTAACGACTTCTTTAACCAGGTTCGCTTCCTGAATGACATCAACCACTGGAAGAAAGAGGACTACTGGGCCACCCCGGTAGAGTTCCTGATTACCAATGGCGGCGACTGCGAAGACTTCTCTATCGCCAAGTACTACACCCTGCGCGAAGTGGGCGTGCCGGATAGCAAGATGAGCATCGCCTACGTGAAGGCGATCGAATACAACCAGGCACATATGGTGCTGACCTATTACAAAACCCCGAACTCTATGCCGGTCGTGCTGGATAATCTGATTCCAGAGATCAAACCGGCCAATAAACGCCCCGACCTGATTCACGTGTATAGCTTTAACGGTGACAACCTCTGGTTATCCAAAAAAGGACGCCGCGCCGAGATCGTGGGCACATCTGATCGATTGGAACACTGGGTCAAGCTACGTTCGCGGCTTGAGAACCAGACAGTGAACTCTGTTGAATAGCTGGGAGAGCATACAATGAGTCTTGTTAAACAACTGGTAGCCGCGTCCTTTGCAGTGTTGATCGCACTGCTGCTGGGGTCTGCCTACCTTATGTCCAACAGTTCCAAGACGATGCTGTTGAACCAGCTGCAATCCCACGGTCAGGATGCCGCCACCCACCTGGGGCTTTACCTGGCACCCGCTATTGCCCAGAAAGATGTTGCCGCGATTGAAACAACCGTGAATGCCATTTTTGACAGTGGTTTCTACCAACGCATCGACATCAGCGACAGCACTGGCACAATCCTGTTCTCCACAACCACACCCCCGCGTATTGATGACACCGTACCGGCCTGGTTTACCAACCTGTTTGAGATCAAGCCGCCGCAGATGACCCGTGATGTCAGCCATCAGTGGAGCAAGATCGGTAGCGTTCACGTTCAGAGCCGTGCCGGTTACGCTTACGCAAAACTCTGGCAAGGCATTCAAAACACGTTGATCTGGTTTGGCATTTTGGCAGCAATCAGTGCGGTAGCGATCGGCGGCCTGCTGATGTACATCTTGCTCCCACTGAAAGGTGTTGAAGAGCAGGCACAGGCCCTGAGCGAGAAGCGCTTTATCGAGCAGTCCCATATCCCAGGCACCCGCGAGCTAAAACGCGTAGTCACAGCAATGAACCAGATGGTGAAACAGGTTCGCCTGATGTTCGACGAGCAGAGCCGTCACATTGAAGACCTGCGCCGTACCGCTTACCAAGACAGCCTCACCGGCCTGCCAAACCAGCGCGCAGCAGAAGCCCAACTGACGGAACGCCTGGATTACCGCCAGGACTTTGGTAACGGCACCCTGCTCTACCTGCGTATAACCGATCTGGCGAGCCTGAACCGCGACCTGGGCATGGAGAAAGCCAGCAACTTTATTAAGGTTGTTGGCAGCAAGCTGGAGAAACTCGCCCAGACGTCCGAGCAAAGCATTCTGGGCCGCCTGACCGGTGCAGACTTTATCCTACTGGTTCAGCGCCTGGACGATGACAGCCTGAAACGCACCGTAAGCCAGCTGTGCTCGGACCTGCAGGCCAACTTCGAAGCACTGAGCGGCTCTACAGTGATCGAACGTCACTGGCCGATCCATATCGGTGTAGCTCATTCCAACGATATGACCAGCTGCAACCAGCTGCTGACCGAAGCCCGCCTGGCATTGAGTGAAGCGGAAGAACAGGACCAGAACTACGCGATCTACGGCTCCGACGAGAAAGCACTGCAAGACAGCAACGCCTGGCATCAGCATGTTGCCGACTCTGTGAGCAAGGCACAGATCTTCCTGCAAACCCTGCCTTTGATGGCTAACACAAGCTCACAGCCTGCGCAGCAGGAGCTGCTGGCCCGAATTCTAGACCAGAAAGGCACACCATGTACCGCCGGTGAGTTCCTGAGTGTTATCAAAGAGCTGGGGCTGATGGTGATGCTGGACCGCGCCGTGATTCAGCGTGCACTTGAACATGCCAACAAGAATCCAAACTGCGGCAAACTGGCGATCAACCTGAGCGCCGAAGCCGTACGCGACAAAGAGTTTGTAAGCTGGTTCAAGGCACTGATTGCCGATAACGAACAAAAACAGCATCTGCATGTTGAAGTGAGCGAAAGCGCGATCCTCAACAACCTGAGTGATGTACGCCATTTCCGTGAGATGATGAAAGCAAACGGTATGGAGTTTGGTGTCGATAACTTCGGCATCCACCCTGCTGGTTTTGCATACCTCTATACCCTGCAGCCGGATTACATCAAGATTGATGGTTCTCTGATCCGTAAGATCGATCAGCAGGCGGAAGACCGCTTCTTCGTGAGCAGCTTGATCAGTATCGCCCACAGTTTGAGCATCAAAGCGTATGCAGAGCATATCGAGCGTGAGACGCAGCTGAATGAGCTGAACCAGCTGCAGATCGATGGTACTCAGGGTTGGTTGCACGGCCGTCCGAAGGCGTTGGAAGGTTAATGCAGATGATGTGTTGGGCACCGCTGTGCGGTGGCCAACCTACAACACGTTTTTTTTGTAGCAGCCCGCTCCGAGGGCGACAAACAGTGGCCAGATCTGTATACCTCAAGTCGCCCTCAGAGCGGGCTGCTACCGATAATCATGCCCCTCCTGTAGGGCAGCCTTCAGGCTGCCGGCAGTCTAAAAGACGGCCCTACAATCTATTTTTCCAGTCACACATAGCCCTACTGCTTTGGCCAATGCACATGGTGCTCATCAATCACAAACGGGTGACGGTGGCGCTGCTTGGGATGGTAATGAGGGTGCACATGGGGCTCAGGCCCTTCCCAACCTTCATGCTCGTGCCGATGGTGTTCATCATGAACATGCGGGTGCAGATGCTCCATCGCTTCATGTTCATGCCACAGATCCTTCTGATCCTTCTGATCCCACACCCTGCTCGCCATGACAGTTGCAACCAAAGCCATCAAGCCCAGCAACAAGAACGTCATCGTCATACTCAGCAGACTACCCAACCACCCAGCCAGCAGGTAGCCCACCAGCCACATACCGTGGGTTAGCGCGAAGTTTGCGGCAAAGTAATCGTTGCGGTCACCAGCACTGCAGGAATCTCGCACCACACGGCCGGTTGGGATCAACACCAGCGAAGTGGCAACACCTATCACAAACCAGATTGGGAATAGTCCGGAATAGCTTGGTTCAAGCAACCCGAACATCAACGCCGCCGCAAACAGCACACCGCCAGACAGCATAACCGGGCGATCCGGCCAGCGCTCCAACAACTTAGGCATTATCAAAGCTGCCACTATGGAACCCGCCCCCGCAGATGCCATCAACAGCGGCACCTGTTCTTCTCCCAAGCCCAACACACTGCGCACATACACAACGGTATTCACGATAATCATCGCACCTGCCGCAGATAGCGCCAGGTTAAGCAGCAACACACCTCGCAAGCGTGGTGTTTTAAGGTAGCTCTTTACGCCAAAGCTCACGTGATGCCAGACACCACCGCTGCGCTCACTGACCGCACCTTGCGGAATGACCGACATCGCCACAAAACCTACGGCAACAGCAAACGCCATCGCATTGAGACCGAACAAGAGATCATAGGACGCCACAAGCAACAGGAGCGCAGCCAGCATCGGGCTGAACAGCGCCTCGATCTCCATCGCCAGGCGGGATAGAGACAAAGCACGGGTGTATTGCTCCTCTTCAGGCAAGATATCCGGTAGCAGCGCTTGGTAAACCGGGGTATATCCTGCGGCCAATGTGTTAAGCAGGAAGATCAGCAGGAAAAGCTGCCAGATTTCACCAACAAATGGCAACAGCACAACCACCATCGCACGCCCCACATTAAGTGAAGCCAACCACGCTTTCCGCGGTAAGCGACTGACATAACCACCCACCACTGGCGCCACTCCCAGATAGGCCACCATTTTGATTGCCAGCGCGCTCCCCAGCACTGCGCCCGCATGCCCAGGATTCAGGTCATAGGCGAGCAATGCCAGAGCAACCGTGGTTAAACCTGTGCCCAGTAACGAGATCACTTGGCTGAAGAACAGCCAACGAAAGGTAGGGTTTGAAAGTGGAGAAAAGAGTTCCATGCATGATCTCCGGCGGTGGACGCCTACGGCCTAAAAATGGGAAGCGCTGGGATAGTAATCCTTCTAAGGTGCTGTATCTAGCATATACAACGTGGCGTAATGCCGCAGCATGTAGCAGCCCTCTCCGAGAGCGACATTGGATTGACCTCCACACGAGTATTAGTCGTGGTCGGAGACCGCTGCTACAAAATATTCACCCTGTAGCAGCCCGCTCTGAGGGCGACATCGGCTTAACCTCCACACTACAATCAGTCGCGGTCGGAGACCGCTGCTACAAAACCATCACCTTGTAGCAGCCCGCTCCGAGGGCGACATGGGGTTGACCGCCGCACCACAAATAGTCGCGGTCGGAGCCCGCTGCTACAAAGCGCCCCCTGTAGGGCAGGCTCTGCGTCATCTTTGGTGATCAGCCTGCCGGCAGCCTGAAGGCTGCCCTAAAAAAGTTTGATCATCCCCCCACCAAACTCCAGACAAAAAAAAGCCCCCAGAGCGGAGGCGGTAAACGCCGGACCAGGCCAGATCCGGCGGAGTGAGATCGTGAAGAAACTCAACAAGTGAATTGGTACGGGGCGGAGATTACTCCGCCGATGCGATAAGACTGGCGTTACCGCCTGCCGCAGTGGTGTCTACACACAGGTGGCGTTCGATAACGAAGCGCTCTGGTGCATTGATTTCGGTGATCAGCGGCAGCAGCACACCGTCACGGGCAGCCAGTACACGGCGGTAGCTACGCAGGGTGTTGCTGTCAGCACTGCTTACCACGGCCGCGAAGCCTTCGGTGGTTGCCAGCGCATCCGCCAGCAGCAGACCTTCAACCGCCACTACCGGTAGGCCCACTTCTGTCGCGTTACGTGCCCAGCTCTCTATACCCGGAGCCACCAGTACAACTGCGTTACCCTGCGCCAGTGCAACTGCTGCCTGCTGAGTTGCAGTTTCTTTGTCCGGCCCCAGACACAGCACCACACCACGTGGCAGGTCGGACAGCAGGTTCAGTTCACCGGTTGGTCCTGGCATTGCTTCAGCTTCCAGGTTGCTCAGCACCTCGATACCGTTTGCAGAGTCACCCAGCAGGCTCACCAGCTTCGCTTTACGCGCCGGTTCCTGCGCCCAGGCTTTCGCTAGAACGGAGCCTTTCACCTGATCGATTGCAGTCTGCAGCGCAGCCGCGTCGATGCTAGCTTTCAGTTCAGGCTCTACAGCCGCCTGTGCATTGGTCATGAAACGTTTTACGTAGTGAGGGCCACCCGCTTTTGGACCGGTGCCGGACAGGCCTTCACCACCAAACGGCTGGGATCCAACAATCGCACCGATCTGGTTGCGGTTCACGTAAATGTTACCCACCTTGATGCGGTCACAGATACGCTCTACACGGCTATCAACACGGGTGTGCAGACCGAAGGTCAGGCCGTAACCCTGCGCGTTAACATCATCGACAACCTTGTCGATCTCATCTGCAGAGAAGGTTGCTACGTGCAGAACAGGACCAAAGATCTCCTGCTTCAGCTCTTCAATGCCTTCCAGCTTAATCACGGTCGGCGCAACAAACAGACCGTCCTGCGGCACCTGCAGTGCTTTCAGTACACGGCCCTGCTTGCGGAATGCTTCGCAGTGCTCATCGATACGTGCCTTCGCTGCTGCATCGATCACCGGACCAACGTCGGTGCTCAGCAGCCATGGATCGCCGATACGCAGCTCATCCATCGCGCCAAACAGCATCTCAAGGATGTGGTCAGCCACGTCTTCCTGCAGGTACAACATACGCAGCGCAGAACAACGCTGACCGGCACTCTGGAAGGAGGATGCCAGCACATCACGCACGACCTGCTCTGGCAGTGCAGTGGAGTCTACGATCATTGCGTTCAGACCACCGGTTTCTGCAACCAGCGGAGCTTCCGGCGCAACGGTTTCAGCCATCACTTTGTTGATGCGCTGAGCAGTGGCGGTAGAACCGGTGAAACATACACCTGCGATACGTGCATCGGAGGTCAGCGGTGCACCGACATTGGCACCACTACCCGGCAGCAACTGCAGTGCATCCGCTGGGATACCCGCTTCGTGCATCAGTTCAACTGCACGTGCAGCGATCAGTGCGGTCTGGTCAGCTGGTTTTGCCAGTACAGCGTTACCCGCTGCCAGTGCCGCCAACACCTGGCCGGAGAAGATCGCCAGTGGGAAGTTCCACGGGGAGATACAGGTAATCACACCACGCGCTTCGCCGGCATCAGCGTTACGCAGGGCTTCTGCCGCGTAGTAACGGGCGAAGTCGACTGCTTCACGCAATTCACCTACCGCATCCAACATGTTCTTACCCGCTTCACG
This sequence comes from Pontibacterium sp., assembly GCF_964228735.1. Classification (GTDB taxonomy): domain Bacteria; phylum Pseudomonadota; class Gammaproteobacteria; order Pseudomonadales; family Balneatricaceae; genus Pontibacterium. The sequence goes on along the minus strand of NZ_CAXRBQ010000020.1, from coordinate 2,348 downwards.
GGTGGTCAGACTGAACAGCTCTGCCGCGTGCTCTTCCATCAGGTCGCCCACTTTACGCAGGGCAGCTGCACGCTCTTCCGGTGAAGTTTTGGACCAGGCGATGTAACCGTTCTGCGCAGAGGTGATCGCGGTTTCGATATCTTCAGCAGAGGCTTCGGTTACAAAACCAACCAGGTCATCCGGCTTGGCTGGGTTTACGACATTAATCTGGTTACGGGTGCCCGGTTCAGTGATCGCTTTACCACCCACAATCGGCTGTGCGTTCCACTGGTATTCCTGGAAACCAAAACGCTCTGCTTCCAGTAGCTCAACCGCTACAGGATCGGTAATATCCCAACCACGGGCGTTCACTCGGCCTTCACCGTACAGATCGGCCGGACGGTCAATCATGGTGCTGGCAACGTTATCACCCAGCGCTTTTACTGCGTCAAACGGGTCACGCGCGATCTCTTCCGGAGAGATACGGGTATCAACAATCTGGTTTACGAAGGAGCTGTTGGCACCGTTTTCCAGCAGACGGCGCACCAGGTACGCCAGCAGATCCTGATGTGCACCAACCGGAGCGTAGATACGACAACCGGTGTTGCTGTTCTTCAGGACAGTATCGTGCAGGGACTCACCCATACCGTGCAGACGCTGGAATTCGAACTTCTCGGTGCCCATATCGCGCGCCATGTGCAGGATAGAGGACACTGAGTGTGCGTTGTGAGTCGCAAACTGAGGGTAGATACGATCGGTCATACCCAGCAGCTTTTCGGCACAGCACATGTAGGAAACATCGCTGTTCACCTTGCGGGTGTACACAGGGAAGCCGTTCAGGCCAAATACCTGCGCACGTTTGATCTCCGCATCCCAGTACGCACCTTTTACCAGACGCACCATGATCTTGCGGTCCAGCTTGGTCGCCAGTGCATACAGCCAGTTAAGTACGTGAGATGCGCGCTGACCGAAGGCCTGTACTACGATACCGAAGCCGTCCCAGCCTGCCAGTACAGGATCAGACAGTACTGCTTCGATGATATCCAGGGACAGATCCAGACGATCCGCTTCTTCCGCGTCGATGTTGAAGCCCATGTTGGCCTGCTTCGCCTGCAGGGCCAGAGAGCGGGTGCGATCCACCAGTTCGTTCATCACACGGTCGCGCTGACCGAATTCGTAACGGGCGTGCAGTGCAGACAGTTTTACGGAGATACCTGGATTCTTGCGGATATCATCGTGTTTGCACGCTGCAGACAGCTCGCGAATCGCTTTGGAGTATGCCTGGTGGTAACGGATCGCATCCGCATCGGTGCGTGCCGCTTCACCCAGCATGTCGTAGGAGTAGGTATAACCCTGTGCTTCGTATTTGCTCGCACGTTTGGTCGCTTCTTCGATGGTACGACCCAGTACAAACTGACGGCCCAGCTCTTTCATCGCCTGACCTACTGCGGTACGGACAACCGGCTCGCCCAGACGCTTAACCAGAGAACGTAGGGTCTTGGTAACACCCTTCTTCTCGTCCTCTTCCGGTGCGATCAGTTTACCAGTCAGCATCAGCGCCCAGGTAGAGGAGTTCACCAGAGAGGAGTTTGCTTGACCCAGGTGGCTGCGCCAGTTACCGCTCGCAACCTTGTCTTCGATCAGGGCATCGATGGTGGTGGAATCCGGCACACGCAACAGCGCTTCAGCCAAACACATCAGGGCTACACCCTCTTTAGTGGTCAGGCCGTATTCCGCCAGGAATTTTTCCATCATGGAAGGTTTGCTTTCGTTACGAACCTTAGTTACCAGCTCGGCTGCACGAGCAGAGATCGCGGCACGATCATCGGCAGACAAACGGGCATTATCCATCAGGGAATGAACAGCAGTGGTTTCATCTGCCAGGTAGTTTTTGCGGATAATCTCGCGGTACTGGTCGAGAGTCAGCTCGGTCGTAAGATTCATAGCCTCACCTTCTTGTAAGAATTTTTTAGCTATTCTAGCGGCGTCTTAAAGTTCGTATTCTCTAAATATCGAGGTTTTATTTCTTGTTTAATTTATTTTTAGGCCAGTTAAAAGATTTTATGTCTTTTATAAACACAAAAAAAAGACTATATGACTTATTGAAAATACAAGCCCTGCCGACGCACTGGAACGGCGTACACCCTGCTGTAGCAGCCCTCTCCGAGGACGACAGATCAAATCCAAGAACCGGTCGCGGTCAGAGCCCGCTGCAACAAACCTCTTCACCCGTAGATACCATCTCTCGATTCTGGCTACAAACGCTTTTAGAGCGGGTGTAGCTGGAACTTTTCCTGGCTTTTCACCACGCCAAAGCACAGGTGGACCAGCTTTCTCATCGCTGCGCCCAGTGCCTGCATTTTGTTCTT
>NZ_CAXRBQ010000019.1:0-24231 GCF_964228735.1 Pontibacterium sp. | reverse complement strand
GCTCCAGTTAAAACAACTTTGTAAAAATGAATTCACTTGGTTGCTTATCTGGATAAAGTTTTGTGTGCTTTATCCTGACAAGCGCCCACACGAATTATCTGATCAATTTGTTAAAGAGCGGCTTGTGACGCTGCGTTAGCGCTGTCTCAAGCGAGGCGCATATTTTACTGCGCACCGTGTCGTTGTCAACCGTTTATTTGCAAGTTTTTCAAAAGTTTTTGAAGCTTGCCGGTGAAAACGACGGTTTAAATAATCCGTTAATTTATCAAGTAAATCAACAACTTATTTAAACCCATCTCAGCGATCAATCTGTGCTGCGTTGCAGCGTCGCTGTGATGTGGGGGCGCATTCTACAGACCTCAGAATTACCGTCAACACCCTTTTTAAAAAAAACGTCAAAAAAGGTAAATAATTTACAAAGCGGTTAAAAAACCACCGCCATCGATTAATAAATAGCCAATCCTGAACGACAGACACAAAAAAGGCGCCTGCCGGCGCCTTTTTAATTGGGTAGAGTCGCTTAGCGACAGCCGAATTAACGGCCGAGCTTTTGGCGAATCTGCTGCAAGGTACGCAGCTGAGCTGCTGCTTCTGCAAGCTGGGAAGCTGCTTTCGAGTATTCAAACTCGGAAGTTTTATCAGCCATCGCCTGCTCAGCGTGCTTCTGTGCTTCCATTGCTGCAGCTTCATCCAGGTCGCCTGCGTGCAGAGCGGTGTCTGCCAGTACAGTGACCTTGTGAGGCTGAACTTCAAGGAAGCCGCCAGAGATATAGAAAATATCCTGCTCGCCGCCCTGCTTACGCAGCTCGACAGGGCCTGGTTTCAGTTCCGACAGGAGCGGAGCGTGACCCGGGTAGATACCCAGGTCACCCAGGCTACCTGTTACGGATACGAATTCGATCAGGCCGGAGAATACTTCTTCTTCAGCACTTACGATATCGCAATGAACAGTCATAGCCATGTTATTTACCTCTTAAAGGTGTTTCCGCCGGGACCTGATTACAGGCTCTTAGCTTTCTCGATCGCTTCGTCGATACCGCCAACCATGTAGAAAGCCTGCTCCGGCATGGAGTCGTACTCACCTGCCAGGATAGCTTTAAAGCTAGAGATGGTTTCTTTCAGCGGTACGTACTTACCTGGAGAACCAGTGAAGACTTCTGCTACGAAGAACGGCTGAGACAGGAAGCGCTGGATCTTACGTGCGCGGCCTACTACCTGCTTATCTTCTTCAGACAGTTCGTCCATACCCAGGATCGCGATGATGTCTTTCAGCTCTTTGTAGCGCTGCAGTACACCCTGAACCTGCCGAGCAACTTCGTAGTGCTCCTGACCGATTACCAGTGGATCCAGCTGACGAGAGGTGGAGTCCAGTGGGTCTACCGCAGGGTAGATACCCAGCTCGGCGATCTGACGAGACAGTACTACAGTCGCATCCAAGTGGGAGAAGGTTGTAGCTGGGGATGGGTCAGTCAAGTCATCCGCAGGTACGTATACCGCCTGGATAGAGGTGATGGAACCAGTCTTGGTAGAAGTGATTCGTTCCTGCAGAACACCCATCTCTTCCGCCAGCGTTGGCTGGTAACCTACCGCAGAAGGCATACGACCCAGCAGTGCAGATACCTCAGTACCCGCCAGGGTGTAACGGTAGATGTTGTCTACGAACAACAGTACGTCACGGCCTTCGTCACGGAATTTCTCAGCCATAGTCAGGCCAGTCAGCGCTACACGCAGACGGTTACCTGGAGGCTCGTTCATCTGACCGTATACCAGAGATACTTTGTCCAGTACGTTGGACTCTTTCATCTCGTAGTAGAAGTCGTTACCTTCACGAGTACGCTCACCTACACCCGCGAATACGGAGTAACCGGAGTGCTCGATCGCGATGTTACGGATCAGTTCCATCATGTTTACGGTTTTACCTACACCGGCACCACCGAACAGACCAACTTTACCACCCTTCGCGAACGGGCATACCAGGTCGATTACCTTGATGCCGGTTTCCAGCAGTTCGTTAGAAGCTGCCTGTTCGTCGTAGGAAGGTGCTTTACGGTGAATAGGCATGCGCTCTTCTTCACCGATCTCACCACACTCATCGATTGGGTTACCCAGTACATCCATGATACGACCCAGGGTCGCAGTACCTACAGGTACGGATACTGGAGCACCAGTGTTTTCTACGTCCCAACCACGGCTCACACCTTCGGTCTGACCCATTGCGATTGCACGTACGACACCATCACCCAGCTGCTGCTGAACTTCCAGTGTCAGGCCGGTTTTACCGACGGTCAATGCGTCGTAAACCTTCGGTACATTGTCACGTGGGAATTCCACGTCTACTACTGCACCGATAATCTGAACAATAGTTCCGCTACTCATGTTCGGATCCTCTTAACTTTTAAACCTGTTGACTGCTTATACAGCAGCAGCACCACCAACGATCTCAGATATTTCCTGAGTGATCGCAGCCTGACGCGCTTTGTTGTAGACCATCTGAAGTTCATCGATCAGATTGCCTGCGTTGTCAGTTGCGTTCTTCATCGCCAGCATACGGGCTGCCTGTTCACAGGCGTTATTCTCAACCACCGCCTGGTACACCAGAGACTCGATATAACGAAGAAGCAGACCATTCAGAAGGTCTTTTGCTTCTGGCTCGTAGATGTAGTCCCAGTGATGGTTAAGACGTTCATCGTCGTCTTCTGCCTTCAGTGGAAGCACCTGTTCGACGTTCGGCTTCTGCGTCATTGTGTTCACGAATTCGTTAGACACAATGTACAGCTTGTCCAGCTTGCCTTCATCGTAACTATCCAGCATCACTTTTACGGCACCAATCAGATCACCAACCTCTGGCTGGTCACCCAGATGGGTTTTTGCCGCAACAACGTTGCCACCATAGTTTTTGAAGAATGCAACCGCTTTGGAACCCAGTGCACAGACATCGATTTCGATGTTCTGGTCGTGGGCTTCCTTCATGCTGGAAACAGCTGCTTTAAAAGCGTTTACGTTCAAACCACCACACAGGCCGCGATCGGTCGATACCACAATAAAACCAACGCGTTTAGTCTCACGCTCCTGCATGTACAAGTGTGTGTACTCAGGGTTGGACTTGGCCAGGTGCTGAATTACGCCACGGATGCTCCGAGCGTATGGGCGGGACGACTGCATGCGATCCTGGGCCTTACGCATTTTAGATGCAGCAACCATTTCCATGGCGCTGGTGATCTTACGCGTACTACCGATGCTCGCAATTTGCGTCTTAATTTCTTTTCCGACTGCCATAGTTCCGCCTTCTTAACCTTGACTTAGTGTACGGTCTGCACCGCAATGCAGCGCAGACCACTTACTCTTAGCGAGTAATTACCAAGTCTGGGTAGACTTGAACTTCTCGATACCAGCCTTGAACTGAGCTGCGATCTCGTCGTTGTAGCCGCCAGTTTCGTTGATCTTAGCCATCAGATCAGCGTATTCGCCGTTGAAGTAAGAGATCAGCGCAGCTTCGAAATCCATGATCTTGTTCAGTGCGATATCGTTCAGGTAACCTTCGTTGGCAGCGTACAGGCTCAGACCCATGTCAGCCACGGACATTGGAGAGTACTGTTTCTGCTTCATCAGCTCGGTTACAGCCTGACCGTGCTCCAGCTGAGCACGAGTAGCATCGTCAAGGTCAGAAGCGAACTGTGCGAATGCCGCCAGTTCACGGTACTGAGCCAGAGCCAGACGAACACCACCACCCAGTTTCTTGATGATCTTAGTCTGAGCTGCACCACCTACACGGGATACAGACAGACCTGCGTTGATCGCAGGACGAACACCAGAGTTGAACAGGTCAGTTTCCAGGAAGATCTGACCGTCGGTGATGGAGATAACGTTGGTTGGTACGAACGCGGATACGTCACCACCCTGAGTTTCGATTACTGGCAGTGCAGTCAGGGAACCAGTCTGGCCCTTAACTTCGCCGTCAGTGAACTTCTCAACGTAGTCAGCGTTAACACGCGCAGCACGCTCCAGCAGACGGGAGTGCAAGTAGAATACGTCACCAGGGTATGCTTCACGGCCCGGTGGACGACGCAACAGCAGGGAGATCTGACGGTATGCCCATGCCTGTTTAGTCAGGTCATCGTATACGATCAGTGCATCTTCTCCGCGGTCACGGAAGTATTCACCCATGGAACAACCAGCGTATGGAGCCAGGAACTGCATCGCAGCTGGATCAGCAGCGCCTGCAGCAACTACGATGGTGTGATCCATCGCGCCGTGCTCTTCCAGCTTACGTACTACGTTAGCGATAGTGGACTGTTTCTGACCCACAGCTACGTAGATACACTTAACGCCAGTACCTTTCTGGTTGATGATCGCGTCGATAGCGATCGCAGATTTACCAATCTGACGGTCACCGATGATCAGCTCACGCTGGCCACGACCGATTGGCACCATGGAGTCGATAGACTTCAGACCGGTCTGTACCGGCTGGTCTACGGACTGACGCTCGATTACACCAGGTGCAACCTTTTCTACAGCGTCAAACAGTTTGGTTTCTACCGGGCCTTTACCGTCGATAGGGTTACCCAGGGCGTCTACTACACGACCCAGCAGTTCCGTACCAACAGGTACTTCCAGGATTCGGCCAGTACAACGCGCGGTCATACCTTCAACCAGGTCCTGGTAGTCACCCAGAACTACAGCACCTACGGAGTCGCGCTCAAGGTTAAGCGCCATGCCGTAAACGCCGCCAGGGAATTCGATCATTTCCCCGTACATAACGTCAGCGAGACCGTGAATCAGAATGATACCGTCGGATACGCTGACGATAGTGCCCTCATTACGGGCTTCAGAAGACACATCCAGCTTCTCGATGCGCTTCTTCAGAATCTCGCTGATCTCAGATGGATTCAGTTGCTGCATGTTTATTCCTCACACTCAGGAATTCATAGCTTCGGCCAGTTTCGCGATACGTGCGCGAACGGAGCCATCGATAACCAGGTCGTCTGCGCGGATCACTACACCACCCAGGATAGATTTGTCTACCTGTGCAGTCAGAGATACTTCGCGACCCAGCTTCGTGCCTAGTGCCTGAGCTAGTTTCTGTTGCTGCTGCTCATCCAGGTCAAATGCAGTTGTCACGTCGATAGCGACGGATTTCTGCTGATTTGCCTTCAGCTGCTCGAATTGTGCACTGATCTCAGGCAACAGTAGCAAACGCTGATTTTCAGCCAGCAAAGAAACAAAGTTCTTGCTGCCTTCGTCGATGTTCTCTTCAAGAACAGAGATCAACGCGTCAGCTTTTTGCGTACTTGTCAGTCCTGGGTTGCCGATTACCTGTTTCATAGTCTCGTCCTGAGCAACCGCGCTAGCGGTTGCCAGAACTTCTGACCACTGATCCAGGGAACCCTGCTCCAGTGCATACTCAAAAGCAGCTTTCGTGTATGGGCGAGCGACTGTATTGAGTTCAGCCATCATAAACCTCGCTTAAAGCTCAGCTGCCAGTTTCTCAACGAGCTGTGCGTGAGCCTGCTCATCAATAGAGGCTTCCAGAATCTTCTCAGCGCCAGCTACAGCCAGTACCGCTACCTGAGCACGCAGTGCTTCTTTAGCGCGGTTAGCTTCCTGCTCGATTTCAGCCTGAGCAGATGCTTTCACACGCTCAGCTTCTTCACGAGCCTGCTCTTTCGCTTCGTCGATAATCTGGTTTGCCCGCTTATTGGCTTGTTCAATGATGGCGGCTGCTTCTTCTTTGCTCTGACGCATGTCTGCAGCGGCTTTTTCTTTCGCCAGCTGCAAGTCACGTTCAGCGCGGTCAGCAGCGTCCAGGCCTTCAGCAATTTTCTTTTTACGTTCTGCCAGTGCAGCCGTGATTGGCGGCCACACAAACTTCATGCAGAAGATAACGAAAATTGCGAATGCGATGGCCTGACCAATGATGGTTAAATTGATATTCACGCCATTACCTCTCGCGGTGTTTAGCTAATTAAAAGTAGGTGTTGTCCCAAAGGACCTTCGTTAACTACTTAAACTAGTCTTAAACAGCGAACAGCAGGTACATGCCCAGACCAACACCGATCATAGGTACAGCATCAACCAGACCCATTACGATGAAGAACTGAGAACGCAGCAGTGGAACCAGTTCTGGCTGACGAGCAGCACCTTCCAGGAATTTACCGCCCAGCATACCGATACCAACAGCAGCGCCGATTGCAGACAGACCCATCATCAGAGCAGCAGCCAGATACACCAAAGATTGTTCCATCAGATTTCTCCAATTTTAAGTTTTGAAAGTTTAAAGAGTAGTTGTAAATTTTTTCTATTCAGTTGCTACGCATTAGTGGTGATCATGCGCCATGGCCATGTAAACAATAGTCAGGACCATGAAGATGAACGCCTGCAGCGTAATAACCAGAATGTGGAAGATCGCCCAAGGTACAGACAGAATCCACTGGATCCAGAATGGCATCAGTGCGATCAGGATAAAGATCATCTCACCTGCGTACATGTTACCGAACAGTCGCAGCGCCAGAGATACAGGCTTCGCGAACAGGCCAACCAGTTCCAGGAACAGGTTGAACGGCAGCATCCACTTACCCAGAGGCTGCAGAGACAGCTCAGCCAGGAAACCACCAACGCCTTTTTCTTTAACGCTGTAGTAGATGATCAGACCAAATACAGACAATGCCATACCCAGGGTCGCGTTCACGTCAGTGGTTGGTACCACTTTCATGTAGGAGATGCCCATTTCAGATGCAACGAATGGGATCCAGTCGACCGGCACAAGGTCCATGGCGTTCATGAGGAAGATCCAGACAAAAATGGTCAGCGACAGTGGCGCGATCAGATCATTTTTGTGGTGGAAGATGCTTTTCACGTTGTCATCGATGAACTCGATGATGCTTTCTACGAAGTTCTGCGCGTTGCCTGGTACGCCTTCAGTTACGCTTTTCGCAACTTTCTGGAACATCCATACAAACATCAGACCCAGAGCGATAGACCAGAACATAGTGTCTACGTTGATCGCCCAAAAGCCCATTTCTGCAGCTTCATTGCCGTGTGCAAAGGTCCAGGTACCACCGTCGCCAACCACTGTGCCATCGTAACGGGTAGTGCCAGCAGGCAGCTTACCAAACGTCAGGTTGGTCAAGTGGTGGGAGATGTACTCTGAGGATGTGAGAGTTCCGCTTTCGCTAGCCATTCTCAGTGTCTCTCTGTCAAAGTTTCAGGAACCGGTTATTCAAATTCATCTGTGCGATCCAGCCGGAGATGTGCATCAGGATGAAAGTGACAAATAGGGAAAATGGGCTCACAGGTTCAACCAGAATAAACACAGCGGCAAACCCAACTATGCTGATTCCCATTTTCCATATTTCACTTGCATACAACTCGACCAACGCGGTGTTTGGCGATTGGTCCGGCTTGCTTTTCAGTGCCCGGTTGGCGAAATAGAGGTTTGGGACCAGATACAGCGCAGCCCCCAGCAGTGCGGAGTATGCAGTTACGATATCAATCAGCAGCAGACCGCCTGATATGAATACCGCAATTGCTGCCTGAATCAGGAAGATTCGGAAAATCTTTTTGCGAGTGACTTGGCTATGGATTCCTTGCTTTTGGCCCCGTTTGCCCATGTTGTGCCACTGCAACCCTGAATCGTTAACGCTGTTTGATGCCCTATTTCGGAGCAGAGCTCTCGAAAAGCTTGCAGATTATATGAACTATGGGAGGCCGAAACAACAGGCATCGTAAGTATTTGCACTAATGTATGATCCACCCCGACTGAAGGGGGATGGAGGGGGATAGGGCCAAACCATACATATGGTGAACTGGCCCAGTCTAAAACACTATCTATTGTAGATTTTGCAGGATTGCTTCGAGTGATTCTTTCGAATCATAGGCGATGGTAATTTTGCCTTTTCCCTTCGCATTAGCAGAGATGCTTACCTTGGTGGAAAGCTTGCGGGAAAGATCGCTGGCCCAGTTCTCAAGTTGAGCGTCAGGTTCCGGCTTTTTGACCTCTTCTTTTTGCTCATCAGACTGCAGCTTACGCACCAGCTCTTCCGTCTGGCGCACCGACAACCCCTTGCCGGATACTTCCCGTGCCGCAGCAACCTGCGCCTCTTCATCCAGCGGCAACAGCGCACGGGCATGGCCCATTTCCAGATCGCCATATTCCAGCATCTTGCGCACCTCACCGGTGAGGTTCATCAGGCGCAACAGGTTGGTCACGGTCGAGCGGGATTTACCTACGGCATCAGCCACTTCCTGCTGGGTCAGCTCGAACTCCTGCTGCAAACGCTGCAGCGCGATCGCTTCTTCCATCGGATTCAGGTTTTCACGCTGGATGTTCTCAATCAGGGCCATGGCGATGGCCGCTTCATCCGGCACATCCTTGATCACCACAGGGATGGTGTTCAGTCCCGCCATCTGGCTGGCGCGCCAGCGGCGTTCACCGGCGATAATCTCGTAGCGCTCGCTATCGATCGGACGCACCACAATCGGCTGCATCACTCCCTGGGCACGGATAGAGTTCGCCAGCTCCTCCAGAGCCTGGGGTTCCAGGTCTCGTCGAGGCTGGTAACGGCCACGCTGAATCAGGTGGACACCCATTTCCGGATAGGCCGGTTTTTCCGGTTTTGCAACGGCATCCACTTCCGGCGCCAGAGCCACCTCTTCTAGCTCACTTACGCTGGACAGCAGTGCATCCAATCCGCGTCCCAAGCCACGCTTCTTCGCCATATTATGCTTCCTGTAACTCGTTGTTCTGCTTCTGTTCCTGCTTGGTACGACGAATCAGCTCGCCAGCCAGGGCCAGGTAGGCCACGGCCCCACGGGAGTTTTTATCGTACAGCAACGCTGGCAGCCCATGACTCGGTGCTTCTGCCAGACGCACGTTACGTGGAATCACCGTACGGTAGACCTTGTCACCAAAGTACTCGATCAGATGATCGGACACGTCCTTGGTCAGGCTCATGCGCGGGTCAAACATGGTGCGCAGAATCCCCTCAATCCGTAGATCCGGATTCAGGCGTTTATTAATCTTGTCGATGGTACCGACCAGTGCGGAGATCCCTTCCAGTGCGTAATATTCACACTGCATCGGGATGATCACCCCACCTGAGGTAGAGAGCGCGTTGACAGTCAGCAGGTTGAGCGACGGCGGATTGTCGATCAGGATAAAGTCATACTGATCTTCGATCGGTTTCAGCGCCATCTTCAGGCGGAATTCACGGCGTGGCAGCTGCAACAACTCCACTTCCGCTGCGGTTAGATCACCATTGGAACCAATGAGGTCGTATCCGGCCGGTGACTTTTCAATCACCGCCTCGGCCGCACTGCAATCACCGGTCAGGAGTTCGTAGACGGAATTTTCCAGACCGTGCTTATCCACGCCACTCCCCATGGTCGCATTACCCTGCGGATCCATATCGATCAGCAATATGCGCTTCTTGGTTGCGGCCAGCGAAGCTGCCAGGTTTACGCAGGTCGTTGTCTTGCCTACGCCACCTTTCTGGTTGGTGACTGTCAGTATTTTGGCCACACTCAGGCTCTCCCCAGGATCAACAGATGTCGTTCTCCGTCCGTGTCCGGCACCTGCAGACGGTGGCTGTCTTTGACCACGATGTCCGTCGGCAATGCTGCCAGTTCTTCATCAGGATACAGGCCTTTCATTGCAAGAAAAACACCGTCGTCGGCACAGAGGTGGCGGGTCCAGTGGATCATGTCTTCCAGGGAGGCAAAGGCCCGTGAGATCACCTGTTTGAACGGCTCAACCTGGTACTTTTCCACACGCTCGTGCACCACGGTGAGGTTATCCAGCTTCAGTTCGATCTTTGCCTGCAGCTGAAAACGGGTTTTCTTACCGTTGCTGTCCAACGTAGTAATCTGCAGGTCAGGACGACAGATCGCCAACGGGATTCCCGGCAGGCCGGGTCCACTGCCCACATCGATCAGCGCTTCGTCGCGGATGTGTGGCAACACACTCAAGCTGTCGAGCAGGTGACGGCTGACCATCTCCTGCGGATCACGCACGGCGGTGAGGTTGTAGGCTTTGTTCCACTTGATCAGCATCTGCAGGTAAGCCATCAGGGTATCAATCTGCTCTGCCTCCAGAGCCAGATTCATCCGTTCGAGGCCACGCTCAAGGGTGTTTCGTAACTGCAGATCCATTAACTTGCTGCCTTATCCTGTTTCTTGGTGAGTTGCTGTTTTTTCAGGTACACCAGCAGTAACGAAATCGCTGCCGGGGTGATGCCCTGGATACGGGACGCCTGGGCGATGGTTTCCGGACGTACCTCTTTCAATTTCATGGTCAGTTCGTTGGAGAGACCACCAACCTGATCGTAATCGAAGTCAGCCGGCAGCTTAGTGTTCTCCTGACGGCGCATCTGTTCGATCTCATCACGCTGACGGTCGATGTAACCGGCATACTTGAACTGGATCTCTACCTGGTCGGCTACCTGCGGATCGCTTACTGCCTCCCCTTTCAGGTTGGCTACATCGGCGTACACCAGTTCCGGACGCTTGATCAGGTCCGCCAGGTTGTATTCACGCGACAGCGGTGTTTTCAGTTTTTCATTCAGCTCTGTCGCCTGTTCAGACTTCGGCTGCACCCAGGTGTCACGCAGGCGTTGTTTCTCCAGTTCGATCGCTTCGCGTTTCTCGCTGAAGTGAGCCCAGCGTTCATCACCCACCAGACCCAGTTCACGGCCTTTCTCGGTCAGGCGCAGGTCCGCATTGTCTTCACGCAGGATGAGACGGTATTCCGCACGGCTGGTAAACATACGGTACGGTTCAGAAGTCCCCAGTGTGATCAGGTCATCCACCAGTACACCGATGTACGCCTCATCACGGCGTGGTGACCACTGCTCTTTCTCCTGCGCACGCGCCGCGGCGTTGCTGCCGGCTAACAAGCCCTGGGCCGCCGCTTCTTCGTAACCGGTGGTACCGTTGATCTGACCGGCGAAGTAGAGACCGTTGATGTACTTGGTCTCCAGAGTGTGTTTCAGGTCCTGCGGGTTGAAGTAATCGTATTCGATCGCGTAACCCGGACGTGTGATATGCGCATTCTCGAACCCTTTCATGGTGCGGATCGCCGCCAGCTGGATATCAAACGGCAGACTGGTTGATACACCGTTCGGATAGAGTTCGTGGGTGGTCAGTCCTTCCGGCTCAACAAACACCTGGTGACGGTCTTTGTCAGCGAAGCGCATGATCTTGTCTTCTATCGACGGACAGTAACGTGGACCCACACCGCCGATTACGCCGGTATACAGAGGAGAACGATCCAGGCCTGAGCGCAGGATGTCGTGGGTCTGCTCATTGGTGTAGGTGATGTAACAGCTGATCTGCTGCGGGTGATCACTCTGCGATCCCATGTAGGACATGATCGGCGTTGGTGTATCACCCGGCTGTTCCTGCATCACTGAGAAATCAACACTGCGTGCATCGATACGCGGTGGTGTACCGGTCTTAAGACGATCAACGCGCAGCGGCAATTCACGCAGACGGGCTGCCAGAGCAATGGATGGCGGATCACCGGCACGGCCAGCCGAGTGATTTTCCATACCCACGTGGATGATACCACCCAGGAAGGTACCGGCAGTCAGCACCACGGAGTGAGCATGGAAGCGGATACCGGTGTTGGTCACCACACCTTTAACGGTGTCACCTTCAACAATCAGGTCATCAGCGGATTGCTGAAACAACTGCAGATTAGGCTGGTTCTCCAGAATCTCACGGATGGCCGCTTTGTAGAGGATACGGTCGGCCTGTGCTCGAGTTGCACGTACTGCTGGGCCTTTTCGGGAGTTGAGGACACGAAACTGAATACCACCGAGATCGGTAGCACGCGCCATGGCACCGTCCAGTGCATCAACCTCCTTCACCAGATGGCTTTTACCGATACCACCAATGGCCGGATTGCAGGACATCTGACCCAAGGTTTCGATGTTATGGGTCAGCAACAGGGTCTGTGCTCCCATACGGGCAGCAGCCAGTGCAGCTTCGGTACCTGCGTGACCACCACCAATAACAATGACATCAAAGCGACTTGGATAGTCCACTTGCCAACACCTCGTAAGAACATACTAATCAGGAGAACCGGGATTGGTTCTGGAAAAGGGGACTGATTATACCCTTCTCTGTCCAACGAGAAAATGATCAAAATTTAGCCAGGTCTCTTCCTGTCTTCCTATATATAGAAAAATATAAAGAAGAATATATATGTATTGTTTTTGTTTGTTATATATAGGGAGCCCCTTTTCTGTGATTAACCCTGTCTAATCCTTATAAAACATTAAGTTAGGGAAGCTCTAACTGTGTTTATAAGCTGCCGTAAAGATCTTCGTATCCTGATGGGTAAGTTGTGAATGAAATGCCGCTTTATGCACACCGCAAATAACCCACAAAATTCTCCACGGAACAGTCCCAAGTCGTTATACACGTTTTCCACATAGAGATGTGAGTAAGCACAACTCAGGTAAAGCCTGTCGGTTATCTGTGTACAACCCGGGGATTATTTGGCTTGCTCTACTTATCGGTGAACTTTCTGTGGGTTGTATAAGTTATACCGTGTTAAAAGCTGAGCTTAATAACACCCATATGTTATGTAGATAAGCGATAAAATGTGTTCACTAACAACTAGTTACACGAAAAATAACGTGTTGATGTCCGGTGTGGAAATATCAGTTACTCACACTAACTCACAGCCTTATAAACAGGGTTGTACCAGCAGTGGAACACAGCGCAGCGGCGAAGTTATCCAAACGGAATAGATTTCTGATGATTGTGTGTCTGAATCTGCCTGTTAGTAACTAAAAGCTGCCTGAATGGCCTTCTTGAGCCTGCGATGTTTATAAGCTTGTGGGGATTGAAGTGGGATTGCCTGGTGGGATGAGAATGTTATTTAGAAGGGATCTGCGTACCAGCGTCGATACGGAAACAGCGATATTTAGGCTTATCTATAACATTTACGAATGGTATGGATCGATTTTGTGGTGATTTGTTATTGCGAATGCGTAGGTCTGTTACCGGTATCGGATCAGAGCTGTCTGGAAAGGTACTGGTGGGACAGTTTGTGAGGGGCTGAGGTTATACGGTTGGAGAGTGGGGCCTGGATCGACCCCTGAAAGCGGTATATCAGATATTCAGACGGAGATGCCCTGCTGCTGCAACCACTGCTTCAGCTGAGGTAATGGCATGGCGCCGCTCATACGCGCCACCTCTTTGCCCTGCTTAAACAGAATCAACGTTGGAATGGAGCGGATCTGCCACTGGGCTGCGATCCCCTGCTCTGCTTCGGTGTTAAGCTTGGCCAGGCGGATATTGGGCTCGAAGTTCTGAGCTGCCTGTTCAAAGATCGGTGCAAACTGCTGACAGGGGCCACACCAGGTTGCCCAGCAGTCGACCAGCACCGGGATGTCGTTGCGGTTCAATACACTACTTACGTTGCTAGCTGTCAGCTCCTGAGCTTTACCGGTGAAGATCGGTTGTTTGCACTTGCCACATTTTGGACCGTCACCCAGGCGTTCTGCAGGTACATGGTTGGTTACAGCACAGTGTGGGCAGCTTAGATTAAGTGCCATGGTAGTTCCCTCTTACTTACCAATACAGAACGAGCTGAAGATACGGCCCAGCAGGTCGTCAGAGCTGAACTCACCGGTAATCTCGTTTAGCGACTGCTGCGCCTGGCGCAGGTCTTCTGCCAGCAGCTCACCTGCGCCGTTCATTACCAGCTGGTCATAACCGGTTTGTAGCAGGTCGTGGGCAATCTGCAGCGCTTCCAGATGGCGACGACGGGCCAGGAAGCCACCTTCGGTGGTAGCGCTGAAACCCATGCAGGATTTCAGGTGTTCGCGCAGCTCGTCAACGCCTTGGTTGGCTTTGGCCGAGAGCGCAATCAGCGTGTGGCCGTGGGCTTCACGCTGGCCGATCGCTTCGCCGCTCAGGTCAGCTTTGTTACGGATTACGGTGATCTTGTCGGCGTCCGGTAGCTGGTGCACGAACTCCGGCCAGATCTGTTCCGGGTCGTCGGTGTCCGTGGTGGTACTGTCCACCATCAACAGCACGCGGTCGGCAGTGCGAATCTCTTCCCAGGCGCGGTCGATACCGATTCGTTCCACTTCGTCCGGTGCATCACGCAGACCGGCGGTATCGATGATATGCAGGGGCATACCGTCGATGTGAATATGCTCACGCAACACGTCGCGGGTGGTACCGGCAATATCGGTGACAATGGCGCGATCCTGACCGGCCAGTGCGTTGAGCAGGCTGGATTTACCGGCATTTGGACGACCGGCGATTACCACGTTCATACCCTCACGCAGCAAGCTACCCTGGCGGGCTTCGGACTGCACGGCGCCAACCTTGCTCAGGATCTCTTCCAGGTCAGACTGCACTTTGCCGTCGGCCAGGAAGTCGATCTCCTCTTCCGGGAAATCGATGGCGGCTTCCACGTAGATACGCAGCTGGATCAGCGATTCCACCAGATCATGGATACGGTTGGAGAATTCACCCTGCAACGAGCGCAATGCACAACGGGCGGCCTGCTCGGATGAGCTGTCGATCAGGTCGGCAATCGCTTCGGCCTGGGCCAGGTCCAGCTTGTCGTTAAGGAAGGCACGTTCGGAGAATTCACCCGGGCGGGCCAGACGGCATCCCAGTTCCAGTACGCGGCGCAGGATGAAGTCCATGATGATCGGACCGCCATGGCCCTGCAGTTCCAGCACATCTTCACCGGTGAAGGAGTTTGGCCCTGGGAAATAGAGTGCGATGCCCTGATCGATCTGATTGCCCTCGCCGTCCAGGAATGGGCCGTAGTGGGCATAACGGGGCTGGGGTTCGATCCCCAATACCGCTTTTGCCACCTCAAGGGCCTGTTTGCCGGATACACGGATAATGCCGACGCCGCCCCGTCCTGGCGGGGTGGCCTGGGCTGCAATTGTGTCTTGATCAATCAGAGTCATTGTTTCGTACCATCAAAAAGCAAAAAGGCCCTTGCGGGCCTTTTTATCTGGAAGCGGGTTTACTTGGCTTTCGCCGGTTCGCCGCTGCCCTCGATCTGTTTGTTGATCACGTACTGCTGTGCGATCGACAGGATGTTGTTCACTACCCAGTACAGAGTCAGACCGGCCGGGAACCACAGGAAGAAGAAGGTGAAGAGGATTGGCAGCATCTTCATTACCTTCGCCTGCATTGGGTCCGGAGGTGTCGGGTTCAGCATCTGCTGAATGAACATACTTGCACCCATGATGATCGGCAGGATGAAGTATGGGTCTTTAACCGACAGGTCAGTCAGGTAGAGGAACTCAGCGTGACGCAGTTCCACAGATTCCATCAGTACCCAGTACAGTGCGATGAAGATTGGCATCTGTGCCACGATTGGCAGACAGCCACCCAGTGGGTTGATCTTCTCTTTCTGGTACAGCTTCATCATCTCCTGAGACATCTTCTGGCGGTCATCGCCATACAGCTCTTTCATACGCTGCATCTCAGGACCAAACTTACGCATCTTCGCCATGGACTTGAACGCTTTAGCGTTCAGGTGGAACAGCGCAGCTTTCACCAGTACGGTAATACCGATGATCGCCAGACCCCAGTTACCTACCAGGCCGTAGATCCACTTCAGAATCCAGTACAGTGGAGATGCGATCCACCAAAGCCAGCCGTAGTCGACGGTCAGCTTCAGGTTTTCGTTCGCTGCTTCCATCTGATCCTGGTCTTTAGGACCGGCATAGAAGGTTGCGTTTACAGTCTGGGTTTCACCCGGTGCAACAACGAAGTCAGGGGAGATGAAGCCCATGATGTAGTTGCCGTTCAGCTTACGGGATTGGTAGCTGTACTCTGCGCCGGCTTCAGGAATCCACGCACTTACGAAGTAGTGCTGAACGAATGCAACGTAACCGTCTGGAGTGGTCGCCTTGAACGGGCTCTCATCCATGTCGTCGAAGTCGATCTTCTGGTAGTTGTCTTCGGCAGTGGAGAAAACGGCACCCAGGTAGGACTGCATACCCATGTCGGTGCTGGAAGTCGGGTCTTCGCTACGGTCACGCTTGATCTGACCAAACAGGTTCGCTTTCCAGTTCTGCTCCGACTTGTTGTCCACGATGTAGGACAGGCCAACGTTGTAAGAGCCTTTGCTGAACGTGTAGCGCTTGGTGATCAGTACACCGTTCTTGTCGGTGAACGTCAGATCAACGTTCAGGGAGTCCTGGTCACCCAGTTCGTACTGTGCAGCATTAACTTTATAGGTCGGACGACCGTCTTTGCTTGCATCCGGACCGTTGCTGCCAACCAGACCGCTCTGAGAAACGTAGGTGCGGTTGCTGGTCTGCTCCATCAGGACGAACGGCTGCTCTGCACCCAGAGTCGCTTTGTGCACTGGCAGTGCAACCTGAATGATGTCGCCACCTTTGGTGTCGATGATTACATCCAGAACGTCAGTCTTAACGGTGATCAGCTGTGCTTTAGTAGCGGTGGTACCGGTTGGTGGTACATCTGCGCTGGCGGTATCGTCAGCTGCCTGAGGCAGGTCTGTTTCACCATTAGAGGAGCTGTAAGCGGAAACCGAAGTCACTGCTTGCTCACCTGTAGGTACAGGCTGGCCGTAGTCTTCGTTCCACTGCAGTACCAGCATGTAAGAGATCAGTGCCATTGCGGCGATCAGTATGATTCGCTGTACATCCATGGGTTAACCGTTTTCTTTGTTTGAACGCTGTTTAGCTTTTTTTCTTAGCCGCGACCAACACTTGGAGCTTAATTTGTGCAGATCTTCGGATTCCAGGTCGCCGAGTCCACGTCGTGCAAGCACAACAATGTCAACCGCGGGCAGTTTATGCTGGTTGAGGCGAAAAGACTCGCGAATGATACGCCGAACACGGTTACGTTGCACCGCTAAGCGCACATTTTTTTTGGAAATGACAAACCCGATACGAGGATGATCGAGTCCGTTGGGGCGGGCCAGAATAAGGAGGTGTTGGTCTGGTACTTTCAGTTCAGCCTTATTAAAGACTCGCTGAAAGCCCCCGCCAGTAAGAATCCTTAGCTCGCGGGGATATCCGAATGTGGTCATTCAAATAACCAGACCTTCTCAAGAAGCCATTACTTGGACAGACGCTTACGGCCTTTAGCACGGCGACGGTTGATCAGCTGACGGCCTGCTTTAGTAGCCATGCGAGCACGGAAGCCGTGAGTACGTTTGCGTTTCAGTACGCTAGGTTGGAAAGTTCTTTTCATCGGTGTAGTCCTACTAACACTCGTTAATTTTGGGTGCCTGAGTATCAGCACGGTAAAAAATTAGACCGCGGATTCTACGGAAACTGTAAGACACCTTCAACCGTAAAATGCCCGATTTGGATAAAAAATCAGCAAAAAATGCGCTGTTTGGATAAGTTTAGTGGTTTCTGTAATTTTTGTTGATAACTCGGTTAGCTTAAATAATTACAACAATTTAGCCTGTTGTTAAGGTTGGGGGCATCAAGTTGAAAGCTTGTTGCTTAATTACTTAGAAATTCTTTCAGGTGCTGATGCTGTGCGGGTTGGCAGGAAACAGGCTTTCTCTAAAGAATTTGCAGAAATATTGGAATGCTTTGTGGATAAGTGGCCGGCTTGAGGATAAAATCCTAGGCCTTGGATAAATCGAACCACAGTATTGTTCGATGCCGGATGTTGATAACCGGTTGCTTTATAAGTGGAGAGGACAACTCATATATGTCGACGGAATTATGGGAGCGCTGTTTGCAGAGCCTGCAGGAAGAGTTTCCGGCTCAGCAATACAACACCTGGATTCGGCCTCTAAAGGCATCGCCTGACTCTCCCGATCAGTTGGTACTGATTGCCCCTAACCGCTTTGTTAAAGACTGGGTCAGCGACAAGTTCCTGGCGCGTATCCGTCAGGTGGTTTGTGACGTGACCGGCGATATCAGCGCCTCGGTTACGCTGGACGTGGGTGGTATAGCCGCAGGTGGTCGTATGGCCCGTCAACGTCCGGTGATGCCTGCTCGTCCGCGCCCTGCTCCGATTCAGCCTGCCGCCGCCCCGGCACCCGCACCTGCTCCAGCACCAGTGGCTGCACCGGCACCCGTGGTTGAAGAAGCGGTTGTTGCGGCACCTAAACCGGCTCAGCCTACTATGTTCAGTCAGCATTCGATGGACGGTAACGACTTTGCGACCCAGGCTTCGATGCCTGCTGCATCCGTGCCGGAAACCAGCGAATCCCTGTTCCAGGTGCCTCAGCCAGAACTGCCGCTAGGCCACGAAGCGACCCTGAGCACCCACAGTATGGTAACCCAGGCACCGGTTGCCGAACGTATGGTTGATGTGGAAGGTGGTATCCGGCACCAGTCCAACCTGAACGATTCCTTCACTTTTGAGTCCTTTGTACAGGGTAAGTCGAACCAACTGGCGCTGGCCGCAGCCCGTCAGGTGGCGGATAACCCGGGCAGCTCCTACAACCCACTCTTTATATACGGTGGTGTAGGTCTCGGTAAAACCCACCTTATGCATGCGGTGGGTAACGAGATGCGTAAGTACAACCCGAACGCCAAGATTGTGTACCTGCACTCTGAGCGTTTTGTGGCGGACATGGTGAAGGCGCTGCAGCTGAACGCGATCAACGACTTTAAGCGCCACTACCGTTCGGTGGATGCGCTGCTGATCGATGACATTCAGTTCTTTGCCGGTAAGGAGCGCTCCCAAGAGGAGTTCTTCCATACCTTTAATGCCCTGTTGGAAGGCGGTCAGCAGATGATTCTGACCAGTGACCGTTATCCAAAAGAGATCAAAGGTGTTGAAGAACGTCTGAAATCCCGCTTTGGCTGGGGTCTGACCGTTGCGATCGAACCACCTGAGCTGGAAACCCGTGTAGCGATCCTGATGCGTAAGGCGGTCGAGGCGAAAGTGGCCCTGCCGGACGACGCGGCCTTCTTCCTGGCGCAGAAAATCCGCTCCAATGTACGAGAGTTGGAAGGTGCCCTTAAGCGTGTGATTGCCAACGCACATTTCACTGGCAACGCGATCACAATTCCTTTTATTAAAGAATCGCTTAAAGACCTGCTGGCTTTGCAGGATAAACAGGTTAGTATTGATAATATTCAGCGTGTGGTGGCTGACTACTACAAGATCAAAGTTGCAGATCTGTTGTCAAAACGTCGCAGCCGCTCCGTTGCCCGTCCGCGCCAGGTGGCTATGAGCCTGGCGAAAGAGCTCACCAATCACAGTTTACCGGAGATTGGCGATGCCTTTGGCGGACGAGATCACACCACCGTGCTCCACGGATGTCGTAAGATTAAGGAGCTGAGGGAAAGTGATACGGACATCAGAGAAGATTATAAGAATTTACTGCGTCATCTCACGGCGTAGTGGTACCGTTCGATATTAAGGTGGAAAACCGATGAGATTTGTTATTTCGCGTGAAGCGTTAATCAAACCTTTGCAGTTGGTGGCGGGTGTTGTTGAACGTCGTCAGACGCTGCCGGTACTCTCCAACATTTTGTTGGTCGCCGAGGGAGATCAGTTGTCACTGACCGGTACAGACCTTGAGGTCGAGCTGGTTGGTCGCGTTACACTGGATGAACCTGCTGAGGCAGGCTCCATTACAGTACCTGCACGTAAGCTGATGGACATCTGTAAATCCCTGCCGGATGAGGCTCGTATCGAGCTGGCACTGTCCGGTCAGAAGATGATCATCAAAGCGGGTCGTAGCCGCTTTTCCCTGTCTACCCTGCCGGCGGCAGAGTTCCCGAATGTGGAAGACGGTCCGGAAACCCTGGATCTCTCCATTACCCAGAATCAGCTGCGTAAGCTGATCGACAAAACCGGCTTCTCCATGGCCCAGCAGGACGTTCGTTACTACCTGAACGGTATGCTGCTGGAGATTGCCAACGGTCAGCTGCGTTCCGTATCAACCGACGGTCACCGTCTGGCGACCTGCGTGTCCGATGTGGAAGTCGACAGCTCCGTACAGCACCAGATCATCGTGCCGCGTAAGGGTATCCTTGAGCTGGCGCGCCTGCTGCAACAGGGTGAAGAAACCCTGCGTCTGGTTGTGGGGGCAACCCACATCCGAGCGCACGTAGGCGACTTCATCTTCACCTCTAAGCTGGTGGACGGTAAGTTCCCGGATTACCAGCGTGTAATTCCGCGTAACGGCGACAAGGTGATGCTGGGCGATCGTCAGGAACTGCGTCAGGTATTCAGCCGTATCGCAATCCTGTCCAATGAAAAATACCGCGGTGTACGCCTCTCCCTGAGTGACGGATACCTGCAGGTAATGGCTAACAACCCGGAGCAGGAAGAAGCGGAAGAAACCGTTGCAGTGGATTACCAAGGCGACGCGCTGGAGATCGGCTTCAACGTTAACTACCTGCTGGATGTACTGTCCATCATCAGCTCCGATGTGGTGCGTTTCACTGTATCCGATCCAAACAGCAGTGCGCTGGTGCAGAGCTTCGACGACGACGGTAGTGTTTACGTTGTTATGCCAATGCGTATGTAATAGCACTTCAACCGGTTCGGCTGTACTGCCGGGCCGGTTCCCCTCCCTGATTCCCCAATGACCATAGCCACCCTGAATATACGTTCCGTACGTAATCTTTCGTCTGTCAGCATCGATCCGTCGACCCGTATCAATATCTTTTCCGGCCCAAACGGCAGCGGTAAAACTAGTGTTCTGGAAGCGATCCACCTGTTGGGCTTGGCGCGCTCGTTCCGCACCAGCAAGGTACGCCACCTGATCACTGCCGGTGAGGGCACCGCAACGGTGCAGGGAAAGGTGGACTCACTGGCGCAGGGTATGCTGCAAACATTGGGTGTAGAACGTAATCTGGAGGGGCAAACCCGGGTACGGTTTGCCGGTGGTGATATCGATCTGGCCTCCCTCGCGGAGCTGGTTCCGCTGCAGGTGATCGACTCCGCCACGTTTGACTTGCTGGATGGTTCTCCGTCGATTCGGCGCCAGTATATCGACTGGGGTGTATTCCACGCAGATAAGGCATTTATTCAGCTCTGGCGCGGCTTCAGACGGGTACTTAAACAGCGCAATACACTGCTGAAATGTGGTAAGATCGGACATCAGATGCGCGCTGCGTGGGACCATGAATTTGTTGGCTTTGCCGAGCAGATTACCCGCCTCAGACAGGAGTATCTGCAGCTGCTGACACCCGAGTTTGAACAGATTGTCAGCAAGCTGTTGCCGGGCCAGAAAATCAGCCTAGGCTTCTCTCCTGGTTGGGATCTGAAAAAGCCGCTGGATGAACTGCTGGCCGCCAATTTCGAGCGTGACTTGCGCCAGGGTTTTACCAGCGCTGGACCACAACGTGCCGACCTGCGGGTTAAAGTTGATGGTCATACTGCCGCGGAGCGTTTATCCCGCGGACAGAAAAAACTGGCTGTCAGTGCCTTAAAACTGGCACAGGGTGCCCTTTTCTACCGGATGACCGGTCGCCCCTGTATCTACCTGATTGATGACTTGCCATCGGAACTCGATGCCACCCACTGCCAGCTGTTCTGTCAGTTTGTGGAGCAGATGGCCAGTCAGTGTTTTATTACCTGTGTCGACGCAACTGCGCTGGCCCACCAGTGGCAGCCCGATACAGAAGTGCTGCATTACAGTATTAAAGACGGAAACGTAACGCCCCTGTAAATGCGTTAGGAGAGTTGAATGAGCGATGATAACCAGAATTATGATTCTTCCAGCATTAAGGTCCTGAAAGGGCTTGATGCGGTAAGAAAGCGCCCTGGCATGTATATCGGTGACACCGATGATGGCACTGGTTTGCATCACATGGTGTTTGAGATTGTAGATAACTCCATCGATGAGGCGCTGGCTGGTCATTGTAGCGAGATCAACGTAATCATCCATCAGGACGACAGTGTATCTGTATCCGATAACGGTCGTGGTATCCCAACCGATATCCACCCGGAAGAAGGTGTATCTGCGGCTGAAGTTATCATGACCGTACTGCACGCCGGTGGTAAGTTCGACGATAACTCCTACAAGGTGTCCGGTGGTCTGCACGGTGTGGGTGTCTCCGTAGTAAACGCCCTCTCCACCGAGCTGCGTCTGACAGTACGTCGTAACGGCCAGGTGCACGAGCAGGTGTATCATCACGGTGTACCTGAAAAGCCGCTGACCGTTGTGGGTGAAACCGATCAGAGTGGTACCCAGGTGCGTTTCTACCCGTCTGACGAAACGTTCAGCAACATCACGTTCCAGTACGACATCCTGGCTAAGCGCCTGCGTGAACTCTCCTTCCTGAACTCCGGTGTACGCATCGTACTGAAGGATGAGCGCAGTGGCCGTGAAGATGTCTTCGAATACGAAGGCGGTCTGAGTGCCTTTGTTGAGTTCCTCAACAGCACGAAGACAACTGTAAACGGCATGTTCCACTTCACCGCGATGCACGAAAACGGCGTTGGCGTTGAAGTGGCAATGCAGTGGAACGACAGCTTCCAGGAAAGTATCCACACCTTTACCAACAACATTCCGCAGCGTGACGGTGGTACCCACCTGTCCGGTTTCCGTACTGCTCTGACCCGCTGTCTGAATAACTACATCGAGTCTGAAAACCTGAACAAAGGCAGCAAGGTTGCGACGACCGGTGATGACTGCCGTGAAGGCCTGACCGCGATTATCTCCGTGAAAGTGCCGGATCCTAAGTTCTCCTCCCAGACCAAGGACAAGCTGGTCTCCTCTGAGGTTAAAACCGCCGTTGAGCAGATGATGGGTGAAAACCTGTCTGATTTCCTGCAGGAAAACCCACAGGAAGCGAAAGCGGTTGTTTCCAAGATGATCGATGCGGCGCGTGCCCGTGAAGCGGCGCGTAAAGCGCGTGAGATGACCCGTCGTAAAGGTGCGCTGGATATCGCCGGCCTGCCAGGTAAACTGGCGGACTGTCAGGAAAAAGACCCAGCCCTTTCCGAATTGTACCTGGTGGAGGGTGACTCTGCGGGTGGTTCTGCCAAGCAGGGCCGTGCGCGTAAGACCCAAGCGATCCTACCGCTGAAAGGTAAGATCCTGAACGTTGAGAAAGCACGCTTCGACAAGATGCTGACCTCAGCCGAGGTAGGCACGCTGATCACCGCATTGGGTTGTGGTATCGGCCGCGAAGAGTACAACCCGGATAAACTGCGTTACCACAGCATCATCATCATGACCGATGCGGACGTCGACGGTTCTCACATCCGTACCCTGCTGCTGACTTTCTTCTTCCGTCAGATGCCGGAGCTGATCGAGCGTGGCCACGTCTACATTGCACAGCCACCGCTGTACAAGATCAAAAAAGGTAAGCAGGAACAGTACCTGAAAGACGACGAAGCACTGGATAACTACCTGCTTCAGGGTGCTCTGGATAACACGACTCTGCACGTTAACCAGGATGCACCGGGCATCGGTGGCTCTCAGCTGGAAACCGTGGTTCAGGACTATCGTGCCGTGATGCGTACCCTTGCGCGCCTTGGTCGTCTTTACCCTCAGGCTGCGATGAAAGCGATGCTGGCACTGCCTGCATTGTCTGCGGATCAGCTGACCGATCAGGGTGTAGTCTCCGAGTGGTGTGATCAGCTGGACGACCAGCTGGCCGAAATCAGCGATAACGCGATTCAGTACCGTTGTGGTATCGAAGACGACAAAGAACATAGCCGCTTCGTACCGAAGGTCGTTGTAACCCAGCACGGTGTTGAGCACGACTACGTATTGGGCGGTGACTTCTTCAAGTCCCGTGAATACAACCAGATTACCACCATGGGCGAAACACTGGGCACCCTGCTGGAGCCAGGTGCTTACCTGAAGCGTGGCGAGCGTGTAAAAGAGATCACCGACTTCGAAGAAGGCCTGAACTGGCTGCTGGATCTGTCCCGTCGTGGTCACTCCATCCAGCGCTATAAGGGTCTGGGTGAGATGAACCCGGAGCAGCTGTGGGAAACCACCATGGATCCGGATGCACGTCGCATGCTGCAGGTGACCGTCGATGACGCAATCGCGGCCGACCAGCTCTTCACCACCCTGATGGGTGACGACGTAGAACCACGTCGTAACTTCATCGAATCTAACGCACTGCGCGTGGCGAACCTGGACGTATAATCCGGGAAATGCCTTCCAATAAAAAAGCAGCCTACGGGCCACTGCTGTCCCATAGTTTTTGATCATAAAGGGATCCTCAGTTGAGGATCCCTTTTTTGCTTATCTGGTGGCTCTGGATTTAATAGCTCAACCAGTGGTTTTCGCTCAAATAAACTCACCTGAAGTACCCGCATGAT
>NZ_CAXRBQ010000018.1:0-7961 GCF_964228735.1 Pontibacterium sp. | reverse complement strand
CGGCGGGAAAGGGATGAAAATTGAAAAGTATGTGGTACCATTTTGTAAACGGCTGATGGCTTGTGGGAATTGTATAGACACCAATAACCATAGGGCTTTCAGCCGTTTTCGTATATACCTTCATGAAAAATATGGGTTAGTCATCCCTCTTGCTCTTAAATTCCCTCACCGTCAAATTGTCGGCTATGAGTTGTCGATTATGCCCTGGTTAACGGCCGTATTGGTTAAAAATTTACTCCGATTAAAGAATCTGGAGATATACCGGCAGGACTTTTTAAAATCTGACTGGTCAGGTGCGTCGGTTATCGTATGTTATTTGTTTCCAGGTGGGATGGATTCCATAAACAACAAACTGGAATCGGAAAAAAGCGACATTGGATTTGTCATCAGTAATAACTTCGCTCTGCCTTCGTATCAGCCAGATAAAATTATTCGGCTTAATGACTTTTATAACTCTCCAATTTATTTGTATAAGATTAGAAACCTTGATGTTCAAGGTTGATCAATCCGCTTGATCACTTTGGTGTGCAAATGGCCTACTATCTATGTAGTGTGGAGTGAAACAATTGCAGCTCGGAGCTTCCTCATGCTTAATGAGCTTAACAAACCGTCGATTTGGTTCGTTGCGCTCATTGGGCCAGCTTACACGTCGCTTCGCTCTGTTCCTGCTGCCTATACGGAGTTAGGTATCCTTAGTACAAACCTTCGAGGTTAAGATGATTATTGAGATAGACGGACATCAATTCGATGCCATTTTTGAAGAGAGTAAGTCACCAAAAACTTGTGAGATCTTTCGAAGGGAGATGCCGTTTGAAGGTGAAATCGTTCATGTTCGCTGGAGTGGCGAAGGGGTGTGGATTCCTCTTGGTGACAAAGACTTTTCCGTAGAGTACGAAGATGCCACGTCGTATCCGGCACCGGGTCACGTATTGTTGTACCCAAAAGGGAAAAGCGAAACCGAAATATTGATAGCCTATGGTTGCGTTCAATTTGCGTCAAAAGCTGGAACTCTGGCAGGTAATCACTTCGCAACTATTACCTCTGACCTCGAAAAGCTGAGAGAAAGTGGTGTTTCTACCCTTTGGGAAGGTAAAAAGAGCATCGTGTTTAAGCTTTGAGCTACGACCTGACAAGGTGTTCGACGAAACACACAGCTGCGCAGGGGACAAAAAAGCAGATTGAAGCATACTATGGCGAATATCAGGGACTTGAAGTGATTTATGAGATAAAGCTAACAGAAAAGTTAGATTGATTTACTAGGTTATGAACTATGAGAAATCTCCGCCTTTGGTGTGACTACATACTACAAACCAAACGGAGAAGAAGTAGTAACTAACTTCAACTTTCATATAGAGCTATGGCAGCTTGTGCCAAGCGAAGTAGTCTTTTAGTAGATGGTCTGTTAACAAGTACGGGCACATTCAGGCACTTTGTGGCTTGAACTCGCTGCGCTTACTCGTGCCGTAAGCGTTAATTCCCCAACTCCCCTCATGATCAGTGAACTCCTTCTATAGTTAGGTTTAAGCCTAACTTAGAGGAGGGTATGACCAATGTGTACAGAGATGGTATTCACCTGACAGCGCTTCCCGCACCAACTTCTCTTAAGCAGCCGAATCGGCTGCTTTTTTAGTCTCTGATTTTTTCAGTATACCTCGCTTAAAGACGGTGAATGGCGTCTGGCCATTCATGTCACGGCCCTGATGGGGACGTTTACGGTTGTAATGGCTGAGATAGGTATCCAGATCTTTCTGCATTTCATCAACCGCCTCATACCATTTTGTGCGGCCCTGTATACGGAAGTGCTCATCCAACAACGTACGGTGTAAACGTTCGACGAAGCCGTTGCTCTGCGGACGACGTACGCGTGTGGTTCTGTGCTCGATCTCTTCTAACTGGAGGAACAGCTCATATGGGTGTGTATCCTTGCGGCCACAGAACTCACGGCCATTGTCACTGAGGACGGTTTCAAGACGGCATTTATGCTGTTCAAAGAACGGCAAGACGTCGGTGTTTAGGACGTGCACCGCCGTGATCGGTAGCTTGCTGGTGTAGAGGCGTCCCCATGCATAGCGGCTAAAGCAGTCAATCACGGTTTGTAGGTAAACCTTGCCGACGCCTTTCAATGTACCAACAAAAAACGTATCAACAGCGACCAATTCGCCGGTGTGGTGGACTTCGATATGGCGTTCACGGAACTCAGGACTGAAGCGTTCGAGCAACTTAATCTGCTCGTCAGACAGCTCCAGCTTACGGTCCTTTACAGTCTTCTCTAAGCGCAGCAAGCGGTCATGCCGGGTGAGCAGGTCATGACGACTCCAGACGCCACGCACACCGCCAGAGCTGACCTGTACGCCTTTAAGCGCTAGCTCCTGGGAAACGCGTAATGGCCCGTGTGTTGGAAATTCCAGGCTGTGATCCAGAATGGCTGCTTCAATCTCTTCACTGACCCGGTTGGGATGTGGTCCGCGAGGACCAGGCAAGCGGTCTAAGAGGCCGTCAGAACCAAAGGTCTGATAGTTCCGACGGATCTCATAGAACTGCTGGCGGGAGTAACCCATGATCTTGCAGGCCTTGCTGACGTTCTGCAGATCTTTGGCCAGTTCTAGTAGGCTGAGCTTGCGGCGTGCTACCTTTTCATTGGTGGTCATAGTCGTTACCTCGTGGATATAGTCGAGCGTGAGATACTCGTTCTATAGTTCACGGGAAACGCTATGACCACTCTCGTTATCTGAGGGCAGGTGTCAGGTAATTACCATCACACTTCAACCAATGAGCTTAGCGGATATCGTACAGCGAGGCTGGGAGGCAGTTGGAGCCGGCGATTTTGATGCCTTGGTGGCGGACTATGTAGAGGACATGACCTTCATCATGCCTGGGCAGACGGACATTCTTGAGGGGCGGCAGGCGTTTCGTTCCGCTCTAGACGGTATAGGAGATATCCTGCCACCCGGTTTTGAGATCACTGGATTACGACATATTGAAGGGGATGGCGAAGTTGTGTCGATAGTTGAATGGAAGTCGGCAAAAGTAACGGGTTCCCAGCTCTCCGCTCTGTTTAAGTTCCGGGGTGACAAGGTCTATGAAGAGCGCTGGTTTATAGATACCGAACAGTGGAAAGGGGCTTTCTGAGCTTATTGATTAATTTCACCCTTCACCGCATCTCGAAAAACCTCAGAATACCGTTCAGCTGAAAATACGATCGGATTACCACCGGCAGACGGATCTGCCGCCGCCATCTTACCTACCCGAACAGCCTGGCGATCGTCTATGGCTATGTCCGCTAAGCTGTGTGGAATGCCCAGTGTATTTCGCATCTCCAGTACCCAATCCATAAACCCGTCGAAGCCACGGGTTGGCAGATCCAGGTAACGGCTCAAGCGTTCGATACGCGGTTCAATTGCCGCCTGGTTGGCTTTCAGGACGTAGGGCATCAGGATGGCATTTAATAAGCCATGATGTGCGCCGTACAGCGCACCCAAGGTATGTGCGATGGCATGCATGCCGCCTAATCCCTTTTGGAATGCAGTGGCGCCCATGCTGGAGGCGACCAGCATCTGGCTGCGGGCTTCCAGATCTTGTCCATTTACATAGGCGAGGGGTAGGTTTTCTTTCACCAGTCGCATCCCTTCCAGTGCGATGCCATCGGCCATGGGGTGGTAGCTAGGGGCGCAATAGGCTTCCAGGCAGTGGGAAAGGGCATCCATCCCGGTGGCGGCAGTGATTTGTGGTGGCAGGTCGACGGTGAGTTCAGCATCAAGAATGACAATCGACGGCAACATGTTGGGGTGAAAGATAATGCGCTTCACCAAGTTGGCTTCGTCAGTAATGACCGATGCACGACCCACTTCCGAACCGGTGCCGGCGGTGGTGGGGATCGCTATGGTGGGGACGATTGCGGCAGGGTCAGCACGGGTCCAGTTATCCCCGATATCCTCGAAGTCCCACAGAGGCCGCGTTTGGCCAGCCATCAGCGCAATGGCCTTGCCGGTATCCAGTGATGAGCCGCCACCGATAGCGATAACACCATCATGGTTGCCCGCTTTATAGGCAGTGATGCCGTCTTCAACGTTCTGCCCGGTGGGATCGCCCTGAATATTGCAGAACAGGTTGCAGTGTAAGCCGGAATCCCGGCAGTGTTTTAGAGCCTGCTTGATCATAGGTAGCGCAGCTAATCCGGGATCGGTGACCAATAACGGCGCCTGGATACTCAGGCTCTTGCAGGCGTCTGGAAGCTCCTTGATACGCCCGGCACCGTTTCGAATACTGGTCGGGTAATGCCAATCAGCGTTCAGGTCGGCGCTGTGGTTTGTCATAGCAGATCTCCGAGAGACGTCAGTGTTGCTAAAGCCGGGTCAGATAATTTCAAAGTAGCGGGCCATCTCCCAATCTGTGACATGCTTGCGAAACTCCCGCTCTTCCCACTCCCGTGATGCAGCGAAGTGTTCTACAAAGGGATCTCCAAAGAGCTCGCGGGCCGCTTTGGAGTTTTTCAGCCGCTGGGCGGCTTCCCACAGGGTGCTGGGTAGGTGCAGGTGGTCGGGGTGTTTCTGTTCGTAGGCATTGCCTTCCACCATCGGCTCCGGTTCACATTTGTTCTGTATGCCGTATAAACCCGAAGCCAGCGCTGCCGCCATGGCCAGGTAGGGATTGCCGTCGGCCGATCCGAGACGGTACTCGATGCGCTGGGCTTTCTCGCTGCCGGGGATGATGCGCAGTGCGGTGGTCCGGTTCTCGACGCCCCAGGTAGCATCGGTGGGTGCCCAGAATCCCGGGACCAAGCGGGAGTAACTGTTTACGGTAGGCGCGATCAGGCTTAAGAACTCAGGCATCAGACGTTGTTGCCCCGCCAGGAAGTGGCGCTGGATCTCGCTCATTCCGTGGGGCTGTTTGGGATCATAAAATGCGGAACCCGATCCATCCCGGTGTTTGAGGGAGATATGGATATGCCCACTCTGACCGGGATAGTCATTGGACCACTTGGCCATAAAGGTGGCCATCAGACCGTTGCGTTGTGCTAGGACCTTCATAAAGGTCTTAAAAAGGGCTGCCTTGTCCGCAGCGTTTGCTGCCAGGTCTACGGCGATGGCGGCCTCTATTACACCGGGACCGGTTTCGGTATGGATGCCTTCGATGGGGAAATCCATCTGTTCAGACATATCCAGAATCTGTTGATACAGGTCAGAATGGACGGAGTTGCGCAGTACCGAGTAACCAAACCAATCCGGTGACAGTGGCTCCAGGTTTTTAAAGCCTTTTTCGCGGGCGCTATGGGGTGTTTCTTTGAAGACAAAAAACTCGTATTCCAAAGCGGCGAACGGATCAAAACCCATCTCTTGGGTCTGTTGCACTACTCGGTGGAGCAGATTACGCGGACATAACTCCGCCGCGTGTTCACAGAACTCTCCAATGAAGAGCAGCATATCCTCTTCGAAGGGGAGGTCGCGGCAGGTGTCGGGAACGATGCGTACGGGGGCGTCCGGGTATCCGGTGTGCCAGCCGGTATAGCTGACGTTATCGTAGAGCTGATCTTTGGAGTCCCAGCCCAGGACAACGTCGCAGAAGCCAAAACCGTGATCGAGCGCCGAAAAGAACTTCTCCTTGCTCATATACTTGCCGCGCATCACGCCGTCGGTATCAAAGATGCCTACCTTTACGTGGCTCAGCCCGCGCTCATCCACGATACGTTTCGCCTGTTCGATCGTTTTAACATCCCTTGGCTTCATCATTGTTCGGTGCCTTTGGTGTTGGTTGATCCACACAAATCGCCGAAAGTGTCGAGCTGATCCCAAGCCTCTGATGCGCAACTACAGTGCGTCCGGCCAACGGAGATGTTGGTTCTTGAGGCATGTTAAGGTAGCTCGATGGCGTTCCCCTTAAGGTCAATATAGTTGGCCTTAAGGTCTTTGCTACGGGAGTGGAAATGGAAAACTGGTATGTGAAGAACCTTGGAGATGCGATGCTGGCCTGTGACGAGCAGGATAGAATTGAGGCCTGTTTCCGGTCTGCACGTGAAGCAGAAGGGTGTTCCGATAAGGTCGCCGCGTTTGCGCGCCATGAATCGGACGGGCGTCTGCACTGTGAGGTGAAGTTGTATTTCTCGCCGGCGTCGGTGGATATCGCAAAGGCGCTGGGTGCGATGTGTTGTGCACAACCTTCGGTGCATGGTTTGGCGTTGTTGGTTGGCTCTGAGGCGGCTTGGGGCGTGTTGTTTGCGGAAGATGAGCAGTGAGAAAGTTCTCATTTGACATACCAGCATTCCGGGCGCAGAGTGACATATGAAGCGTATCGTCACCCGCCTGCCAGGGGGGCGCTGACGTTAAGATTCACTCCCTGAAAAAAGGAGGTGATTGCATGTCTAATTTACTGATCGAGCACACTCCTGGAGTAACGTGCTGACGCCAGGTTACGACCTGAGTTTGCTCCAATCAGAAGGCCCCGTTCATTGTAATGGGGCCTTTCTATATCTGGATCTTTGGATTTGTTGAGAGTGGTTGTTGCCGAGTGCTGGGACTAAGCTGTCTTTGCACACTGTACGATCTTTCCACCGGAATCAGGAGATCAACATGGCCCTCACTCCCTCCAACATGATGCCACTGGGCACTATCGCCCCAGACTTCAATCTGCCGGATACCATCAGTCAAGAACAGAAAAGCCTGCAGCAGCTCAGGGGCGAGAAGGGCACCGTGGTGATGTTCATCTGCAACCACTGCCCGTTTATAAAACATATCGATACTGCGCTGGTGCAGCTGGGGCAGGATTACCAGGGAAGCGGGATCTCTATCATCGCGATCAGTGCCAATGACGTAACCGCTTTTCCAGAAGACAGTCCCGAGAAAATGGCCCGAAAAGCACGTGATCTGGGATACAACTTTCCCTACCTGTATGACGAATCACAGGCTGTTGCAAAAGCCTATCAGGCCGCCTGTACGCCCGACTTATATCTGTTTGATGCCGGACTCGCCTGTGTTTATCGCGGTCAGTTTGATGACTCAAGACCTGGCAACGATAAGCCCGTTACCGGGAAGGATCTGCGTACAGCGATCGACAACCTGTTGGCCGGTGAGCCGATTTCTGACGAGCAGAAGCCCAGCATCGGTTGTAACGTGAAATGGAAGTGAGCTTTGTGTCGTCATCGTGAGATAAGTGACAGGAAGGAGTCGTAGCGAGTATGTCTAATCCCTACCTGGATATATCACCTGAGGTGGCCCAAGCAATCGACAGCAACCAGCCGGTTGTCGCGCTGGAGTCCACCATTATTGCGCACGGCATGCCATATCCCCGCAATGTTGAAACCGCCGTGAGGGTAGAGGATGCCGTGCGAGAGCATGGGGCTGTGCCTGCAACCATCGCCATCATTGAGGGCCGCTTGCGGGTGGGGTTAAACCTTGAGCAGATTGAGTATCTGGGCAAAGAAGGGCGCCGGGTTACTAAGGTGAGTCGACGGGATATCCCGTTCGTAGTCACCGTTAAGCAAGATGGTGCGACCACCGTAGCGGCCACGATGATCGTTGCGGCGATGGCAGGGATCAAGGTCTTTGCCACCGGTGGGATTGGTGGTGTGCATCGTGGTGCGGATCACACGTTCGACATCTCTGCAGATCTGCAGGAACTTGCACAAACCGATGTAGCGGTCGTCTGCGCCGGCGCCAAATCGATTCTGGATCTGGGCCTGACCCTGGAATATTTGGAAACGCATGGCGTGCCGGTGATCGGCTATCAAACTGATACGCTACCTGCTTTTTACTGCCGTGATAGTGAATTCGGGGTGAGCTATCGATTGGATTCGCCCGCCCAGATAGCTGCTGCAATGAGGACCAAATGGGCGATGGATCTCCGTGGTGGGATGGTGATCACCAACCCGATCCCGGAAGCCTATGCGATGCCCCTTGCCGAGATTGATTTGGCGATTGAGCAGGCTTTGCAAGAAATGGAGCAGCAGGGGATTACGGGGAAGGCGACAA
>NZ_CAXRBQ010000017.1:0-42287 GCF_964228735.1 Pontibacterium sp. | reverse complement strand
TGGAGGGGATCAATAACAAGATCAAAGTAATCAAGCGTATGGCCTATGGTTATCGAGATACCGAGTACTTCTTCCTAAAGATAAAGGCGGCCTTCCCCGGTAATCGACGATGAACCTAAAAAAAGCCAGTGGCAGGACGCGACTGGCTTTTACTTCTGCAATCAGAGATCTGCGCAAGTGAGCGCATGAATCGATAGTGCGTGTTGTTTTACTTCTTGCTGGCAAACGCGTCGAAGGTATCCTGTGTCAGGCGCTCCATCTCGTCACGCGCATGGCCCAGCGCCTGCAGGTTATGCTCGCTGGCGTCTTTCAATGTTTCCTCCAGCTTCTTGGCATACTCTTTCTGCAGTTCCAGCAGCTCGGCCGGAGACTGGCATTTCTGCATCTCCTTGGTCTGCTCGATAGTGGCTTCAATGCAGGACTTGGTGCACGCCATCTGCTGACGGGTAAGCTCTTCCAGCATTTTTGTCTGGATGTTCACCAGATCTTTTATAGGTTCCATCGACTGATTAAACGTTTTGTTCAAATCTTGAAACATAACACCACCCTTCCCTTATCTCTTGTCAATCATCAGTCTCATACTGGTTATACTAAAACACTATGGCAGGGTCGATACAAACTTTCGACCAATGCACGATAACTAAGGAACAGACAACATGCGGATTCTTCATACAATGCTGCGGGTAACAGACCTGCAAAAGTCCATTTCGTTCTATACCGAGATCCTTGGCATGCGCCTGTTACGCCGTAAAGACTTCCCGGACGGCAAGTTCACCCTAGCGTTTCTGGGTTATGGTGATGAGTCGGAAAACACCGCATTGGAACTGACCCACA
This sequence comes from Pontibacterium sp., assembly GCF_964228735.1. Taxonomy (GTDB): domain Bacteria; phylum Pseudomonadota; class Gammaproteobacteria; order Pseudomonadales; family Balneatricaceae; genus Pontibacterium. The sequence goes on along the minus strand of NZ_CAXRBQ010000017.1, from coordinate 41,453 downwards.
ACTGGGAAACCAGTGCCTATGAGTTGGGCAACGCCTATGGTCATATCGCTATTGAAGTGGAAGATGTGTACGCGGCTTGTGATGCGATTAAAGCCAAGGGTGGGGAAGTGGTGCGCGAAGCAGGTCCAATGAAACACGGCAGTACCATCCTGGCCTTTGTGAAAGACCCGGACGGTTACATGATTGAGTTGCTGGGTGCGAAGTAAGGACCAACTCCGCAACAACCCAGAGAATCAGGGAGTGACACAACTGCCACTCCCTCAACTTTTCTCTTAACTTTGATTAGCGCTCGCGGAAGGCGTTGTCGAAACCGCGGGTAACTGGACGTAGCAGGTATTCCAAAATAGTTTTCTGGCCGGTCTGAATATCCGCGGTCAGCGTCATCCCTGGCAGCACATTCAGCTCACCCGGTTGCGCCCCCAGATAGGATTTCTCCATCTTGATCTCAGCGCGGTAGTAGGGCTGGTTCTCTTCATCCAAGTAGGTGGATGCCGAAATCTGACTGACCGTGCCTTCCAAAGAGCCAAAACGGGAGAAGTCGTAGCTGACAAACTTCAGCTTGGCGCGCTGCCCGGTATGTACGTGACCGATGTCCTGCGGCAGAATCTTCGCTTCCACAATCAGATCCTCATCCACCGGTACCAGCTGCATAATCACCTGCCCCGGCGCAATTACGCCGTTGGAGCCGGTTACACTCAGGCCCTGTACGATACCTGCAGCCGGTGAGCGCACTTCCTGACGCTCATCGCGTGCCTGCAGGCGGATCAGGGTACTTTCCACTTCCGCCAGTTCGCTGGTCACCTGACCTGCCTCCAGCTCGATATCGCGGTTAAATCGCGCGATCACGTCACGCTTACGCTGCTGAGTTTCCTTCAGGGCGTTTCGTGCTACGGCGATACCGTCTTCGGTCTGCAACAGCTCGTTTTCCACCTCAGCCACCTTCGCGCGGGCCGCCAATAGTTCCGATTTGGAGACCGAACCACGTACTACCGAAGCCTCACGGATCGATACCTGCTCGCGGTGGATCACCAGTTCTTTCTTGAGGGAAGCGGCCTGGTTACGTTGACGACGCAGTTCATCGCGGCGCTGCTGAATCTGGCTCTCAATCACCGCCATCTCGCTGGTGTGGCTGTTCACCTGCGCCAGGTAGATTGTGCGTTGACGTTCCAGCAGGTCACGGTACCCAGACGACACCTGCGGGAAGGATGGCGGGCGGCGATCGATCAGTGCTTTCAGGCGCTCTTCCTGCAACTGCAGGCTGATGCGGCGGCTCAACATCTGCTGCAATTCCGATTCCGATGTCGCCGGATCAAGACTGAGGATCAGTTGCCCTTTCTTCAGATAGTCGCCGTTGCGCACCAGCAGCTCGTTAACGATACCGCCCTCCAAGTGCTGCACTTCGTGGATCGATCCCACCGGCACAACTTCACCCTGCGCCAAGGCCACTTCGTTCACCTCGGTGAAGGCACTCCAGATGATCACGGCAATCAAAAACAGCATACCCACAAAGATCGACACCGGCACAATAAAGCGTGGCGTAGGTTCTTCCAGCTGGATCGCCTGCGCCAGAAAGCGCGCGCGGGCGCGGGGCAGTGTCGCGGTCTGCTCCGAGGTAAATACCTGCTTATTTTCCTTCACGAAGACCCCCTACCAATACCTGCAACGCCTTGTCCGGCTCACCAACAAACTTAGTCATTCCTTTTTCCAACACAATCACTTTATCCGCCAGACGAATATGGCTCGGCCGGTGCGTTACAACCAACACGGTTTTCTTACCTTTCAGCGCACGCAGCTGAGAGACCAGTTTCACATCCCCTTCGCGATCCAGCGCCGCGCCTGGCTCATCCAGGATCACCACCTGCGCCGAACAGACAAAGGCACGCGCCATGGAGATACCATGCACGAACCCCGGTGTCAGTCGCTGGGTACGCTCATCCCCGATCGGGGTATCAAATCCCTGGGGCAATGCCAGGATGTCATCCAGAATGCCTACGGCCCTGGCTACGTTGTGCAGATCCTCATCTGTCGCCAGAGCATCGTTCATACGGATGTTCTGGGCGATGGTGCCGTGGAATAGCTGAGCATTTTGCGGCACGTAGGCGATGGAACGACGCAGGTCGCGGGCGTTCATCTGGCGAAGATCCTGATCATCCAGGGTCAGGCTACCGGCCTGCGGTTTGTACATCCCGGCAATCAATTTCACCAGCGTTGACTTGCCCGAGCCGGTGTCGCCGGTAATCGCCACCATCTCACCCGGCTCAGCCAGCAGTGATACACCGGTCAGGGCTGGATCAGCACTTGGCGAGTAGCGGAAGCTGATGCGGTCGATCCCCACACGTCCCTTCAGGCCCGACAACAGTACAGAGGAAGCGCGGCTGTTTTTTTCCACATCCAGCTTCATCAACTGGTTGATCTGTTTCACCGCGGCCATGACCTGCTTAAAGCGACCAAAGCTAAGGAAGGTCTGCTGAATGGGCGACAGTACCTTGCTGATCAGCACCATAGTGGCGATCAGTGCACCTACGGTCATATCCCCAGCCATCACCGAGAACACCCCAATCACCAGCACCGCCAGACTACCAATCGCCACACCCGCCTGGGACACGGCATTGATCACCGCGCTGGCCGTAGCCGCTTTGTAGTTGGCGGTGGCAGATTCGGCGGAATACTCGCGGAAGCGATCCAGCCAGGATTGCTCGGCCGCGGCACCTTTAATTTCGCTACGCCCCGACAGGGACTGAATCAGAATCTTCTGCTTGTCGTTACGTGCCTGGCCGGTACGCAGCACACGCCCTGCACTGACCGGCAACCAGGCCAGACCAAACACCAAAAACAGAATCAGCATCACCACCGGCACCAGCGCAGCCCATCCAGCAATAACGGCGATCACCGCAATCATCAGCGGGATAAACGGCAGATCCAGCAGAGTAGAAGCGTTACTGCCGGTAAAGAAATCACGCACGCTATCAAACTGCTTCAGGCGGGCCAGCTGTGCCGCCATGGTGGAGCGCTCGGTCAGGATTGGCGGCAAACTGAGTATCTGCCGGAACGACTCTACCCCGATCAGGTAATCCATCCGCCCGGCCATGGTGCCCAGCAATTTACCCCGGTAGTAACGTAGCACCACATCGGACAGCAACAACAAGACGATGCCTGCAGCCATACTCGGCAGTGCATCCACCGATTCGGCCCCGATCACCTTGTCGTACACCATCATGATAAACAGCGGCACCGCCATAGCGATCACGTTGATCAGGAAGGTCATACCCAGCAGCCAGCCGAACAAACCGCGGAAACGGCCCAACAGCTGGTCGAACCACTCACCCGATGCCTTGGTCGATACCGTCTGGCCATGCGTGGTGTTGATATGAGTAAAGAGGTAGGCGCAGCCCTTGCGGTTATCCAGCTTGCCTACCACCTCTTTGTTCTCGGAGGCATCAAAGTAGCGTACCTGATCGCCTTCGGTCCCCAACAGCACCAGTGGCCGGTCCTCTTCATCTACAAACAGGCAGGGATAAAGCTCCGACGACAACTGATCCAGGCGCCCCTTGCGAGGCATGCTTTCGTAGCCCAGGCGCACCAGGATATTGCGCAGGTCCACCAGCTCCAGATAGTCGGAGAAGTGCGGCAACGCCTCGATCAGCTCACGGGCATAGTGGTTCCAGCCCAGGGAACGTAACAGTGGCAGCAAACAGGCGGCGTAGGGTGACTCGGACTGCAGGGTATCAAGGGTATCGGTGCGCAGCGCAGCAGTCAGAATCTCACTCAGCGCATCACTTTTCTGCTGTGTAACCGGCTGCTGTTCGTTGATCGTATCCATACTCACTCCGACACCTCCTGCTGAGCCGGTTGTTGTGCAGCTTGCTGGGCCTGGACCTCTTTGCGTCGCTGCAGCTGGATCAGCTCACCCTCACGCAGCTCGTACGCTTTATCACAGATACGCAGGAACGAAGGACGGTAGGAGACCACAATCAGAGTACGGTTGCCGCGAATACGCTGCAGCAGATTCAGCAGTTTGGCATCATTCTTCAGGTCGAAGTTGGCATTGGCGTCATCCAGGATCATGATGCGGGGATCACCCACCAACGAGCGCACCATCAGGATCTTCTGTTTCACGGCTTCGGACAGGGGATCAACCGCCGAGCCCCCCACCTGGGTATCCAGTCCGTCCGGCAGGCGGGCAATGATCTCATCCAAGCCGAGGTGGCGCGCCAGCGCCAGCGCCTGCTCGATCACCTCACCGGAGCGGAACAGGGTCATGTTCTCCAGAATGGTGCCTTCATAGAGGGTGCCGTACTGTCGCACGTAGCCGATATAGTGACGCAACGTCTCCGCGTCGTACTCCGACAGCGGTGTATCGTCAATTCGGATCTGGCCTTTTTCCGGTTTCAGCAGACCGGCCATCAACGCCAGCAGTGTACTCTTGCCCTCGCCGTTGCCACCGGTCAACGCGACAGCCCCGCCAGCAGGTACATCAAAGGAGACCCCCTTGAGCAGCCACTCCTCGGTTTCCGGGTAGCGGAACCAGACATCCTCCACCACCAGCTCACCACGAATCGGCTCGGCCGGGATATGTTCGCCACTCTGCTCCGGCGGCAGATCGTTCAGTTCCTCGGCCTGTTTCTTGGCAATTCGCACACTCTGTAGCTGCGTCCACAAGCCCATCGCTTTCAGCCCGGGCGCCAGTGCGCGTCCGGTCAGCATGGTCACGGCCGCCAACGCACCAACACTCAGCTCGCCATCGATCACAATCAACGAGCCAAAGGCCACCACCAGTACCATCGCCACCTGGGAAAAGGTACTGCCAACGCCCTGCACCACACTGTTGATATGTGCCAGTTGGTACACACCTTCAGCCGAGCGCTCCTGCAAGCGCTCGTAGCGCCGCATCATCAGCGATTCCATCGCCATCGATTTAATGGTGTGGATATTATTCAGGGATTCGATCAGGAAGTTCTGACGGTGCTGCTCGGTTTTGTGGTTCACCTCCAGCGCCTGCTCCAGTTTTTTACCCAGCACCACGGCCAGCAGGGCAAACAACACCATTAGTGCGGCCGGTATCAGCACCAGCTCACCGCCGATAAACCAGATCAGCGCCAGGAACAGGAATGCAAACGGCAGGTCGAGCAGCAATAACATCGACTGACCGGAAAAGAAACGCTGCAGATCTTCCACCGACTGCATGCGGGACAGGTAATACCCTTGCGAGTGCTGGTTATAGGCCAGTGAATCGGCATACAGCACACGGGAAAACACACTCATATTGGCCGAGTGTTCAAAGCGGGCGCCACTCCAGGCAAGGATCATCGAGCGCATAACCTTCAGTAGGATCTCCAGCAGAATCACCCCACCGATACCGGCCACAAGGATCGAAAACGTATCCAGCGCCTGGTTCGGGATAATACGGTCATACGCCTGCAACACCACGATAGGCATTGCCATCGCCAGCAGGTTTACTCCAAAGGACGCGAGAAGCACATCTATACGCAGCCAGTTGCGCGGCGTCTCTATCCCCACCTGATTCGACATATAAAACTCACTGCCTCCATTCGCAGCTATAACCCGTTGCCGACAAAGCCACGCGACAACCGGCCTACAATACTAACCTTTCACTCTTCGCTGTCCAGCTTATGCCGGATTTAAACAAGCACTATCGGCAGAAACCCTGAAAAAACGAGACCCAGGCCCGACATTCAAACAAAAACAACCAGAAGCCACCATTGACAGAAACGTGATCACTCTATAAATTCAAACAAAATCAAACAGCGCAAAGTCAACCAAAGCCCAACTAAATTAGCCTTCACGCTCATTTCATTAAAACAGGTTAATCCGGCTTCCCTCTGTTTATCGGGATCAGTAATATAAACAGCCGAAATACAACGTAGTTGCCATCAAGTAGCCTCTCAGGTTACCGATAAAGATTGTTTGACTGCGGTCAGTAACCAGCACTGCCGCATACCAGATAAGATAGAGACGGGCCGGGCAGTACTGTCCATCACCAACGCCTCCAGCGATCCAAAGGGTTGAACGATGTCGGACGCAAACTCGCAGGTACAGCACATAAACCTCAGCGGCACAGATACAGACGATCTGCTGCTGGGCAGCGATCAGGATGATCAGATCAACAGCGGCTCAGGCCAGGACACCATCTACGGGTTTGACGGTGACGACACCCTGCTGGCCGAAGATGGGGAGTTTCTCCTTGTAGCGGGCGCTGGCAACGACAGTGTAACCGTCAACGCCGGCGGTTCTGAAACCTACCTTGGCGAGGGCAACGACAGTTTCCGCGTCACCCAGTCGGCCTCCCTTGGCAGCCACTTTGTGGTCGCGGGTGATGGCAACGATCAGGTAACCACTGCAGCAGGTGATGACACGCTCCACGGTGGCGACGGCGATGACATTTTAGATGCCGGTGCTGGCAACGACACCCTGTACGGCGGCAATGGCAACGACACCCTGATCAGTTTGGAAGGCAACAACTACCTCAGCGGCGGTGAAGGTGACGACACCCTGCACGCGGGGCACGGCAACCACACCCTGATCGGTGGCAATGGCAACGATACTGTCTATCTACAATCCGGCGCCAGCCAGATCCTGCTCGGCGCGGGCGCTGACCACTTTGAAGTGCTTGATCGCACCGACACCAGCAACCAATTTGTTGCCGCCGACTACGGTAACGACACCGTCATCACCGGCGCTGGTAACGATGAAATTTACGGTGGCGAAGGCGACGACCGCATCGATAGCGGTGACGGCAACGACCTGATCAATAGTGGTGCCGGTGACGACACCATCAATGCCGGTAACGGCAACAACACCATCTACACCCACGGCGGCAACGACCGTGTGGTCGTTGGCAGCGGCAACAATATTGCCCACCTAGGCAGCGGCGACGACTACTTCAGTCTACTCGACCTGGCCCTTGCCGGTGACAACTACATCACCGCAGACGCCGGGCACGACACCGTCATCACCGGTCGCGGCAACGACACAATTTTTGGTGGTGAAGGCAACGACCTGATTGACGCCGGGGACGGCGATAACTACCTGAACAGCGGCGACGGCAATGACACGCTGATTGCCGGTATCGGCAACAACACCTTCATTGCAGGTGACGGCGACGACAGCGTGACGGTGACGTCCGGCACCAACGAAACCTACCTGGGGGCAGGCAACGACAGTTACCGTGTCCTCGACCTGACCTCTCTGGGCAGCCACTTTGTCGCCGCGGATTACGGCAATGACGAGGTAATTACCGCGGCCGGGGACGATACGGTATACGGCGGCGATGGCAATGATGTCATCAACGGCGGTGACGGTAATAACTACCTGCACGGTGGAAATGGCCACGACACCATCGTCGCAGGCAATGGCAACAACACACTGATTGCGGGCAGCGGTAACGACATCGTCAAAGCCGGTATAGGCAACAACGAAGTTTACCTGGGTGACGGCGACGACAGTTTTGAACTGATCTTGCCCGAACTGGGTGGTGATACCTTTGTCGCTGCGGATAACGGCGATGACCGTGTGATCACCGGTGCCGGTAACGACACCATTTATGGTGGCGCAGGCAACGACCACATCAACAGCGGCAACGGCAACGACACCCTCAACGGGGGCGATGGTGACGACACACTGATCGCAGGGCGCGGTACGTTTAACATTATCGCAGGCCAGGGCAACGACCGCGTTGAAGTAACGTCCGGTAGCAGCGAAACCTACCTGGGCAGCGGCAACGACCATTTCGAACTAATTGATCTAGCCAGCACCGGCAGCCACTTTGTTGTGGGTGGTGACGGCGAAGATTACGTCCGCACCGGCGCCGGGAATGACACCCTGTTTGGTGGTGATGACAACGATATTCTGATCGCAGGCGACGGTAATAACTACGTACATGGCGGCGCGGGCGACAACCAGCTGAGCTCCGGCAATGGCCACGATACGCTGTTCGGCGGTGCCGGTAACGACACTGTGACCACCACCGGTGGCAACAACGAAGTCCACCTTGGCGACGGCAATGACCGCTTCGAACTGCTCGACAGATCCAACCGCGGTGATAACTTTGTCACCACCGGATCCGGCGACGACGTTGTCATTACGGGTGCAGGCAACGACCAGCTATTCGGTGATTACGGCAACGACCAGCTGTTCAGCGGCAATGGCAACGATGTGTTGTACGGCGGCGCAGGCGATGACCAGATCCACGACGGTGCCGGCAACGATCTGCTCTATGGTGGGGAAGGTAATGATACCTTCTATGGCAGCACCGGTAATGACACCATCTACGCGGGCAGCGGCAACGACGTCTACATCGCTACCTTTGGCCAGGGCGACGATCACCTGCACGGTGGCGAAGGCTGGGTTGATACCATTCATATCGACACCAACGCCTTTGACACCTGGCAGCTGACGGTGGCGAACGAGGTCGTTGAGTTCAACCAGGCAGACCAGGCACTGGCCCTGAATCCCGACAGCATCGGCATCATCACCTTCGCCGACGGTTCAGAGCTCTCTTTCGACGGCATCGAGCAGATTACCTGGTCCTGATACCAAAAAATTTGGGCGGATCCCTGTTAGCCACCCCGCCCATCTCGCCTGATTTACATCAAAAAACAGCGGCAATCCAACAGCCATTACCCTGCCCCACTGCCTATTTTCTCGCATTTGCGGTAGAATCGCCGCAATATTAGGACCAGCTAAAATAGCATCGCCGCATAAAGGGCACAGATCGCACATTTTTGCGGCTGATCCTGTTCATTTTCTCATCAGGGCTGACGCCGTTATAATAGGCGCCAAATTTTCGATCCCAAACTAGCTATGGGCGACGTTTCGATGACCAAAAAAACGCTTCTTGCAGCAGCTCTGCTGCTTAGTTTAAACACCCCTGCACTTATGGCTGCCGATCTGGGCAAAGGTGCGCGTGCATTTGATACCCAGGATTACACCACTGCGCTGAAAGAGCTGGAGCCACTGGCGAAAGAAGGAAACGCTGATGCGACCAACATGCTGGGCCAGATGTACGAAAACGGCTGGGGCGTAACTAAAGACGTGGAACGCGCGAAACGCCTTTACACCCAAGGTGCAAACGTTGGCCATCTGGAAAGCGTTAACAGCCTACGCGCCCTGAAAAACAAGGAGTATCAGGTCGAGCTGAAAACCGTTGTACCTGCAGCTGAGTCCGGTGATGCCCATGCCATGAATCGTCTGGGCGAGATGAACGAATTCGGTTACGGCCTGAAGCGCAACCCGGTTGATGCCTTCAACTGGTACAGCAAAGCTGCAGAAGCGGGCCTGGTAGCAGCCCTGCACAACATCGGCCGTTCCTACAACTTCGGCACCGGCGTAGAGCAAAACTTCGCTGAAGCGGAGCGCTGGTACCTGGAAGCTGCGAAGAAAGGCCACACCGACGCCATGTTCTTCCTGGGCACCCTGTACTCCAACGAGCACGGCATGGACAAAAGCCAGGACAGCAACGTGATTGCATACGCCTGGATGCACAACGCCGCACAGCTGGGCAACGACACCGCCGAAGCGATTGAGCGTCGCCTGGTTATGAAACTGGACGACGACCAGATGCAGGCCGCTAAAGACCTGGCTGAAAGCTACCACAAACAGTACGTAGCCCCTTACAAGTAAGCCTTTGTAAGCAGACTAGCTCCGGAGCCACAGCCTTCTGCTGTGGCCCTTCCTCCCTCAATAAACACCCTTCTCATATCACAACGACCCGACAAATAAACCAGTCGCCACTATCTTTTGGTCAAATTATCACCACCTCATGCTCTGTGATAGAATGCCGCCCCATTCCTATAAGCCAGCGTTCTATGCCGATAATCACATGAACAGTGTGGATACCCTCGTACCCGAAGCACCAACGACCAAGTCGCTTGAGTCCAAAATCATACTGATCTTCTCCCTGCTCCTACTGGGCGGTGGCATGCTGTGGTTGCAGCAGGAGGTCAGCAACAGCCAAGCCCTACTGCTACTGGTTGGCGCCCTGCTGGGTCTGACGCTCTACCATGCAGCATTTGGCTTCACCACCGCCTGGCGCAACTTTATTCTTAACCGTCGCGGCAAAGGCCTGAGGGCCCAGATGATCATGTTGAGTGTAGGTGTCTGCCTGTTTTTCCCGGCACTGGCGGCGGGCGAGCTGTTTGGTGAAGAGGTACGAGGTTTTGTCCGACCACTGGGCTGGTCAGTTCTGGTTGGCGCCTTTATTTTTGGCATCGGCATGCAACTTGGTAATGGCTGTGCCTCGGGCAATCTCTACCATGTGGGAGGTGGCCAACTGCGCGCTGTGCCAAGCATGATCGGTTTTAGCATCGGCGCACTCTGGGCGACCAAAGACTACGAGTGGTGGACAAACCTGCCTCAGCTGGCGCCGATCTCTCTGGTAGACGAATTTGGCGCCGCCTCCGCCATCATGATGAATCTGGCGGTATTTACAGCGGTGGCATGGCTGACAATCTGGCTGGAAAAACGCTACCACGGTAACGTGGAGAAAGATGATGCTGGCAGCGACCTCGGTCTTGCCGGGCGTCTGCTGTCCGGCCCCTGGCCTTTTATCTGGGGTGCAGTCGCCTTGGCCGTACTCAACTTTGTCACGCTGGTAATGACCGGCTCTCCTTGGGCCGTTGCAGTAGCTTATCCACTCTGGGGTGCCAAGGTGGCCATGTTGCTGGAGCTGGAACTGGAGCTGGATTTCTGGACCTACTGGCTACAACCGGGGCGTGAAATGGCGCTGGGTGAACCGCTGCAGTACGACACCTTCTCGGTGATCAATATCGGTGTGGTACTGGGAGCATTCCTTGCAGCTGCGCTGGCCGGAAAGTTCTCTCTGCAGTGGCGCCTGCCTTTACGCCACTGGCTGGCTGCCATTTTGGGCGGTCTGATGCTGGGTTACGGCGCAACCATCGCCTTCGGCTGCAATATCGGCGCCTTCTTTGGCGGTATCGTTTCCGGCAGTTTACACGGCTGGCTGTGGCTGGTTGCTGCCTTTGTCGGCAGCCTGCTGGGCACCCGGCTGCGCCCATTGTTTGCCCTGCCCAACGAAAGCAATGCCCGGGGCAGTTGCTAGTTAGCTCTGGAAGAAACGGAAAAAATTACCAAAAAAGCCCTCGGGGGAGAGCCACGTCTGCCACAAACGACGGTTCTCTTCTTGTAATTCCTTAAACTGTGCTGGCGTGATTCTTTCGTGAAACTCCGCCACGATCTCCGGCAAAAGGTCGATATCGCGCTCTGACACCCAGATCGCATGCTGCTTCCAATCAATCAGATCATCGAACGGTAACGCAATATCAGTATCGATGATGATAGGTATGCGCCCCAATGACAGGGTTTCATATAAACGGTAGGAATAATTTCCAGATCCACGACAACAGAGAACGTAGTCGGACTCAAGTACATTGCCGATGAACTCTTCTCTCAGCTTTACCTTACTGTTGGTATCATCCGCACCAATAAAGAGATTCTGATCACGAACGATAAAGCTACTTTTAACCAAAGAGCTATCAGTCACCGTTCTCAATATCCTGCTGCGTAGGTTTTCCCCCTTCGCAGGCACAACATCGGTATGCCCGAGGCGCATGAGTGTATCGATCTGATAAACCACAGACTTGATATGCGAGGTGATATTGGGAGGATTGGCAAGACCACAAAAGCTAACCACCGGAACCGGGCTTTTTTCGCGCAGAACCGGCTCATTGCTCAAGTAACTCGCAACAAAGTCTTCCACGAAAGCAGGAAAGGCAAAGCACGATTTGCTTTCTGCACGGGACTTGTAAGCGCTCTGTCTAAAGAGCGTTGCATTATCGAGCGGAATCTTTTCGCAGGAACGGTCCCCCGAAAAGAACGCTGAGATCGGTTTACCGCTGCCCTCCACACTTCGGTAGAGCTCGATAAACCGCCTTTTAGCCTCCTGATCGTCACGCTCTCTCCAACTAAACCCGCGCACCCAGCACCAGTCGAAGGGAAAGATAACAATATCGGCCTGATTGGCTGGGGCCAACTCAAAATAGTTCTCAGCGTTGTTTATGTAGTTTGCAAAGACACTCCCTTGGCTCCAGGGGAACGTCTTATCAAGAGGAGGCAAGTCATAAAACGGACGCAACAGAGGTACGATCGGCCGTCCCTCATTCTGGATAATATCCGGTACGTGAACAAGCAGCTTCAATTTACAACAATCCCTTATCTATCCGTAAAACGACTTATTTGTCTTTTCCCTAAGACATCGTGTCTGCAGGAGAATACCATCATAAATCCAGTTCTACTCTCATAAATTGAGTTAACGACCTTTGCGCTTCCCTGATGCGCCAGACAACCAGATAGCACGACGATGGTTATCCATTCGCGTAAAATTAGAACATTTCTTGCCTGAACTTAAAACAACGGTTTGAAACTCGAACCCTACACGGATCAAAACCTTCAGCTTTGTAAGCCATGACCGTCCCGCCTTAGAATCCGGATTCCTACTTATTACAGCACAACCCTGCTAGAATCTGCGTTTTCCACCGTCAATAGAAATCTCATATGCAACGTCGTCGTTTTCCCGAAACCTTTGATCAGGTAAAAACAGCCCCACCTCTCAAGCGTCTCGGCGCACTGCTGTACGATTTTATGATCTTTGTGGCGTTGGTGATGGTGCTCACCGGCATCCTTATGCTGATCAACAACGAAGCGTTGGTACAAAACGTAGCGGTCTTTCGCTCTATTCTGTTTGTGGTTTTGTTCGCATTTTATTCTTTCTTCTGGATCCGCACCGGCCAAACACTGGGTATGCTGGCCTGGCGTGTGCGCGTACAAACCCCTGAGGGCGAACACATCAGCCTGACGCAGGCCCTGATTCGATTCCTCGTTGCAGGTATCTCGTTTGGCTGTGCAGGACTCGGCTACCTCTGGATGTTCATCAACCGGGAAAAAATGGCGTGGCCGGATCTGGCTTCAGGCACCTGCGTTGTTGAACTGCCAAAGCCAGATAAAAAGAAGGCCAAGAAGTAAGAGCCCTAGCTTAATAAATACAAAAAAGGCGACCTGATTTCAGCGTCGCCTTTTTAGTGCTTTTATGTGATCGGGTATTACCCGGCCCTACGAAGTAAGCGCCAACCAATCAGGAAGCTAGCCATAATCGGCAACAGCACACCCGCCAACGGTGGCAGTCCATAGACCGTACTGGCAGGCCCCAGCAGGTCCTGTAACAGCTTAAATACCAGCCCCACAATTACACCCGCGATCAGACGCTGGCCAACAGTTACGCTACGCAGCGGACCAAAGATGAAGGACACCGCTACCAGCACCAAGCCGGTAATCGCCAGCGGTTGCAGTACCTTGCTCCAGAACGCCACCTGGTAATCTGCCGCAGACAATCCCTGCTCATCCAGATAACCACTGTAGGCATGCAAACCGGTAATCGACAGGTTACGTGGTTCCATAATCAGTGTCGTCAGCAGAGACGGGGTCATGCCGGAAGCCCACTGCTCACTCTTTTGACGCACGACACGGGTACTATTACCCAGGAATTCCGTATCCACGATGTTGCTTAACGCCCAACCCTCACCGGTATACACGCCGGTTTTGGCATAACTGGAGCGCGCCAGTTTCCAGTCCTCGTCAAATTGGTAGCGGGTCAGGCCAAACAGCTCACCGTTCGGAGATATGGCGCTTACGTACAGGAAGGTATTACCCTCCCGGTGCCACACCCCCTGCTCCAGAGTCGATGCACCACGACGTCCGTTGGCTACTTCAATAGTACGGAAGCTCTGCGCCTCCTGTTCGGTTTTAGGTACCACGTACTCACCCAACGCCAACGCCAGGAAAATGATTACCATCACCGGTTTCATTACCGCGGTGATAATGCGCAATGTAGATACACCCGCAGCACGCATCACGGTCAGCTCTGAGGTGGTCGCCAGGGTACCCAAGCCCAGCAAACAGCCAATCAGGCTACAAAGTGGAATATGTTCGTAGATTCGACGCGGTGCGGTCATCATCACGTAGTAGAGCGCGTCGTTAAACTGGTAGCCCTCATTCAGATCCGGCAGCTGATCCACCAGCGCGAACAACAGGTCCAGGCCCACAATCACCAGCATCACGACAAAGATCGCACCCAGCACATGGCGGGTAATATAGAGATCAATGCGGTTCATCATGCAGCACCTCCTTTACGACGCAGGCGCGGCATCGGAATACTGTCAAACAGTTTGCTCCAGAAACGCCCCGCGAACAGAAGGTTCAACGCAATCGCCAAGAAAACCAGATGCACTGCGTACAGGGCAAACACATCCGCTTTACCATCTTCAATCTTGCTACGTGCCGTACTTAGCAACATCAGATACATTAGATAGAGGATGATCGACGGCAGCATCTTAGCATAACGCCCCTGACGCGGGTTCACCTGACTCAGCGGCACCGCCAGCAAGGTCACCACCAGCGCCAGAATCGGCAAAGAGAAGCGCCAGTGTAACTGGGCCTGATCCACTCGGTGGTCAGATGCCAGCAGTTCTGCGGTAGGTTTGGCCGAAGCCTTGGTCACACCCGAGACAATTTCAGGCGGGTTCAGGCGCACACCGTACTCACCAAAGGTCGTTTCAGTGAAGTCTGCCTGGCCCGGGCGGCCTTCATAGCGCACACCTTTCTGCAGCACCAGAAACTCCTGGCCGGTCTCACCTGCACTGCTTTTCTCACCGGTTTCGGCAACCACAATCGCAGGCACACCTTTGGCGGTACGCTCCATCAGAAATACACGACCCAAGGTACCATCATCACCGATATGATCGGTGTAGGAAACACGACGGCTTTTGCCGGTATGAGTCTGAAAACGCCCAACGGTCAGGCTTTCCAGTTGGCTGCGGGATTTCTGTTCATCAAAGATACGCACCGTCTCAGCTGCACCCATCGGTGATACCCACAGGCTTAACAGGGCAACAATGGCAGCGGCAAGCGCGGCAGGGCCCATGGCGTAACCCACCAGCCGTTTCTGGCTGATACCACAGGCGTTTAATACCACCATCTCACTCTCGAGGTAGAGTCGGCCATACCCCAGCAATATCCCCAGGAACAATCCGAGCGGCAGGATCAGCTCGAGGAAGCCCGGAATACGGTAGGCCATGATCTCAAAAAGAACGTCCGCGGCGAGGTCACCGGAAGCAGCTTCAGAGAGGTACTTAATAAAACGTCCGCTGACCAGAATCAGCAATAAAACACCGGTCACGGCCACAGTGCTGTGCAACACTTCCCGTGCCAAATATCGAAAAACGATCACTTCCGCTACTCTGTTACGAACTGAAAATGGTTTATAGTGGGCCGATAATTATCCTTTAATCTGTACCCAATGTCTTGCTCAGAGATCTGTAATCACCTGATAGATGACAGATAAGCGGACAAAACAGTTCCGGAGCGGGTTCCCAGCAGGTTGTGAACCTCTTTCGATGATCTTCCGTAACACAGGATCCGGAACCGATTGGGCGATACAGAATCATATTCAGCCGTCTGTTTTAATGGAGTCAGCATGGATTTTGAAATTGTTAATGGCGATGTAGCCAGCTGTGAAACCGAGTGTCTGGTAGTTGGCATTGAAGCCGACAGTCAGTTGTCCCCGTCTGCGCAAGCATTGGACACGGCCGCTCAGGGTTACATCAGCGATATTGTTGGCGGCGGTGATATTCAGGGTAAAACCGCAGAAACCCTGCTGCTGCAAAAGGTACCGGGGGTTAGCGCTCGCCGTGTCCTGCTGGTTGGCCTGGGTGCAAGCGACGAGCGTAACGACCGCAGCTACCGCAAGATCGTCAAAGCAGCGATGGGTGCGATCAAAGGTGTACGTGCTGAAAGCGCAGTCTTCTCTTTGGACGGCCTGGGCAGCAACGATGACGACCAGTACCGTCAGCTGCGCCACCTGATCGAATGGGCCGGTGCCGAGCTGTACATCTACGACGAAACCAAGAGCAAAAAAGCCGATCCACTGGCACTGAACAAGCTGGCGATCCTGCTGAGCGAAGACGACACCGAGCTGGGCGAATACGCGCTGCTGGACGGTGTAGCCCTGATCAACGGCATCAGCACCGCACGAGACCTGGGCAACCTGCCGGGTAACATCTGCACCCCGACCTACCTGGCGGAGCAGGCAATTGCCCTGGCTGACGAACATGAAGCCCTGGAAACCACCATCCTCGACGAAGACGAGATGCGTCAGTTGGGCATGCACTCTCTGCTGTCTGTGGGTAACGGCAGCGACCAGCCATCCAAGCTGATCGTGATGCACTACAAAGGTGGCTCCGAAGAGGACAAAAACCACGTCCTGGTCGGTAAAGGTATCACCTTTGATACCGGCGGCATCAGCCTGAAACCAGGCGCATCCATGGACGAGATGAAGTTCGACATGTGTGGTGCTGCGTCCGTATTTGGTGCCATGACCGCTCTGTGCGAGATGAATCTGGAGCTGAACGTTGTGGGTATCGTTGCGGCAGCGGAGAACATGCCAAGCGGTCGTGCGACTAAACCGGGCGACATCGTCACCACCATGTCCGGCCAGACCGTTGAGATCCTCAACACCGACGCGGAAGGTCGACTGGTCCTGTGTGATGCCCTGACCTACGCCGAGCGTTTCGAACCGGAAACCGTGGTTGACGTCGCCACCCTGACCGGTGCCTGCATCGTAGCCCTGGGTCACCAGGCAACCGGCCTGCTGAGTAACGACGACACCCTGGCCAACGACCTGCTGGAAGCAGGCAATCAGGCCGCTGACAAGGCATGGCGTCTGCCACTGTGGGACGAATACCAGGAACAGCTGGATTCCAACTTCGCCGATATCGCCAACATCGGTGGACCACCAGCGGGTACTATCACTGCGGCGTGCTTCCTGTCCCGCTTCACCAAGAGCTACCGCTGGGCGCACCTGGATATCGCCGGTGTAGCCTGGAACAGCAAAGGGAAAGAGAAAGGTGCAACCGGCCGCTGTGTACCGCTGCTGACCCAACACCTGCTGAACCTGGCGGCTGAAGACTGATATGACTGAAGCGGACTTCTACGTCCTGCCGGCCTCCGATCCGGAGGCCCGTGCCCTCTTCCTGTGCCGACTGTGTGATCGCGTGCTCGGCACTGGAAAGCAGATGCATATCCACTGCACCAGTGAAGAGGAAGCGGCCCATCTCGACCAGCTGCTATGGGAGCACAAACCCGAAGCGTTTCTGCCCCACGCCATGATCGGTGCCGATACCCCGGCCCCGATCACGCTGGGTTGGGCGGATCAGCGTCCGGACCATCAACAAGTTTTTGTAAACATGGCACTGGATCTGCCGGAAGATGCGCTGAAATATGAGCGAATTCTGGAAATCGTGGTTCAGGAACCTTCCATTCTGCAGGCAACCCGTAACAATTACCGGCTGTATCAGGACAAAGGCATTGTCGCCCGCATGAACGACATGCGAAAAAAGAGCCGTTAATTCGCAATTCCTGAAAGCAGCAAACGCGAAGGGATTTATTAATGACACAGGTTACTTACCAGCAGACCCGCAACAACATACGTGCAGACAAAGCGCGCTACGGAACCTGGCGACATGCTGGATTCTGGGTCACGTTCTGTTATCGCGTGCGCCGCCTGCGCAAGTTTGGCGGAGGGTTGTGGAAACTGTTGCTGCCTCTGGACATTCTCCTGGAGCTCAGCCGTATGTTGGTCTCCGACACCAAGATCCCTTCCAGCATGGACGTGGGTGCCGGCCTCTACCTACCCCATCCCACCGGAGTAGTAATCAACGACAGCGCGGTGATTGGCGCCAACGTTAACCTGTTCCAGCAGGTGACCCTTGGGGAGTGGCACGGCAAGTCACCGGTGCTGGAAGACGGCTGTGAACTCTTTGCCGGCGCCCGCGCCTTTGGCGATGTGCGGATCGGCAGCGGTGCCAAGATCGGTGCCAACACCATCATCCAGAAGGATGTACCGGCCAACTACGTGGCCTACACGGACGCCACTAAGATGCGCCCACGCCTGGATGTCCAGCCAGACCGGGAAGCTGGCTAAGCCAGACAGCTACACGACTCCGTTTGATGCACACCTGCGGAGTCGCTTTTAATCGCTAGCCTTTCACCTGATGCTGGCGGGTTTCGTCGATCAGGTATTTCAGCCATTTCAGATACGGCGTACCACCGGTACCCTGCGAGTCATTACAGCGCCGCGCGATGTACTTGATCGCCCAGTGGTAATGCACCTCTCGGAACTCTGCCATCTGTTCCAGCACCTGGTTAAACCGCTCTCGTGAAGCCACCGGCCGTACATCCGGCATCGCCTGCACCGCATCCAGCCAGATCACATGCTCCTTCGGCATGTAGTGGCGCATGTCGTTCAGGTGACTGATTAACCGGTTGGGCTGATGAGGAATCTTCATAAAGTCCACCAGCGTCGGCATCACTGAACTCTGCGCGCCGGTTTCACCACGAAAGTTTACCGTCTGCCCCATCGACTCGTAGGTCACATCCTGGAACTGCTGGATATAGGGACGGAAGCGGCTGAAGTAGAGTTCGTCTGACATCTTCTCAGGGATACGCAGCAGCACCTGCAGGATGTTCTCCATCGCCGCCGAGATCTGCTCCAGACACTTATCCACAGCCTGCTGCTCGCCAAAGCTGTTTTCCTCTTCCAGTGTCAGGATTGCATCGATGATGCGTGCAGCATGGGCTTCGATCTCCACGTGCACCAGGATAAACCAGTGCTCATCGTACAGATGCACAAAGTTCTGAAGGGTATCGATATTGCCCAGCTCAATCCCCCGTTCCGGATCAAAGCGCTTCCAGTTAAACAATGCATAACCGTCGTAGCTCAGGATCGGCGGGCGCCCCAGCAGATCAGTGATTCTGCACAGGGGCCGGGCAATATTGGCAGGCAAAGAGTGGGTAACCGGCTGACCGATCTGGTTGATGTAACCCGAGGCGATAAACCCCAGACGCATGTAATACAAGCGCGCCTGCGGCAGCAAGGCCGGTGGTATATTCGGATGGGGCCATTCCGGCAGGGTCTGGCCACGCAGGTAGGATCTGAACTCGGGTTCCAGCAGCAAACTGGGCAGATCGTTACCGATAGTATCGATAATTTCGTACTTCTCACCCAGGGTTAACCGGGTATCCGGATCCTCCGCAGGCAGAAAACCACGCTCGCGAAGGCAGTTGCGAAGGTAATCATGCATAAGGATTTTCCCCCTTCTGCTCGATTTCGATGTTAGACCGCAAACTCAGCCCTACATTCCATCGCTCGCAATCTGTATAATTTGCCGATTCATTTGAACGTTTATTAGAAGAAGCCAGAATCTAATGGAAACAACCTACCAGCCACACGAGATTGAGAAATCCTGGTACCAGACCTGGGAAGAGAATAATTACTTCGCTCCTTCCGGCGAAGGTGACTCCTACTGCATCATGATTCCGCCGCCGAACGTCACCGGCAGCCTGCACATGGGTCACGCTTTCCAGCACACCATCATGGATGCTCTCACCCGCTACAAACGTATGCAGGGTAAGAACACGCTGTGGCAGGTCGGTACCGACCACGCCGGTATCGCAACCCAGATGGTGGTCGAGCGTAAACTGGCTGCCGAACAGCAGAAATCCCGTCACGATCTGGGCCGCGACGCCTTCATCGAAAAGATCTGGGAGTGGAAAGAACAGTCCGGCGGCACCATTACCCGCCAGATGCGCCGCCTGGGTAACTCCGTAGACTGGCCGACCGAACGTTTCACCATGGACTCCGGTTTCTACAACGCCGTACAGGAAGTATTTATTCGTCTGTACGACGAAGGCCTGGTTTACCGCGGCAAGCGCCTGGTTAACTGGGACCCGAAACTGCACACCGCCATCTCTGACCTGGAAGTTGAGAACAAAGAGGTCAAAGGTAAGATGTGGTACCTGCGCTATCCTCTGGCAGATGGCGTCAAGACTGCAGCAGGCGAAGATCACATCGTCGTCGGCACCACCCGTCCGGAAACCATGCTGGGTGATACCGGTGTTGCAGTTAACCCGGAAGATGAGCGTTACAAAGACCTGATCGGCAAAGAGATCATCCTGCCGCTGGTTGGCCGTCGTATCCCTATCGTAGGCGACGAGCACGCCGACATGGAGAAAGGTACCGGTTGCGTGAAGATCACCCCGGCACACGACTTCAACGATAACGAAGTGGGCAAGCGCTGCGGCCTGCCGATGATCAACGTGCTGACCTTCAACGCCGACATCCGCGACGAAGCAGAAGCGTTCAACACCGACGGCACCCCGAACAACGAGATCGACACCACCCTGCCGGAGAAATACCGCGGCATGGAACGTTTCGCGGCACGCCGTGAAATCGTGGCAGACTTCGAAGAAGCCGGCCTGCTGGTGAAGATCGAAGAGAACGACATGACCGTTCCGTACGGCGACCGTGGCGGCGTGGTGATCGAGCCGATGCTGACCGACCAGTGGTTCTGCGACGCCAAGACCCTGGCCAAGCCTGCGGTTGAAGCGGTTGAAAACGGCGACATCAAATTTGTACCGCAGCAGTACGAGAACATGTACAACGCCTGGATGCGCGACATCCAGGACTGGTGTATCTCCCGTCAGCTGTGGTGGGGTCACCGCATCCCGGCGTTCTACGACAACGAAGGCAACGTATACGTAGCCAACGACAAAGACGCTGCACGCGAGAAATACGGTCTGGATCTGGAAACCGAACTGCGCCAGGACGACGACGTACTGGATACCTGGTTCAGCTCCGCGCTGTGGACCTTCGGCACCCTGGGCTGGCCGGAAGCGACCGAGCGTCTGAAGACCTTCCACCCGACCGATGTACTGGTAACCGGTTTCGACATCATCTTCTTCTGGGTGGCGCGCATGATCATGATGACCATGCACTTCATGAAAGACGAAGACGGCAAACCACAGGTACCGTTCAAAACCGTTTACGTAACCGGCCTGATCCGTGACGAAAGCGGCGACAAGATGTCCAAGTCCAAGGGTAATGTTCTGGACCCACTGGACATGATCGACGGCATCGATCTGCCTGCCCTGCTGGACAAGCGTTGCGGCAACATGATGCAGCCGCAGCTGGCAGCGAAGATCGGCAAGCGTACCGAAAAAGAGTTCCCGGAAGGGATTGCCGCACACGGTACCGACGCCCTGCGTTTCACCCTGGCAGCACTGGCCTCCACCGGCCGTGACATCAACTGGGACATGAAGCGTCTGGAAGGTTACCGTAACTTCTGTAACAAGATCTGGAACGCCGCCCGTTACGTGCAGATGAACACCGACGGTGAAGACTGCGGTCAGAACGGCGGTGACGTAGAGCTGTCTCTGGCGGATCGCTGGATCGAGAGCAAGCTGCAGAGCGTACAGACCACGGTGAACAAGCACTTCGAAGAATACCGCTTCGATATGGCATCCCAGGCCCTGTACGACTTCGTATGGAACGACTACTGCGCATGGTACCTGGAGCTGTCCAAGCCGGTACTGTGGGACGACAACGCGTCCGCTGAAGCCAAGCGCGGCACCCGTCGCACCCTGGTGCGCGTACTGGAAGCGATCATGCGTCTGCTGCACCCAATCATGCCGTACATCACCGAAGAGATCTGGCAGTCCATCAAGGAACTGGCAGGTGTTGAAGGTGACACCATCATGCTGCAGGCCTACCCGGAAGCAGATGCGTCCAAGCACGATACAGACGCAGAAGCGGAAGTTGAGTGGCTGCAGGCGATCATCACTGGTATCCGCAACATCCGTGGTGAAATGGGTATCTCCCCGGCGAAGGACCTGGACGTACTGTTCAAGAACGGCAGCGCCGGCGACAAAGCCCGTCTGGAGCGCAACGAAGTGTTCCTGTCCAAGCTGGCGTCCCTGGGTTCCATCACCTGGCTGAACGAAGGCGACGAAGCACCAATGTCTGCGACTCAGTTGGCCGGTGAGATGGAAGTTCTGGTACCGATGGCAGGCCTGATCGACAAAGACGCCGAACTGGCCCGTCTGCAGAAGTCCCTGGACAAGCTGAAGAAAGAGATCGGTCGCTTCGAAGGCAAGCTGAGCAACGAACGTTTTGTGGCAAACGCGCCGGAAGACGTCATTGCCAAAGAGCGTGAGAAACTGGCAGATGCCCAGTCCTCTTACGACAAGCTGGCTGAGCAGTATGCGAAAATTGAGGCGCTGTAAGGTTTTTGACCTTACGCCCTGAATTGAAAAAGCCCGCGTAATAGCGGGCTTTGTTGTGTCTAGCGATCAGGCTTTGTAGCAGCGGTCTTTTATGCCCTTTGGGTGCCGACCGCGACATACCCACGGTCTTCCTGTAGCAGCGCGCTCCGAGCGCGACAAACCTCGATATTTAGATTACCGACTCGTTTCCATGCTCCGCGTTGATTTGGGTATCGAGGGTCTTCCATGAATCCATGGTCAAGGGGAACACGCGTTCCCCTTAACGATCCCCCGCGCCCCTACTACTTGCCGGACTTCGTCCGGTTCCCTGCGCGCTTCACAATCAATCGACGCTGCGGAACTCGGCCTCCGGCCTCAAACAGTCCTCGCGTTTATTCGATAGATTGCTGCAGTGCTCGGCGGCGTAGAAGGGGTATGAAGTACGTGCCAAGCTTAGTCCCGTCAGGCAAATACCATCCCTGTGCACACCAAATAAATAGAGCTAACCATCCTGCATAATTTTAAACTTCAATCGGACTTTACCAACTGAAGGGTTGTTAACCAGAAGCTTTGCTGTCTCCTCGCCAATAAAAAGATCAACACCCTGCCTAACATCTTTTTTGTTAGTAGTAGTTTTAGCAATAAAAACCCTAAGCATTGTCTGAACTCCCTTTTCTTCGCCCTGAAGTAAAATAAACTTTCCACGCATATTCTTAAGGTCATCTATAGAAGAAATAGCTTCGGAGTTTAGCAACTGCGAGTTACTCCTAACTACTAGAAGAGCTTCATCCATAGCAAGAGAGTATCCTATATCCTTCTTGAACAAGATTCCTGCCGCTAGATCTCCATCCACACCATAGTAAACATTACGATGCGTTTCCTCTACCTTGTTCATTCTTTCGTTAATTGCGGCATAAGACTTACCGATACCATCTAGAGATGTAGCTATATTTTCTATATTAGAGGGTATCTTCTGAAAACTATCAAAGTTCACATATATTGTAGGCACCAAGAGAAGCAGAGCTGCAACAACACTCGTCCCCACGCTAAATATTACTTTAAAAGTCCAACTTTCAGTAAATGGTTTGGATTTACCATGCTTATTAATATCCTCATCTGTAATTACATGAATTTTTGAGTCTTGCTTTTGATCTTCCACACTACCCATCAGAATTCCATCTCAATCAACTTCCAACATAAAAAATACGGCCTTAACGATCAGATTGCTTTATCAAAGCGGTCGCTTCATCTATTGTTTGCAAGCTAAACCTCGATCCGAATCTATCCCCTGACGGGCAACTTTGATGGGGTCTTACTTTTGAAAAGCTAATATTTTCACACCACGCTATGACCTCACGCTCTTTTTCTTTGGTGAAGTTTATACCCAAAAAATCCAGCCTTTCTCGCACAGTGATTAAGGAGCTTTGCTCGGAACCTGACTTTTCTAAACGTTCAACGCGATCCTTTACATTACCAACCTCTTCGATCACATTATTTACATCTTGTTCAAGCTGCTCTTGCTTAACAATTGTATCAGCCAAAGCTCTTGAGTTTTGAGCCAGTAATTCGGCCATCTGAGAAAGCACAGATCCTTTTGAAGCCGCTGGCGGCGGGTACATTCCGAATCTAGTAATAGAAGGAACAACCTCGTGAAACAACCACTTTTGAAATTTTTTACCTGCTTTACTGCTGTCACCTGATAGGACTCGGTACAGTCCAGGCTGAGTTATATAAACTTCTTGACCACCACCCTCATGAACTAATACGTGCTCGTCCTCATCCAGAACATCGAGTTGTCTCCTGATAATCCCTAACATGGATTTCGGGATATGTTTATCATCAAGAAGCTCATTCTCTCTGTTTAAGGTAACCATTACATCTTTCAAAGATATATATAAAACATCACCCTCGACGAATGTTCTTATGTCAGACGAACCCGACTCACCAGAGTATGTTATTTTCTGAAGCCCGTTACTCATATTCATGCCTTCTATTGTTATTCATAAATGGAGTTCAATATTTCGCAATCACCCACCACAAACCTCGTCCCGCATCTGAATAGTCCTCGGATCTCGACTACTCATCGCTTGAATCCTTAGCACCGAACACTGCTGTCGCCTTTTCAGTTCCTGATCATCAGCTGCAGTTGATTGCCTTACTTCCGCAACCACAGGCTTAAACTCCACGGATGCGGCGCAGTAGAGGTTCTTCTGTTTCTGATGTTTCCAGTGGTCACTGGAATTATTGGTCAGGTGACGGCAGGTTTCGGTGAACAGTGCGCGAGCGGCACGGGTGCATTTGGAGTATTCCAGCAGATTATGTTTGAGCTGGGCACAGACGGAGTCTTTACGTAAGCGCCAAAGCTGGTACTGAAACGTGACCGGCTGGTCGTCGTAGGTCACATGCTTGGATTCAAGCTCGACACCCAACATATCACGCTGGGTTGAGGTGACGCTGTAGGCAAGGTCATGGATAAAGGAGCTGTACGCCCGGGCGATCACATTGCCCGCGTGCAATGGTGCTGAGACCAGTAGAAGTAAAACGAAGAAACGCGTCCAATGCATCGTACAAACCCTGTATCCAATCCTTACCCAGCGTACTCCGGCCGGTTATTGAACAGCAGTTTGCTACGTGTTCGTTGTTGGTGCAAGTAATTGCAGGCGGGATTCTACCTATGTCTTGATCTGAACAACGCTTCCAGAAGCTATCCAAAGCGTACAACGCTCAGAGCATATGCCATAATGATCAAAGTGATTATTTTGATCAATTTGGGCAATTTCTATGGAAACACTTAACGCCAGTGAAGCTAAACGCGAGTTTGGAGAGCTTTTGATGAAGGCGCAGCAAGCGCCTGTTGGCATCAACAAGAACGGTAAGCCCGTCGCAGTTGTGATGTCAGTTGCTGAATACGAAGAGCTGGAAGCCCTTCGGGAAGCGCGCTTACGTCAGGAGATTCAGAAGGGTCTGGATGATCTCGATGCTGGCCGCGTACAAGATGGTGCCGAAGTAATTGCAAGGTTAAGAAAACGGATTAAGTGATGCTCGGCTCTTTTCCAATAAGAGGAGCTATACGGATGAAGCTGAAAGAGAACTGGAGATGATCACTGACTACACCACAGAACGTTGGGGTACGGAGCAGGCTCATCTCTACCTGGATCAACTCATTGATACGGTCGAAACGCTCTGCCGTAATCCACATCTAGGTATTAATAAAGAAAATATCGTACCAGGGCTGAAGAGCTTCCCCTTCAAAAGCCATACCCTTTTCTTCAAGCAAACTGCGAATATACTCGTTGTTGTGCGTGTACTCCATAGCAGTATGGACGCCCCACTACAGTTCAATCGATAACACCACAAACTGTGGCCAATTAATCAGCAAGTAGGGGGCAAAAGCGAGGCGTATTGCACCGAAACTACTGATGGCATAAGTCTCCATCCTTGCCTTCATTCAGGCAGGTTTGCCCGTCCTCTCTCGCCGCTTACTAAGCCAGCCATGACTACTCACCAGCAGGATGCCACCGATAATCAACGCAGAGCCGACGATAAAGTTGGCTTCGATACGCTCGCCCAGCAGCCAGTTGCCCAGCAGTACACCAAACACCGGGGTCATAAAGGAGAGGATACCCAGTTGGGACGCTTTGTATTTGGTGAGCAGCCAGAACCAGACCAGGAAGGCGATAAAAGAGACTACGATGCCGTGGAACGCGAGGCTACCCATAGCCTCAGGGGTTGGATTCACATCTGCCTGACCGGTCATATAGGCCCAGAGCGATAGCAGCACAAACGCCACCACCAGTTGGTACAACAATGTCTGTCTTGCAGGTAAGGCACTCAATCCGGTGGCACGTACAACCACAGTGGTGAGTCCCCAAGCGGCACCTGCCAATAGCGCGAGGAAGTCCCCCAACAGCACGTCACTGCTGAGTGCTTCGGTCGAATCCCCACCCAAAAAGGCCAGAACGATACCTGCAAACGCCAGCAGAATACCCAGCCACTGCAAGCGACTCATGCGTTCGTTAGGGATCTTCAGGTGCAAACCGATGGCGGCGAAGATCGGCGAAGTGTAGAGAAACACAGTCGCATGCCCGGCGGAGGTCTTATTCAGCGCCTCGCCCACCAGCAGAAACTCCAGGGTGAACAACACACCGATCAGCAGCGCCGGTATCCGGTTTTCCGGAGCCAGCGGCATCCGGTGTCGCTGTAACAGAATCAAGCCGATCAACAAAGCGGCGGCGATACCAGAGCGCAGAGCGATCTGAAAGACAGGCGCAAGGTCCTCTGCCACCGCTTTCAGCATGACCTGCTGCGAAGCCATCACCATGCAGAAGATGGTCATCGTACCAATGGCAAACAGATCTAACGGTTGTCGCGTTCCCATAACGCCTCCTGTAATTCAGTGTTCTGATGAGGATTATGGTTTTGTCTGTAGTGATTGATATAGCTACAAACAGACAAACGATAGTGCAGATCAGCCAGCAATTCATGAGCGAGACACCGTTTATCTACAAGCCCATCGTCTTCGAGCAGTTGCCCGAGCCGGTGTTTTATCTGACCCGCAAGATGCCGTGCGATACGATTTACCCACCGCACAGCCACCGTTGGGGCGAGTTTGTGTATTCATTCAGCGGGGTATTGGAGCTTCAGGCGGAGGGATCGCTGTTCCGGGTTCCACCCAATTACGGCCTGTGGTTGCCACCGGAAACCGAGCACAAGGGCCTCAACCGCCACGCCTCTATACATTGCTCGCTCTATATCGATCCCGCCGTTGCCGCAGCGAAGGCTCTACCCAAAGTCACCTGCGCCCTCACCATCAACGCCATGGTTAGGGCAATGCTGAACCATTGTTGCTTACAGTCGCCTCAATCACCCTACGCAACGGAAGAGGCACGGTTACTGGAGGTGATTGTGGATCAACTGGCGGTAGCGCCCTGCGCGGGCAGCTATCTGCCCACCTCAGATGATCCGGCTCTATCGAAAGCGCTCGCTTACCTGGAAGATCACCCCGGCGACAACTGCTCGGTACGGCAGCTGGCGGAACGCTTCGGCACCACCGAGCGCACCCTGGCGCGGAAAGCACTGCGGGATCTGGGTATGCCGTTAAGTGAGTGGCGCCAGCGTCTGAAAGTCGTGCGGGCGATGCCGATGCTGCAGGCGGGAATGACGGTGGAGAACGTGGCGCTGGATCTGGGTTACAGCACGGCTTCGGCGTTTATCGCCATGTTCCGCAGGTTGCTGGATATCACACCGAATGAGTACCGGAAGAACGCAGAATAGGCAGGCCGCCAATCTCTATCACCAGCGTTCTTCCTGCCCCGCCCTAGCTTCTGGCGCCTCAATAAACGCAGCGACCCGCAACCAGATCGCATCGCCATGCTTCGCAAACAGGTCGTTATGCCCGGCACCCGATACACTCAGCATGCTTTTGAAGTCTGACGGATAGAGTTGATAAAGCTTAGCTCCCAGCCGGTACGGTATCTCCCGATCCCGTTCGCCGTGGACAAACAATGCGGGCAGATCAATCCGATCCAGTTTGGCGGCCTGATCAAAGGGACGTCTATCCACAAACCAGCGCAGCCAGCCCATTCCAGCCGAACTCATCACCTCGTGGGCGCTGGTGAAGGTGCTGATCAGGATCAAGCCAGCCAATTTACGATCCTGCGCCAGATCGATCGCTACGGTGGTGCCGAGTGAGCGGCCGAGGATAAAGATGTTCTGCGGATCAAACTTCAGCTTATCGGTGGCGTATTGCAGCGCAGCTTTTCCGTCGGCATAGATGCCATGTTCGCTGGGCTTGCCTTCGCTACGGCCATATCCACGATAGCCCACCAGCAGGACGTTGACGCCGGTATCTGCCAGTTGCCGGGCGTCACTTAGACGATGCAGTGCATGACCGGCATTACCGTGAAAGAACAGCACCAACTTGTCGCTCTCGCGGTTTGGCACGTAAAACCCGTGCAAGCGGATTTTATCCTCCGTTGTAAATGCCACATCCCTTATATCGCTGCCCACCAGGCTGTAGTCACCGGCGCTGAAGCGCATGGGAAAGAAGGCAAAGTGGTTAACGATCGCATCGGTACATCCAATCAGCATCAGCGGTATTAGCGTGGAGAAGATCAGAGTGCGCAGATACCTAATCATCTCCCCTCTCCTCAAAAGCGGTTAAGCGGGATTTTCAGATAACTCACCCCGTTCTCTTCTGACTCGGGCAAGCGACCACCGCGGATATTCAGTTGCACCGCGGGCAGCATTAGCCTGGGCAGGTCCAGGGTTTTGTCCCGTGTTTCACGCACAGTCACAAATTCATCTTGGGCAGTTTCGGCACGCAGGTGCTGGTTGAGGCTTTTCTGCTCCAACACGCTGGTCTCAAAACAGTAGTGCTCCCGTCCATCACCGGGGTAGTCATGACAGACGTAGATACGGGTGTCGTCCGGCAGTTGATAGATACGCTGGATCGAGTCATAGAGCGTCGCGGCATCTCCACCGGGGAAGTCACAGCGTGCGGTGCCCAGATCCGGCATAAATAGGGTGTCACCCACAAACAGCGCATCGCCAATCAGGTAACAAACACAGGCGGGTGTATGGCCAGGGGTATGGATTACTTGTGCGTCCAGGTTACCGATCCGGAAGTGTTCGCCATCCTCAAATAACCGTTGAAACTGGCGGCCGTCGCAGCTGAAACCACCGTCCAAGTGAAAGAATCCGGCGAAGGTTTTCTGTACCTCAGTTACCCGGCTACCGATCCCCATCTGCCCACCCAACTTTTCGTGCAGGTAAGCGGCAGCGCTGACGTGGTCAGCGTGTACATGGGTATCCAGGATCCAGTGCACGTGCAGGTGCTGACGTTGAATAAAGTCGATAATGCGATCGGTGGTGTGGTGGACTGTGCGCGCAGCCACCGGATCAAACCCCAGCACCGGATCGATAATGGCGCAGGCATTACTCGCCGGATCAACCACAATGTAGCTGAGTGAACCGGTCTCTTCGTCGAAGAAATGCGTTACCTGAGGCTTTAACATAGGCTCGCTCCTGATAGGCTCCCTGATTCCTCTTCACCCTATTTGTTCAGTCTGAAGCTTAGGTTAAATGCGACGAAAAGTGTCGCACTCAGGGAAAGACGCCAACGTGCATGTTGACGTAGAATGCGGGTTAACCCTAAGGTTATCAGCCGACTTACTGCATCAGAATTATCAAAATAATAAGGACACCCGCATGAACTACTCGGTCACCTCTTCCCGCGACGAAATCGGTTACCTGCTTACCCACTACGGCGAGATCAAGGCCGAATCCTGCGACTACAACGGTCACCTGAACGAAGGTCACGCACTGGTGATGCTTTCGTTGGCGACCGATACGATTCTGGATGCGATCAAGCTGGATGCGGCCGGTCGTGAGCAACTGAACTTCAGCGCGTTTACGGTGCAGAACAACCTGTATTACCGTGCCGAAGGCCATGAAGGACAGGCGGTATTCGCCCAGTCTCAGGTGCTGGCGTTTGATGAGAAGCGACTGCGTATGTTCCACCGTCTGCTGGATGCCAACGACGGTACCGTGCTGGTTGAGCTGGAATGTCTGATGCTGGGCGTGGATATGGCCGCGCGCCGGGCAGCGGCATGGCCGGAAGAGGTTGCTGAGGCGATTGCAACGCTGGCGCAGTCACAAAATACACTGCCGGTGCCGGATAACGCGGGTCAGGCAATTGCGAAACCTGCGTTGGGCTGATCATCGCCTCACAGTGATTTAAGGTCAGGGCTGCTTGTGATTGAGCAGCCCTTTCCAATAGCTTCGATTTAGCGCTCACCCTGCACTTCAAAGTCATCCGCATGCAGCTTGGCGGTGCCGTCGGCCTGCATTAGCCAGTGCTCACGGTGTACCACGCCAAAGGCTTTATTCATGGTCCACTTGGCACTCAGGATATAGCCGTCTTCCCCTTCCGGGGTCCAGGTTACATCGCTGTACTCCACGCCGTGAAAACCATCATCGATGATCTTCTGCCAGAACGCCTGGATCTCCTCACGTCCGGTAAAAGTGCCAAATGGACGGGCGTGCATCACCGCGCCTTTTTCATACTGGGCGGCACAGCCCGCTGCATCCTGATTGTTAAACGCCTGCTGCCAGCGTGCGATGGCGGCTTTGGAAGCTTCGAGAACTGTATTGGTGTCGGTCATGGTGATCCCCTGTCCGTAAATCGTTGATGGGATAAATATAGCGTTGGGGGTATGATCGAAAAACAAAGCCAATAAAAACCACTGTTCGATTAATACGGACAATACGCATGAACAATCTGCGCCATATGTCGGTTTTCGCCCGCATCGTTGAAAGCGGCTCAATCAGCGCGGCCGCTGAAGCCCTGGAGCTGTCCAAGTCGGTGGTCAGCCAGCACCTGAAAACCCTGGAAACCGATCTCGGTGTACCGCTGCTCAAACGCACCACCCGCCGCCAGATTCTCACCCCCGCCGGTGAAGCCTTCTACGCCAAGTGCCAGCAACTTAATCAGTTGGCACAGGATGCCTGGGAGGAAGCCCAACGCACCCAGTCAGAACCTGCGGGTAAGATCCGAATCACCGCCCCGCACGCGCTGATGGGTCCGCTGATCGCCCCGGTAATCGGTGAGCTGATGCAGCGTTATCCCAGCATCGAACCGGAACTGATCGCCAGTGATGAACAACAGAACCTGATGCAGGAAGGGATCGATCTGGCGATCCGTGTAGGACATTCGCCGGAGAGCAATTACCGGCAGCGCAGAATCGGCACGTTCCGGGATATTCTGTGTGGACACAACACCTATGTGAAAGGCACTGAACCCAGCACGATGCGCTATATCGCCAACCGCTGGCAGGGTAAACAGATCCATCATGAGCTGAGACATAAAACCGGTGATTCATCACAAGTGTTGGAGTTTACTCCGGCCTGCACGGTGGATTCGGTCTACACCACACTGGCAATGCTGGAATCCGGTGCGGGTATCGGCCTGATACCGGACTTTCTGCTGACCAGCCAATCCCATGGGTTGGTTGAAGTACTGCCGGACTATCAGTTGGAGGCGGTGCCGATCTTTGCTCTGCACCCCTATCAGTCGGGCTTGCCCCGCGCTGCGGCAGTCGTACTAGAAGCGGTTGAAACCAAGTTAATCAGCCCTGAATAAAAGAACCCCGCTGCACTGCAGCGGGGTAAGCTTGGGGAGAAAATAAGACAGACATAAGGAATGCACCTTCCGTTACGCCCTTCCTCCCCAGGCAGATCACTTTTTCTACAGCAGTCCCGATTTGATCAGATCGAAGGTTTCCAGGATCCGCGCCACATACTGATCTTTGGGCCGGAAGCTGTTTCCCGAACGCTCCAGAAAATCCTGCTCCATGTGGTTCAGCATTTTCTGCAGGCGGTAGCGGTGCAAGCCCAACGCGGCCTGTATCGGATCGGAGATAATGCCCGAAAGCGCGGCAAAGGCCGCCAGCGTTGCCAGTACGCCCGCCGAGACACCCAGCGTCAGGCCCAATGTGGGTTCCGGAGGAAACATGCCGTAATAGACCTCGCCCAGCGCTTCCCCAAAGATAAAATCCTGCGCCGCCAGCTTAGTGCTGATGATCGAGGTAAACATCAGCGCAATGCCGATACCCCCCGGGGTAAATTTCTGGAAGGCAAAAGCCCCCAGTACGGTGCAAGACAGGGTGTTGGTGATATCTGCCGATGCGGTACGTGTGACCCGGTATTGGGTCAGTGCTTCCTCGATTACCGGCTCGGTGAGGGCATGAAAACGTTCGCTATCCAGTTCGGTATGTTCGTGCTGCTCATAGAGCTGCTGAAGCTCAGCCACGATATAGTATTGCAGCGACCGCTCAGGGTTATCCTGATGCAGCAGATCAGTAAGTACTAACTGCGATATATTCGACTGCACCTGTGTAGTGAACCCGGTCGGGAAACGCTGTAGCAGACCAACCAGCGACTGCATCCCTCCGATCCGTCCAAGCACAAACCTCAGAATGCTCACCAACGCATAGAGCGGTGCCCAAAACAGGTTAATCGGCGCACGCAGCATATCCCAGCCAATAGCCACGCGATTGGTCTGGATTGCCCCCGGATAGCGGAAGTGGCGATCGATAAAACCCGGGAGTGCTTCACGGCACTGGTCAAAGTAGCGACGGGTACCGCGCTCAATGGCTTGCTGAATCTCTGCTTCGGTGAATGGTGTTTGTGTCATGGGGTAAACGTTGCAACGATCTGACTGAGTCGGATATGACTCTGAATGAGGGAATTGTATCCCTTTTTTATCCCTACAAGTTACAACACCTGGGAGACAACTATGCGATAACT
Source organism: Pontibacterium sp. (assembly GCF_964228735.1). Classification (GTDB taxonomy): domain Bacteria; phylum Pseudomonadota; class Gammaproteobacteria; order Pseudomonadales; family Balneatricaceae; genus Pontibacterium. The sequence continues at coordinate 9,020 of NZ_CAXRBQ010000017.1, read as the reverse complement.
AGTGCTGCCTCCCCATTCGAGTGTCTGTAAAGGTGGGGTACGAAGACCCCAGCGTTTGTCGCAAAGCCTCTATCAAAATCACCGATCTGACACCGTACGATTTTCACAATCTCTTCGGACGGCATTAGCACAGTTTGTTTACAGTTATTTTCTCTACGGAAAGCGCCTCGACTAAAGATTTAGTTCAAACGGCCGTTATAATGTGGTCACTAAACACCTACTACTCCTGTCTGAATATCCTGAAAGCCAAGTGAAGGAAACACCGTGACTTCGGATCAAGAGAACTGGAAGCAAAAGTATCGCGCCTTGAAGTCGGACTTTCAGGCCCAGGAAAAACTGCGCGATAAACAGGACAAGGCACGCGACGCACAGCTGCAGGTTACCCTGCAGATCACCCGCCAACTCGCACTCTGCCTGCAAGGTCTCGATAGCCAGCTGGATAAAAACCTGGATAACCTGTTCTCGGCATTGAATGAAGAACAGACCAGCACGCTGAAGAAGATCAGCAAGCAGCTGGATAAATCCCTGCGCAACAACCTCAATCGCAAGAACAAAACCGCAGAAGAAATTGTGCTGGCAGTGCGCCGCTGGATCAGTGAACTCAAGGCACTGACCAACCACGAGCAGACCCTGAACTCGCTGGAGGTAGCCCGCAACCTGAGCCAGGAAGCGGTGCACAATTACTACGATGTTCCTTCGATCTTCGCCAATATCCTGCGCCTGCAGTCCGATATTCTGGATAACCTGCAGGAGATCAGCCAGCAGGCCACACCGGCACAGATTCAGGAAGACACCCAGCTGATCCTGCACCACATTGCCGGCGATCTGCTCGAGCTGATCGATGGTTTGCACCTGTCCGGCCAGAACCGGGCGCGGGCAGAAAAGCTGCTTCAGCAGCTGGAGCAGGGTTTCTCGCTCGACAACCTGCCCACGGTGATGCACAAAACCGTGCAGCTGGTCAGCGAGTGCAGCCGCACACTGAACGATGAGTTTGAACGTTACCTGCTGGACGTCAGCCGTCAGCTGGCGGATATGCAGGATGCACTGATCCGCAGTCACGAGAGTCAGCAGCACTCCAGCGATACCCAGATGCAGCTCAACGAAGAGATGCAGGCCGAGGTCAATAACATCAAGGCGGTAACCAAACGCGCCGCCAGCCTGGGTCAGTTGAAGGAGATGGTCAGCACCCAGGTGAACCGTATCCAGTCAGCGGTCAACGGTATTCGTGAAGCGGAACAACGCCGTCAAAGAGAAGCGGAACTGCGCCACAAGCGCCTCACCGACCAGCTCAAAACGGTAGAAGCTGAAGCACAACAGACCATGGCCCGGGTAGAGGAGGAACGCCTGCGTTCCCGTATCGATCCACTCACCAAGCTACCCAACCGCTTCGGCTACAACGAACGGCTGGACCAGGAGCTGGAGAAGCTGCACAAGTACGAGCGCCCGCTGGCATTGGCCGTGTGTGACATCGACCACTTCAAGAAAGTGAACGATACCTACGGACATCTGGCCGGCGACAAAGCCCTGCGCCTGATGGCTTCGGTCTTTCTCGATAGCCTGCGTAACAGCGATTTTGTGGCCCGTTATGGCGGTGAGGAATTTATTATCCTGATGCCGTCCACCCCGGGCGAAGAAGCCGCCCGCGTATTGGACAAACTGCGCGCAGCGATCGCCGCCAGCCCGTTTAACTTTAAAGGCGTGCCGGTACCGATTACAGTCTCGATGGGTGTGATTGAGGTGCGCCTGAACGAGTCTGCCGAGGAGTTGTTCTCCCGTGCCGACAGCTTGCTCTATCAGGCCAAGAAACAAGGTCGTAATCGTTTGTGTGCAGACTTCAGACAGGATGAAGAAAAACGCACCGATCTGGAGAACAGCGTCTCCAACTAGTCGTAAACCCTTACCCGGGGTGACAGACATCAAGGAAGCCGGGCAATACCCTTGCATCGGCTCAAATGTGATATTAATAATAACCACTTATTGAATGACCATTTCAACAAGGAACGAACGAGAGGAGCTGTGCTGTTGTTGTCCGTAGTAAAACGCATTGCTTCCTCATTGCTGGTTGTCCTGTTTTGCTTATTGCCCACCGTCGCACTTGCAAACACATCCTCAACTATCCAATTCACCCCGGAAGAGCAGCATTTCATCGAGACCCATCCCGAGATCATCGTGGGGGGCGAGATGGACTGGCCACCGTTCGACTATGTCGAGAACGGCAAGCACAACGGGATGGTCACCGACTACCTGAAGCTGATTGAACAACGCACCGGCATCAAGTTTAAAGTGGTCACCGGCTATACCTGGGCCGAACTGAAAGCGATGCTGGACAACAAACAGCTGGATATTCTGCCGATCCTGTCCTGGTCCAAAGATCGTGCGCGGAAGTTTCACTTTACCCGCTCCTATCTTCAGCTGCGCAGTTTTGCCTTTACCCGCAGCAATGTGCGTTCCATCAAGAAGATCGAGGATCTGTACGGTAAAACCGTCGCCATCCCCGCTGGTTTCTCGATGATCAAGAAACTGGAGCGAAAACACCCGGAAATCCGCATCAAAGAGGTCAGAGACTTCGATGAAGCCGTGGATTCGGTGATCACCAACCGTGCGGATGTGGTGATCAGTACGGCGCCCCTGATCAACTACTACCTGCTGAAGAATTCGCTGTCAGGCTTAGCCGCTGCCTTTCCGATGAAGATGGCCATCAACGATATGCATATGGCCACGCGCAAGGATATGCCGATCCTGCGTGACATCCTGCAGAAAGCCCTCGACAGCATTGAAGAACCCACCCGTAACGCCATCGTGGCCAATTGGGCCGGAATGGACAGCCTGGCCGCCCTGCAGGACACCTCACTGGAGCTGAGTGACCAGGAAAAAGCGTACCTGAAAGAGAAGGAGCAGATACACGTCTGTATCGATCCCAACTGGATGCCTTATGAAGGCTTAGTGGACGGCAAACACAGCGGCATGTCTGCCGATTATCTGAAGTATTTCTCCGACAAGCTCAATGTTCCATTCAATCTGGTTAAGACCCGTTCCTGGACGGAGTCGCTGCAGTTTGCTGAGGCGCGCCGCTGTGACATCCTGCCGATGATCAGCAACCGTCAGGAACGACGCAGTTACCTGAGTTTTACTGCCGCCTACGTAGAACCGGTGCTGGCGCTGGCAACAATAGAAAGTGCGTGGTTTTACTCGAACTTCAAAGAGATCAGCGGTCAGCGTATCGGGATCGTCAAAGGTTATTCCCCCGGCGACCTGATTCGCCAACACCATCCGGACATTGAACTGGTGGAAGTGGACAATATTCAGCAGGGGCTGGAGATGGTCCATCAGGGCAAACTGCTTGGCCTACTGGATAGCCTCCACAATCTCAGCTACCACATCCAGCGCTATTATTACGGCGAGCTGAAGATCAGCGGTAAGTTCGAATACAACTGGAACGTCTCCCTGGGCGTACGTAACGACGAGCCGCTATTGGCGTCGATATTCAACAAACTGATCGCCCATACTCCCGCGTCTATGCATCAGCAGATCAGCAACAACTGGATCGCGGTACGTTACGAAGAAGCGATAAGCTATGACCTGCTCTGGAAGGTACTGTCTGCCTTTGCCCTGATCCTGCTGATTCTTGGCCTGCGCTTCCGCCAGATGGTGCGCTATCGCAACGAGATCAGCCTCAAGAACAAGGAGCTGGCGCAGATCAACCTGCAGCTTGAGAAGCAGACCGAAGCGGCGCGTCATATGGCGTTCCACGATCTATTGACCGGCCTGCCCAACCGCTCCCAGTTGCTGGAGAATCTGGAGCACGCCATTCAGCTTGCCCAACGTCAGGAATCCAAACTGGCGGTACTGTTCCTGGACCTGGACCGCTTTAAGTACATCAACGACTCCCTTGGCCACCACATTGGTGACGAACTCTTGAAAGAGGTTGCCAATCGGGTGAAATCCCAACTGCGCAACTCCGATACCCTGGTCCGCCTCGGCGGCGACGAGTTTGTGATCCTGCTGGAATCCCTGGAAGACAACAACACGCCCGGCAAGGTCGCCCAGAACATCATCGACACCCTGCAAGAACCGATGGATGTGGCAGGCTTCCACCTGAATATCAGCGCCAGTATCGGTATCGCCTTCTATCCGGAAGACGCCGACAATATGCACAGCCTGATCAAAAACGCCGACAATGCCATGTATCAGGCTAAGGAGCTGGGCCGAAACCGCTTCCGCTACTACACCCGCGCACTCTCTGAAGAGACCGAAAAACGCCTGGCAACCGAATCCGCCCTGCGCGAAGCGATGCAACTGGACCAGTTCCATCTGGTGTTCCAACCGATCATAAACCTGCGCACCATGGAAGTAAGCCATGCCGAAGCGCTTATCCGTTGGCAGCACCCGGACCTTGGCTTTGTTTCACCGGAGTACTTCATCCCGATCGCCGAGGAGAACGGCCTGATCAACGAGATCGGTATCTGGGTGGTACGTGAAGCGTGCAAGGCGTACAAGAACTGGATGACCCAGGGGTTGATCCTGAAATCGGTAGCGATCAATGTCTCCAGCGTCCAGTTTAAGAAAGGCGACCTGACCCACACCATCCAGTCGATTCTCGCTGAAGAAGGCCTGGATGCACGCGCAATCGAGATTGAGATCACCGAGCGTTATCTGATGGATCAGACCGAACACAGCATCAAACACCTGGATGCGCTTAAAAGAGCCGGACACCTGATCTCGGTGGACGATTTCGGGGTCGGTTACTCCTCCATGAGTTACATGAAGCGGTTGCCACTGGATATCATCAAGATTGACCGCTCCTTCGTGAACGATATCGCCGAAGACGAAAACGACCGCCAGATCTCCCAGGCGATTATCAGCCTGTCCCATAACCTGGGTTACCGGGTCATTGCAGAGGGTGTGGAAAATGAAGCACAGCTGGCATTCCTGGAACACAGTGGCTGTGATTTTGCCCAGGGTTACTTCTTCAGCAGACCGGTCACCGAAGACACGTTTATTGAAGTGACCACCGAACTCAACGAACGCCTGCGCGCTCAATCGCAGCAAGCGCTGCCACTGGAGCTGAATTAACACCCAACCTCAGGTTGTTCAACGCTGGTAAGCACGCATAAAAAAGTACATCTAACTAAAAATTAGATAGAAAACTTAGAAAAGCCTTATAGAACGAGGCCTGTAAGGCTTTTATCTAATATTATGCATTTTTATCTAATTTTTAATGCCTTTTGTTGCCCGTCAGAGCCTCTTAGAGAGGTGAACAATTAGATGCTAAAGCAACTCGATTTATCTATGTTTTAACTACTTGGCGAATAGTTAACGGCGGCTGATCATGGGCGGCAGCTCCTGCTCCTAAGCAGCCACTGAGGGAGTGTTAGCTTAACCACCGTTGCTGGCCCTTTGCAGACGTTTGTATGGTGCTGACGGAGCGATGTTGAGCGGCTACAGCCAACACTTTGCTGCCGCCCACCATTTCCTGATAACGACCATTGTTGCGACTACGCCGCCATCGGCTGCTCCGTCGGATTAGTGATACTGATTAGGTTTATCGTGGAGATGCGATGAGCCCGCTATGGCAAGCGTCGCAATGAATATCGCCAGGTCTTTGATTAAGTACTGGCCTTCCGGCGTGGGGGAGAATGGGAACGAGTAAAAACATATCTCGGGATTTAGTACAAACGTGAGGATTACGCCTGGTAGGCGGATTAGCAGCAGCAGTAGGGCAACACGAACAAGAGGCCGAAAAAGTAGGCAAACTCCTATCGTAACTTCCCACCATCCAAGTATCAGCACCATGCTTTCCGGGTCGCCCCAGTAGATGGTATGCGCCAGAATTGAGGTCGTGGTCTTATGACCAAATGGCTTGAGCAAGCCGAACCAAATAAACAGGACACCGATAGATACGCGATGGAGCATATGGCCATAGCGATAAAACAGTGCGATCAGCGATCGGTCAAGCTCTTTAACCTGCCTGATAATAAATTTCATGGCTAACGCGAAACTAAGTAGCGCCCTGGCAATGAGGCCTGGTGCAGACCGGAGGCCGGAGCAAACTGAAGCGAAGTGTTAGGCGCTGGGCTCATTAGGTTCATAACTCGTGTACTTTTGCCCAAACATTGTACTGTCATACACTCGAGATGCCATTTTTCTGAGCAATATGGATTCAGGTCACTGGGGAATCAATGTAAAACCACCGTTCTTGGCCCAAGTACTAAACCGCTCGCGCGGTAGTGGGCGCTGCCTGCAACACCGAGTACGCTCTTCTAAGTCAGCATGATTTATACGGCCATTGTCCTACGGGGAGCGGAGGGTATTTCCCTCTGCTTCTTGAGAGGAGCAATATCATGGCCATTCCTATCACTACTATTAGTCCGTTACGCCAGCGCTTTATCGAAGATATGCACCTGCGCAAGCTGGCCCCAGCTACTCAAGCTAGCTATATCCGCGCCGTTAAAAAACTCTCGCTCTTTCTTAACCGCTCACCCCATACAGCTACACCGGAAGACCTTCGACGATTTCAGTTGCAGATGGTCAACGACGGCGTTTCTGCAACTACGATAAACGCCACCATCACGGCACTGAGCTTCTTGTTCAGCGTTACGCTGGATCGCAGAGATGCTCTGCGATTGATGAGCTCTGTTCGTACCCCCCGCAAGCTGCCAACGATCCTCAGTCCCGAGGAAGTTACCCGCCTTATCAATGCAGCCTCGACCCCAAGGAACAAGACGGTATTGGCTATTGCTTACGGCGCAGGTTTGCGTATTAGCGAGGTAGCGGCCCTCAAGGTCAGCGATATCGATAGCCAGCGTATGGTTCTGAAGATCGACCAAGGCAAAGGCAACAAAGACCGATTCGCCATGCTCTCTCCCGCATTGTTGAACCTGCTGCGGGATTGGTGGCGGATTGCTCACGCACAACACCTGATGCTGTGTGATGGTTGGCTGTTTCCGGGGCAGAACCCCGTTTTCCATCTGACCGCACGACAAATCAGTCGTATCTTTCATGCCGCTGCCAAAGAGGCCAATCTCACTAAGCGCGCATCGATGCACACACTACGTCACAGCTTTGCCACGCATCTGCTAGAGCAGAAAGTCGATATCCGGATTATTCAGGTATTGCTGGGGCACAGCAAACTCGGAACTACAGCACACTACAGTCAGGTTGCGAACCGCACGTTAAGAGACGTGAAAGGTCCGCTCGAGTACCTAACGCTGTAGCTGTTTAACTGAGCATGGCGTCTTTGCCGCTAGAGGTTGCGGATATCTTCCGTGCCTGTGGCCCTGACTGGCGCAAAGCCAGAGCAGGAACGCTTAATCTCGGTCAGCTGAAAGCGATGTCAGCGATCGAGCGTTGCCGCAGTGCTGAACTCGGCGGGCATGTTTTGCGGTGTGAACGCTGTGCTCAAGTCCAGATCGCTTATAACTCCTGTCGCAACCGACACTGCCCCAAGTGTCAGACCTCTGCAGCGCATCGCTGGTTGGATGCCCGACAGGCGGACCTCCTCCCGGTGGATTATTACCATGTTGTGTTTACCCTGCCAGCACCAATCAGCGCCATTGCGTACCAGAATAAAGCGATTGTGTACGGTGTGTTATTTAAGGCCGCCGCCGAAACACTATTGACCATTGCCCGCGATAACCGTCATCTGGGTGCACGGATTGGCGTGACCATGGTGCTGCATACTTGGGACTCTGCGCTAACCCACCATCCCCATGTGCACTGCATTGTGCCAGGTGGTGGTTTGGCAATGGAAGGGAGCCGTTGGCAAGCGTGCAAGCCCGGTTTCTTTTTACCGGTGAGGGTATTATCTCGGTTGTTCCGACGGCTGTTCCTGACGCAACTGACCTCGGCCTATCACTCCGGAGCGCTGCGGTTTTTCGGGTGCCACCAAGAACTGAATGAGGCTTCGGCGTTTGCCGCGTGGTTAAAGCCGACCTATCAACAGGACTGGGTGGTCTATGCTAAACGCCCCTTTGCGGGACCAAAAGCCGTACTGGCCTACTTGTCACGATATACCCACCGCGTTGCCATCGCTAACAGCCGCCTTATCGCGTTTGATGAGCACGGTGTCACCTTCAAGTGGAAGGACTACCGACAACAGGGGCGCACGCGACACAAAACCATGACGCTGGCTACTGACGAGTTCATACGCCGCTTCCTGCTCCATGTACTGCCGCACGGTTTTCACCGTATTCGCCACTACGGGCTGCTCGCCAACGGGGGACGCACGGAGAACCTGACTCAAGCTCGCCGACTGCTTGGCGTAGAGCAACAAGCTCAAACTGATGAATCAGCCGACGCCATCGTGTCCGATCAGAGAAGCCCTTTTACCTGCCCGACCTGTGGCGGACCAATGATCGTGATCGAGGTCTTTACGCATCACCACCTTCCGCGTGGACCACCGAGGTTAGCCGCGTGAAACTGCTGGAAGTACGTCATGCCCTAAACTGTTGTTCCGTGGCAGGGGCGTTACTCGTGTCGAATACTGTAATCCCGCAGATTCAAGATCCAAATGAAGGCTGCCGGCGCCGAGATCGGTTATGTAACCGGATCGAATCCGCTTACTCGATGCCACGACAGTGCCGAATACTCATCATTTCTTCGACGAGCTGGGGGCTCATAGACTGGAGCAATACCCTAATCCCCATAGCGATTTCACCATCGCACATCCGCGCTTCGAACCCCGCGGTTTCGTACATGGGGTTTTCTGCAACACCAGCCCGCTAATAATATTCGATCTAACTTCGATGCCGGAGCTTGCGGGCAGGTATCGCAGAACACTTAACCATACCGGACCTTAAGAATCTACTAATGTGCCCAAGTTCAATCTGAGCATTCATGGAAAGCGGACATTCCACTGCATGTTACTGCCGACTGAAGCGGGCACAGGCTGTGTGAAAACTAACAAAATCCTTCCCGGAGCTTACACAGGTTTAAGTTGGTAAAATGGTCAGCGAATTCATCAAGGTTTCGCTGATATGTCATCCCACATTCAAGGCTTGGGCCGATCACAGGTCACATTG
>NZ_CAXRBQ010000016.1:0-13691 GCF_964228735.1 Pontibacterium sp. | reverse complement strand
ATGTCTTGTCCTGATATAGGTTGACACTATTTCAGGTTAAAAACGCCCGATGTACCTCATCGGGCGTTTTGTATTTTAAGGCCATATGAGGCCGTCGTGTATTGTAGAGATGCACCGACTCATCAACCATGACGACCGCTTGTTCTAGATCATCGGGTTTTCTTAGCAGATACTCGCCTTTCAGTATCCCATTCACCCGCTCTGCCAGCGCGTTCTGGTAGCAGTCATACCCATCAGTCATCGAACAGCGCACACCGTGCTTTCTGTGTACCTCTTGGTACCGCTTCGAACAGTGCTGTATGCCTCTATCAGAGTGGTGGATGAGTTCTGTATTCCTCTGGTAACCGCTCAAGGCCTTCTTGTAAGCCGTGACAACAGATTCTGCTTTCAGGTCGCTGTGTACGTGATAGCCGACGATTTTGCGTGAATACGCATCTGTCACCAGGCTTAGGTAAGCCTCTCCATGCCTCACAGGCAAGTACGTGATATCGGCTACCCAGATTTGCTCAGGCCGCGTCGCTTGTGCGTGTTCGGCACTTGGCTTAAGCAGGTTTGGATGACACCAGAAGCGGTGATGGCTCTGCGTGGTCTTGTGATATGCCCTGCGTCGCTGAACCAGTAAGCGGTGTTCTCTAAGCAGCTCAAAGAGCTTATCCCTGCCGATTTTCAACGCCGTTTCGGTATTCAGCAGGTGCAGAAGTTTACGCGTCCCTAACTGCGGCTGACACATGCGCTCATGCTGAATATACCCCAATATGGCGCGATACCGCTTGGCTTGCTGCTTAGCACGCTGACATTGCTGGTAATAGGCCTGTCGACTGATGCCGAGGATGTGGCAAGCCCGAGTCACCGTCAGCCCTACGACTTGTCGTTTTTCGATGACTTGCCGCGCGGCTTTTTTACGACGCGGATCCCATGATCGCGCTTGAGGACATCAACCACGGCTTCAAAGAAATCGGCTTTCTGCTGCACTTCAGCCAGCTTTTGCTCAAGCTCTTTGATGCGTTGCTCTGGGGTTGGCTCTGAAGGTTTGTCTGACATAACGCTGGCACGCTTTATCGGTGTTCCTTTAGACCAATCTAGCCTGCCATGCTTGCGAAGCCAAACTAATACTGTTGAACGGCCTTGAATACCGTAACGGTTCTGAGCTTGTTTATACGTTAACTCGCCAGCTTCTACTTGGTCGACAACCGATAATTTAAAAGCGAGGGAATAGTCACACTGAGTACGCTTAGTGCTTGATTTCATAACACTCTCCGAGTTGCTCCTCGAAAAGTGTCAACGTTATTCAGGACGGGACATAAGAGTGAAAAAGGCCGCGACTTGAGTTGCGGCCTTTTTGTTTTTTGACTTCAGGCGCGTTCCATATGCCTGGATTTTGGGTTCCGTACAAAATGGCACTATACATTTCGTATTGATCGATTAGCATAGAGCTTATTGCAGCGCAGACTGTGAAAAACGGTGGGGATAGGATTGCTCTTCCGTATTTAGAAGTAACGGGATTCAGCAGAGTAGTTGTATGAGCAGTATCAATGGCGCAGTTGGCCGTGACCCGCAAAAGCTGATCGGTCTGCTACAAGTCGTTGCCGCATTGGCGACGTGCATCATTCTGATTGCCGCTGTCGCTGGTACTCACTGGTTGTATCAAGGCTACGTAATCAAAGTCTCCAAGCTGGATGCCATCCGTACCAGCGAGTTGATTGTTGCGATTGAAAGCCGCTTTCTTAAACCTTCCTCCCATTCTGCATCACCGTTGACGGATTATCTGGACGCCGCCGCGTTGGATAGGCTCGACCAGCGTATGGACAAGTTCCTGTCTCCCCACGGCATTCTCAAAGTTAAGGTTTTTTCCCTGAACGGTACCGTGGTTTATAGCACCGACCGCTCGATTATTGGGCAGCAAAACGCCAACAACCCTAATTTACTAATAGCATTGCAGGGTGAGCCGGTATCCAAGCTGCAGACAAAAGAATCGTTTTTGGACATTAAGTCCGAGCAGCGATTTGACGTTGACGTGGTCGAGACCTACGTACCGATCCGCAATGCGGATGGCGTGGTGGTTGGTTGCTTTGAAATCTATCAGGACACCACCATCTTCAGGGATGAAGTGGCGAACGGCGTCACCATGTCTGTGGTGGTATTGGGATCGGTGCTGCTGTTGGTGTTCTCGATTGCTTATCTGTTCCTGAAGACGGCGGTAAATCGTCTGCTGGATGCCCAGGAAAAACTGCATGACCTGGCTATTCGTGATTCCCTCACCGGTTTGATCAATCGCCGTGAGATCGCAATACGGGGCGAACAGGAGTTTTCGCGCTACAAACGTTTGTCCATTGGTTCCGAGCACAGCCCGTACAGCGTGATGATGATCGATCTGGACCATTTTAAATCGATCAACGACAACTACGGTCACGTAGTGGGTGACCAGGTGCTGAAACAGGTTGCAGACTATTTGGCACAGGCAGTACGTAACTACAGCAACGTGGGACGTTACGGTGGCGAAGAGTTTATTCTGGTGTTACCCGGCGGTAGCAGTGAAGATGCATTCAGCATCGCAGAGCGCATCCGTAGTGGTATCTCGACTCAGCCGATGGGTTTTGACGGTGGTGCCGTTAATGTCACTGTGAGTATCGGTGTGTCGCTGGTGAGTGAAGATGACGATCACTTTGAAGATACGGTCAACAGAGCTGACCGGGCGCTGTATCACGCCAAGGAGCAGGGGCGTAACAGGGTTAGCGTGCTTTAGATAATAAAAAGGCCACTTCTGAGTAAGTGGCCTTTTTTGAATTATTCAGCGGGTGCGGTTGGAGGTGGTTGAGTATCGCTAGCGGTCTCTTCCGAGCTGCTATCAGTTTCGGCACTCCGATCAGAACCGCCATTATCGATGCGGAACTGCTCCAGTTTTTCAGTAACCAGATCATAGGTCTGGTCAATATTGCCTGCGATCTCTTCGGTAAGCACGCCCATACCATCCAGGATCTCTCGTGCTTCGTTAAAGCCCTGCAAGATGCCGCCGCCGATCACGTCGGTAAAGTGGTCGACCAACTCGCTACCTTGGAGGTCAGGGTTGGCATTCTGAAACGCACTGAACAGTCCGGTTGTCAGCGACACAATGCGGTCAGCAGTGGCTTCCGGGGAAACGTCCAGTCCGCTGTCTACTGCGTTATCGATTGCCCGGGGCCCGAGCTGTGGCTCAAGAATCTCGTTAAGTTTTTCCGTTGCGGCTTTAAATGCCAGCGTGAGAGATTCGTTACCGGCATTGATATTAACCTGTAGGGACGCTTCCACGATGGACCGATTGAGTTCAGCCTTTGCCTGCTGTTGTGGTGTCATCGCAGGCGTTTCTGCAGCACGTTCAGCGCGTTTAGCTTCGTTTTTGGCATGGGCCTGCTGGGATACTTGCTGGCCAAACTGTTGTGGTTTGTCGGGTTGCTTGGCTTGCGCCGAAATCGACTGACCAAAATTGTTAATGCTCATACCGTTCTACTCTTTGAAAGTCGTCTTAAGTATCCCACGTTATCGGCCAAAGTTCGAAACAGTTGATGGTTTTGTGCTCAGTTTGGTGTTTTTGTTTAATTAAGGGAAAGTTAACGTTGCGCACTTATCATCTGGGTAAGGCACTAAGTTTGTCTAATGCGGTCTTTATACTTAACCTAAGCAATTGAAAGTCTTGAAGTATGGATGGGGAAATGGAGCAGGTATTACCGGAATTGATTGCTGGGCCTATCGTGCGGCGCTTGATGCCGGAACAGATGGTGCTCTGGTTTGTAAGCAGCCGTAGGTTGGACGGAGCACTGCAGCTGACCCTGCCGGATGGCTCCACGCAACAGTATCCACTGGCATCGCCCCATTGCGATTGTCTACGCATTGGCGAACGGGCCTGGGTCTATTTGGTTGATCTCCACTTTGAACAGCCGCTGCCAACCAACCAGCGCTTCGGTTATGACCTAATTATCAACGGCGAAGCGGGTGAAAAGCGCCTTGCAGAACTTCAGCCAGATCTCCTGTATGACGGCGAGACTGAGCCAACGCTGGTGCTTAAAACGCAGCTCGACCAAATTCTTCACGGCTCTTGCCGCAAACCCCATTACGCCAGCGATGACGGACTACTGCAGGCCGACCAATTGATCTCGGAATCGTTGCAGGATGACCGTAAGCGGCCATCCTTGTTGTTGATGAGCGGTGACCAGGTCTACGCCGACGATGTGGCTGGTCCGATGCTGACCGCGATTCATCAGGTGATTCGACTGCTGGGACTTCATGGCGAACAGATCAAAGGTGCCACGATTACCGACAGTGATGATCTCTACGCCAACACCTGCTGTTATTACCAGCGCGAACAGCTGCTGCCACATAACAAAGCCAACGAAACCCTACGTGATAAGTTTTTTGGTGGCGCACGTAAGCCGATCTTTACGGCGGATGGTGCACACAACCACTTGATCACCTTTGGCGAGGTGATCGCCATGTACCTGTTGGTGTGGTCACCGGTGCTCTGGAAATACGTGCGTACCAGTGTAAAGGACGTATCCGAGCCTCATCGCGATAAATATCTGGAAGAGCAGAAGCAGCTGGCCCACTTTGTTGATGGGCTGGGTGGCGTACAGCGTGCCATGGCACATATGCCGGTCTATATGATCTTCGACGATCACGATGTGACCGACGACTGGAACCTGACCCGAGGCTGGGAAGAGGCGGCGTATGGCAATCCATTCTCCCGCCGCATTATCGGCAATGCTCTGATCGGGTACTGGCTCTGTCAGGGCTGGGGGAACGCACCACAGCACTTTCCGGCCGAGTTTATGCAGCAGATCCATGACTACTTTGATGACCCTGATTGTGACAGTCAGGATGCATTGATCGATACCCTGTTGCACTTTGAGCATTGGCACTACAGCCTGGCAACAACGCCTAAGTTGGTGGTGCTGGATACCCGCACCCGGCGTTGGCGCTCGGAAAGCCGGCTGGCAAAACCATCCGGTCTGATGGATTGGGAAGCTCTGTCGGATATGCAGCAGGAGCTGATTGGTGAACCTGCGGTGGTAATGGTCTCGCCGGCACCGATCTTTGGTGTGAAGCTAATTGAAACGATCCAGCGTATCTTCACCTATTTTGGCCATGCTCTGATGGTGGATGCGGAAAACTGGATGGCGCACCCGGGATCCGCCAATACCTTGTTGAACATCTTCCGGCACCCAAAAACACCGCAGAATTTCGTGATTTTGTCCGGTGATGTGCACTACTCCTTTGTTTACGATGTGCTGATCCGCTTTCGCAAGAACAGTCCGAATATCTGGCAGATCACCTGCAGTGGTATGAAGAACGAGTTCCCGACATCGTTGCTGCCCAAGCTGGATCTGCTCAACCGGGTGATGTATGGCAGCCGCTCACCGCTTAACTGGTTTACCAAGCGCCGTCGGATGCGGATTAAGGCGCGGCGACCTACCACCGACGATCATCATCTGCACAATGGCAGTGGTTTGGGATTGGTGAAGCTGAATGAGGAGGGCGTGCCGGTCGATATCCAGGTATTGGGTGCGAACGGCTTGCGGACCAAGTTTCCCGATCCGAAAGCCGAACAACCCTTGGTGAGTGACTAAGATCAGTCAGAGAATACAACGCATCGATTTCCGTATGGGAACACCCGTCGCTCGATGTGGTACTGCACCGCACGGGCGAGGGTGACACATTCGATATCACGTCCCTTCGCGGTGAGGTCTTCCGGATAGTAAGTGTGATCCACCGGCTCGATCCCCTGTGTGATGATCGGCCCTTCATCCAGATCGGTATTCACGTAGTGTGCGGTGGCGCCCACCAGTTTCACCCCTTTCTCATATGCCTGATGGTATGGGCGTGCGCCTTTAAAGCCGGGCAGCAATGAGTGGTGGATGTTGATCGCCTTACCGGAAAGTTTCTCGCACATATCTTCCGACAGTACCTGCATGTAACGGGCCAGCACCACCAGATCCGCATTGTTCTCACAGATAATCTTCCAGACTTCCGCTTCCTGCTGTGGCTTGGTTTCCGCTGTTATCGGCAGGTGGAAATAGGGAATGTTGTGCCAGTCTGCCAGCGGTTTCAGATCCGGGTGGTTTGAGATGATCGCTGGGATCTCAATCGGCAGCTGACCGATACGGTAACGGTAGAGCAGGTCGTTCAGGCAGTGATCAAACTTGGAAACCATGATCACCACCTTGAACTTGAGGTTGGAGGGCGTGAGGCTCCACTCCATACCAAACTTCTCTGCTCGCGGCGCGAACGCAGTCCGAAAAGACTCTTCGTCGAACTGCTTTTCGGGACGGAACTGGGCGCGGATGAAAAAGTGCTGATGTGATCTGTCGTCGAAGGACTGCAGGTCATCGATATACTGTTCCTGTTGATAGAGCAGGCCAGTCACGGCATCGACAGTGCCCAAGCGGCTCGGGCAGTGGGCGGTTAGAATCCAGTGTTGTTCAGACATCGTCAGCACTCCTTATGATCGTCGTATATGGTTCTGGAACGGTCATTTAAGTGTAGGTGCTAAACGATGGGTTGAGGGCCTAACCAACAACGTCGAGGTAACGGGCACGGAATTTGGCGCCACGTTCTTCAGCGAGTGCTGCACACTGCGCCACATCGACCCCTTCCAGGCCATCAATAGCCGTCGCGGATACGTCGGGGATTACCTTGGCTGCGGCTTCGATGAATTTCAGAACCTCGGTGTGAGAACCTTTCAGGCTGGGTTCGCAGTGCTTGTTGTAGGTGGTTTCATCCTGGGCATTGAGTGAGATCGACAGGGCGTCGATGCATTCCGCCATCTCGCCGGTGACATCACGTTTGTGCACCCGGTTGGCCAGGCCATCGGTATTGATGCGGGTGTTACCGCCCTGGGCTTTGACGGCCTTAGCGACCGTCAGCAAATCCTTCAGGCGCAGGGTCGGTTCGCCAAAACCGCAGAATACGATCTCGGTGTAGCGGGTCGGATCACCAATCAGTTCAATGATCGTGTCCGCCGCCGGTCGCTCCGACAGATAAAGTTCATGCCCCTTCACCTCGGTGCAGCCGTTGTGTTTCGGGCAGAAGGTACAGGCCAAGGTACAGCGGTCGGTCAGGTTTACGTACAGACGGTCATCAATCTGATACACCAGTGTATCCGGCTCTTCGTGGGCGAAACGTTTACTAGGATTCGGGCGTTTACTGCTCATCGGTAATGCTTACATCTCTATGTGGCAGGACATGTGGCCAGCCGGTGATAAATTGCGTTCAGTACAGACCATTTACGTTGGCACCAGCCGGGAGCCAATAGCAGTTGCTCATTGGCTGTCCCTGTCAGGCGGTGGAACGTTTGCTCGTCAGGTGCCTGTCGGATAATTCGGGTGACCACATCCACATATTGCTCCTGACTCAGTGGCGGGATCTCTCCCAGCTTTAACTGGCGGGCCATCTGGGTGCCTTTGACCACATGCAGCGGGTGGATTTTCAAGCCATCACTGTTGTGGTCGGTGGCCATTGCTGCGGCGTCGATGGTGGCTTCAGGTGTTTCTCCAGGTAGGCCCACAATCAGATGGGTGCACACCTGCAGTCCGAAAGACTTTGCGCGTTTAATGGCGTCTTTATAACAGGCAACGTCATGTCCGCGGTTGACCTGCCTCAGTACTTCGTCATTTGCTGATTGCAAACCCAGCTCCAGCCACACTTCGTGGCCCTGTTCCTGATAACGCGCCAGCAGTCGTAACACTTCATCCGGAACGCAGTCCGGGCGCGTACCGACCGACAGACCGACCACATCGGGCGTGCGGAGCGCCTGTTCATATCGCTGTTCAAGCAGCGCAACATCACCGTATGTGCTGGTATAGGCCTGGAAGTACGCGATGAACTTACTGGCGTTCTTTTTGCGGCCGACCACCGCTTTGCCTTCGCAGAGCTGCTGATCAATGGTTGGCGCGTTTTGCGCGTTGACGTTAAACGAGGCGTTGTTGCAGAAGGTGCAGCCGCCTATCCCTTTGGTGGCGTCGCGATTCGGGCAGGTGAATGCGGCGTTGATCGACACCTTATGAACTTTGCAGCCATGTTTCTGGCGCATGGCCTTACCAAAGGTATTCACGTAACGGGTCAGATCCATCGCAGTCACCTCATTCTTATTGTTAGAAGGGAGGGCAGGGTAGCCTCGAAGGCCCGTAGCGGCGTTGATGGTTATCAAGTGCATAACACTGAAGGAAGTTTGGTCCTATCGCTTCTGGCACAGTGGTCTAATCCGAAACGGGCTTGAGTAGGCCAAGTTGGGTGAATTTATATCGTTGTGATATGCGTCATGCGCATATCATCTATCTGTCTCGTTTTGTTTTTGTTCCATACTTAACTCGGTATGTTGTGCGAATGTTTCTACACCGAGTTAACGAGGTCGAATCCGTGCTTTGGCGAAAACTGATGTTGGTTGTATCCGGCATTCTATTCCTGGGAACTGCGCAGGCTCAGGAGACTGGTTCTGGTCAGGAGGTTGTGCGTCCTGCGAAGCTGCTGGTGATCGAGAATCCCCTGGATCAGCAGATCCGAACATTCCCTGCTGAGGTGAAGGCGACCTCCCGTACCGAACTGGCGTTCCGTATCCCGGGTGAGCTTAAGGAGTTGAAGATCCAGGAGGGGGAGCCCGTTAAGAAAGGGCAGTTGTTGGCGCGCCTTGATCCGGCCGATTATCAGGTGGTGCTGGACGAGCGTCGTGCCCAATACCGTTTGGCTAAAGCGCAGTACGACCGTTTCGACGCAATGCTGAAACGCAAGCTGGTGTCGGCGTCTTTGTATGATGAAAAGCGGGCTGAACTGGATGTGGCGCGTGCTTCGCTCAAGCGTGCCGAACTGGATATGAAGTACACCGAACTGCGTGCGCCATATGATGGTACGGTCTCCCACCGTCTGGTGGAAAACTTCCAGAATGTGCAGGCCAAAGAGCCGGTCATCGTTATTCAGTCGGGCGACCAGATCGATATCGAGTTTCAGGTGCCGGAGTGGATCGTGGCGCTGCCTACCAAGCCGGATGCCCGTCAGCAGCGCGCAGATATCTTCTTTGATGCCTTACCGAATCAGAGCTTTAAAGCCGAGTATCGTGAACGGGCGGCGGAGGCTGATCCGAAGACCGGTTCCTACTCTGTAACTTTGAGTATGCTGCGTCCCGAATCACTGGAGGTGTTTCCGGGAATGACGGCATCGGTGCAATTTGACCTGAACCGCGTATTCGAGCTGGACACCTTGCGTTTTGTACTGCCGGTTGAAGCGGTATTTGCGGCAGAGGATACGCCCCTCAACAGCAACGTTCGCCAGATCTGGAAGGTATCACCAGAGACTATGCAGGTAAGCCGGTTTGATGTGGAGATTGGTGCAATTACCTCCAACGGTATTGAGATTCTGTCTGGTTTGAAGGCCGGCGATATTGTGGTGGTTGCAGGGGTACATCACTTGCGTGAAGGGATGAAAGTTCGTCAGTGGAAGCGGGAGCGTGGCATCTGATGAACAGCGCTGAATACTTTATCCGTCACAAGGTCACCAGTTGGATGGTGGCGTTGCTGCTGTTGGTGGGCGGCAGTGTGTCTTTCCTGGGATTGGGGCAACTGGAAGATCCGGAGTTCACCATCAAGGAGGCGATGATCATCACCGCCTATCCAGGGGCTTCCGCCATGCAGGTGGAAGAGGAGGTCACCTTCCCGCTGGAGAACGTTGTCCAGCAGTTGGCTTATGTGGATACCGTTCGCTCCATCAGTTCGCCAGGCATGTCGCAGATTACGGTAGAGATGAAGAGCATCTATGCCGGTGATGAACTGCGCCAGATCTGGGATGAGCTGCGACGTAAGGTAAACGACTACCACCCCAATCTACCACCGGGTGTCGGCACGCCTCTGATCAATGATGACTTTGGGGATGTGTACGGCATTCTTCTGGCGGTTACGGGGGATGGTTACCAATACGAAGAGCTAGCCGACTACGCAGACTTCTTGCGCCGTGAACTGGTGCTGGTGCCGGGGGTGGGCAAAGTAGAGCAGGCCGGTCGTCAGCAGGAAGAGGTGCAGCTCGAGATCTCCCGTATCAAGCTGAACAACCTGGGTATCAACCTCGATACTATCTATAACCTGCTGGCCACACAGAATGTGGTCTCCAACGCAGGCTACGTGCGTGTGGGCAGCGAGTATATCCGTATCTCGCCAACCGGTGAGTTTACCGATATCAGCGAGTTGGAAGAGCTGATCCTGAGTGAACCCGGCCAGAGTAAGCTGATTCGCTTGGGGGATGTGGCGGAGATCAAGCGTGGTTACGCGGAAGTACCTAGCAATTTGGTCAGCTTCAATAACCAGCCATCCCTGCACCTGGGTATCTCCTTTGCGTCCGGCGTGAATGTGGTGGACGTTGGCGCTGCGATTGATGAGCGTCTTAGCGAACTGGAGTATGCCCGTCCGATTGGGATGGAGGTCTCCCAGCTCTACAACCAGCCCCAGGAGGTGGAAAAGTCGGTCAACAGCTTCCTGTATAACCTTGCCGCGGCTGTCGGTATCGTCATCCTGGTGTTGCTGGTGTTTATGGGCGTCCGCAGTGGTGTACTGATTGGTTTGATCCTGCTACTAACCATTCTGGGCACCTTTATCTTCATGAAGGTCTTTGCCATCGACTTACAGCGTATCTCGCTGGGGGCGCTGATTATCGCACTGGGGATGCTGGTGGATAACGCCATCGTGGTGACCGAAGGTGTGCTGATCAATATGAAGCGTGGCCTGGATCGGCTGGAAGCGGCAAGCCTGATTGTGCGCCACACCCAGTGGCCACTGTTGGGAGCTACCGTAATCGCTGTGATTGCATTTGCACCCATTGGTCTGTCGCCGGACGCCACCGGTGAATTTGCAGGCTCGCTATTTTACGTATTGCTAATCTCATTGCTGCTCTCGTGGGTGACAGCCATTACCCTGACGCCGTTCTTCTGCAGTCTCTTTTTTGGTGAGACGTCGATGGATGAAGAGAAGGGCGCGGATGATCCCTACCAGGGATTGTTCTTTACAGCCTATCGCTGGCTGCTGGATCTCTGTATGCGCTTTCGCTGGGGAACGGTGGCGGTTGTATTGGTTGCGACCGTGGTCGCGGTGGTGGGTTTTGCTTCGGTAAAGCAGGTGTTTTTCCCCGCATCGACCACGCCGATGTTCCTGGTGGACTACTGGCGTGTACAGGGTTCTGATATCCGTGATACCGCCGCAGAAACGGCGGAGATCGAAGCCTGGTTGATGGAAGATACGCGTGTGGATTACGTGGCGACAACCACCGGCAAAGGTGCGCTGCGTTTTATGCTCACCTATGGACCGGAGAAGAGTTACGCCGCTTATAGTCAGCTATTGATTCGAACCCACGATACCGAAGGGATCGGCAGCCTGATGCAGGACCTCAACACGCATCTGGCAGAAGAGTACAGTCATGCCCAGTTCAAACTGAAACGTCTTGAGATCGGTCCGTCCACCAACGCCAAAATCGAGGTGCGGATCAGTGGGCCAGAGCCCGATCAACTCCGTGCTCTGGCAACTGAAGTGCAGTCGGTGCTTCAGGCCGATCCAATGGCTGCAAACATTCGCCACGATTGGCGTGAACGCAGCAAGATCATCCGGCCACAATTCCAGGAGGCTCAGGCACGCAGGGTCGGTGTGAGCAAACAGGATCTGGACTCGATGCTGCAGATGAACTTTAGCGGAAAGACGATCGGTCTTTACCGCGACGGCGCAACCCTGATGCCGATCATCGCCCGTACGCCGGATGATGAGCGCCTGAATATTGATAACCTGCCGGACTTGAAAGTGTGGAGCCCGGTATACCAGTCGTACATTCCGGTGGAGCAGATCGTGGGCGGCTTTGACGTGGAGTGGGAAGACTCGCTGATCATGCGTCGTGATCGTAAACGCACCATCACTGTATTGGCAGATCCCGATCCGCTGAGCGAAGAGCCTGCCAGTGCCTTGCTGAGCCGCGTGCAACCTCAGATCGAGGCGATCGACCTGCCAGCCGGGTATAGCCTGGAGTGGGGCGGTGAATACGAGAGTTCCCGTGATGCGCAGGCGCCCCTCTTGGAAGCAATGCCGATCGGTTTCCTGAGCATGTTCGTGATTACGGTCTTGCTGTTTAATGCGCTACGTAAGGCGTTGGTCATTTGGGCGACAGTGCCGCTGGCAATCACCGGTGTGACGCTTGGGCTGCTGGTGCTGGATCTGCCGTTTGGCTTTATGGCGCTGCTGGGGTTCCTCAGTCTGTCGGGTATGCTGTTGAAGAACGGGATTGTCTTGTTGGATCAGATCAACCTTGCATTGGCGTCAGGACAGGAACCTTATCAGGCGGTGTTCGAGTCTGCAGTCAGTCGTGTTCGACCGGTGTGTATGGCAGCGATCACCACCATCCTTGGGATGATTCCGCTGTTGTTTGATGACTTCTTCGCCAGCATGGCCGTGGTGATCACCTTTGGTCTGGGTGTTGCCACGGTGCTGACCCTGATCGTGGTACCGGTGCTATACACGATGATGTACCGTATCGGTTATCGAAGCTTGGAAGAAAATGAGACCGCATGAATCCGGATGATCTGGGCAAGGTAGACCTGCGCCTGCTGGTGGCGTTCAACGCGTTGATGGAAGAGCGCAGCGTATCACGCGCGGCGGAGCGGCTGGATCTGTCACAACCGGCGATGAGCCGAAACCTTCAGCGCTTGCGTCAGCTGTTTGGGGATGAGCTGTTCATCCGACAATCCCATGGCTTGTCACCCTCACCAAGGGCTGAGCAATTACATCAAATGTTGCGCCCGTTGCTGGATGACATGTTGCGGTTGGTGGCGCCGGTGAAGGTCGACCCCTCTCAGCTAAGAAGAACGTTTCGTATCGGTATGCTGGATCTGTTCTCGCAGATTATTGTGGCGCCGCTATTAGACAGACTGAAAGAAACGGCACCCCATGTCCGCTTGAAGATCGTCAACCTGGAAACCTACAGTATGGAATCGCTGGCGTCTGGCCAGTTGGATTTCATCCTAAACCTGGGGGATGAGGCACCCGCCAACATCCATTCCAAGGTGATCTGTTATGAAGAGCCGGTGTGTCTGTTGCGACGGGATCATCCATTGGCTGCTGGGCCGATGAGTTTAGAGCAGTTAGTGGGGCTGCCGTTTATCCACTTCTGGATTCCTGGCTTTAACGAGCATCGCCAGCTGGATCAGCTGCTCTTTGGCGAAGACCTGAGTCGCGATGTGATGCTGGAGACCAATAACCTGATGACTGCGATGAACGCCTTGTGTGACGCAAACCTGGCCATGATCGCGGGTAAGCGTGTCTTTCGCGTGTTGCCCCGATCACAGGAGCTGGTGGCGTTACCGTTGCCGTTCAGTGAACTGGAACCGGTGGCGATTCGGCTGTTGTGGCACCGGCGCTATCACGCGGATGTGGAGCATCAGTGGATGCGGGAACAGATTGCGGGTTTATTCCACACACTGACGGACTCGATCTGAATCCTATCTCCTACACAAACAAAAACGGCGGGTAATGTTCCCGCCGTTATTTGACCAAACTATCCGAAATTACATGTTCGGGTAGTTCGGACCGCCCATACCTTCAGGGGTGACCCAGGTGATGCTCTGGGCCGGATCTTTGCTATCACAGGACTTCCAGTGCAGACAGTTCTGCGCATTGATCGGGAAGCGTTGCCCGCCTTCATCCGCGACC
>NZ_CAXRBQ010000015.1:0-4930 GCF_964228735.1 Pontibacterium sp. | reverse complement strand
GTTTGAAGCCTTTGCTGACCGTTGCTACGATGAGGACGTCAAACTGCTGGCACGTTCCAAGCCAGGCGCGGTACACAACCGCGAAAAAATGCTGGCTCAGGTTGAGCAACTGTGTCGCGAAGGCACATTGACGACCGTTAGCGGCAACATCCTGAAGATCGAAGCGGACACCCTGTGTGTTCACGGCGATAACGAAGAGGGTGTGCGTGCTATCGAAGCGATCCGTGGAGTGATCGAAGCATGAGAATTGAGGTTGCAGGCGAAAACGCCCTGATCCTCTATCTGGGCGAACACGGCGAGCCGGGAACGGCTAACCGCGTAGAACAGGCAGCCCGCCTGCTGAAGCAGGAGCTGGGTGATAGCCTGGTTGATCTGGTGCCATCTTATGCATCCGTTCTGTTGATCTTCGATATGTTCCGTTGCGATCACCTGCATGTCCGCGCAGGCATCCGCAAGGTGATGGGCGAACTGTCTGACGAAGCGTCCGAAGAGGGCCGCATCGTCACGCTGCCAGTGTTCTACGGTACCGAAGCCGGTGCTGATCTGGAGCAGCTGGCCCGTAATGCTGATCTGACCACTGAAGAGGTGATCCAGATCCACATGGCGGGTGAGTACCGTGTTTACGCAATCGGTTTCGCGCCGGGTTTTGCATACCTGGGTGATGTGGACGAGCGCATTGCTGCGCCTCGACTGTCTACCCCGCGCCAGCGTGTACCGCGTGGTGCTGTAGGTATCGCAGACCGTCAGACCGCAATCTACCCGGCCGTTTCTCCGGGTGGCTGGAACCTGATCGGCCGCTGTCCACAGCGTATGTTCGATCCGGACGCACAGCCAACCATGCCAGTACAGGTGGGTGATCGTGTACGTTTCGAATCGATCAGCCGCGATGATTTCTTCTCACTGGGAGGTACCTTAGATGACGCATAACGCGAACACTGAAGGCTTCCTGGTACGCCAGCCAGGCCTGATGACACTGATCCAGGATGCGGGCCGTTTCGGCCAGCACGGCATCGGTCTGACCTGCGGTGGTCCACTGGATGCCGAGGCATTTGGTTGGGCAAACCGCCTGTGTGGCAATGATGAAGGTGCGACCGCGCTGGAAGTGAGCTTTGGCGGCCTGACGCTGGAAGCACAGACGACAACGCGTCTGGCAGTGACCGGTGCAGAGATCCCTTTGTCCATCAATGGTCAGGAAAAAGAGCTGTGGCGCAGCCACCCGGTAAACGCGGGTGATGTGATCGAGCTGGGTTACGCCACCCAAGGTTGCCGTGCCTACCTGGCGGTTGCCGGTGGCTTTGATATCCCACACAGCTTTGGTAGTGCCGCTACCGTCAGCCGCGAATCCATCGGCGGGCTGAACGGTGGCAAGCTGGAACCTAACGATTTTCTGGCCTGTGCAGCGACCTCTGCAAATGGCTGCCTGGTGCTGGCTGAAGCGCACCGTCCGACTTACGGCGCTGAAGCGCACCTGCGTGTCATTCTGGGTTACCAGAAGCAGGCGTTCAGCGACCTGCAGATCGCACGCTTCTTCACCAGTGAGTACAAGACCACCGACCGCAGTGACCGTATGGGTTACCGCCTGACCGGTCCGGAGATCAAACCAGCGATTGACGGCATCCTGTCTGAGGGTATCTGTCACGGTGCGATCCAGGTTCCTGCCGATGGTCAGCCAATTATCCTGCTGAACGACCGCCAGACCATCGGCGGTTACCCAAAACTGGGTTCAGTACTGTCTCTGGACACCGCTAAGCTGTGTCAGCTGACGCCAGGGGCAACCATTACGTTTGAGGCGATCACCATTGATGACGCCCACAACCTGCACTTGCTGGCCAAGCACCGCACATCGGTGACTGAGCCAGAAGCGTGCTAAGAACAATAACTGGAGACCGTTCGTGAATATGAAACAGGAAATTACCCCACAGGCGCAGCTGCAAGAAGCTATGAAGCTCAGCCTGTCGATCGAAGAACTGTTGGTATCTCGTAACCTCCGTGGCATGAAAACAGTGCAGGGCATGATGCTGCCAGGTTACTGCCTGCGTGCAGCGATGATGATGCAGCAGTGTAAAGGCAACGTGCTGATCGGTACCGGCTTCCCGGTAGCGGGCACATTTGAAACCGATGGCCCAGTAGGTGCGATCTCCCTGTACAAAGCGTTTGAAGCGTGCGGTGCAACCCCAATCATGGTGTGCGGCGATCCGCTGGCTAGCGCGATGGAATCTGACTACCGCATCCACAAACTGCCGGTAGGTGAACTGAGCCGCGAAGAGCGTTTGCAGGCTGCTGACGAAATCCTGGCCCAGTACAACCCTCAGCTGGTTATCTCTATCGAGCGTCCAGGACAGGCAGAAGATGCCGGTTACTACAACATGCGTGGCGAATCCATTACCCCGAACGCAGCAAGCTTCGACGAGATCATGCAGGAAGCAGGTTGCCCGTCCATCGCTATCGGTGACGGTGGTAACGAGATTGGTATGGGTAACGTACGTCCGGCACTGCGTAGCCTGGACATCACTCCGGCTGTAACCCGCTGTTCTGAGCTGGTTGTGGCTGATGTATCCAACTGGGGTGGCCACGCGCTGGTTGCTCTGATGGGTTGGTTGAACGGCCAGGACCTGCTGGCTGACTTCGACAATCTGGAAGTACTGCAGTACTTGTCCGAGCGCGGCAGTGTTGACGGTGTAACCCGTGACAACACCCTGACCGAAGACAGCCTGCCAGCAGAAGATGGTGTGTCCATGCTGCTGGAACTGCGCAAACTGACAGGCTTTGCCTGATTTGAATTTTGACGCCTCTGCTTAGGCAGAGGGGTGAGTGAGACTTAATTTTTGAAAAAGGTGGTCGCGTGAGGGGACTCACGATCAGAGACTGCCAAGTTTGGAGTTTGTTATGAGTATTGTTTATCTAAACGGATCCTACATGCCAATGTCCGAAGCGAAGATCTCGCCAATGGACCGTGGCTTCCTGTTCGGTGACGGCATCTACGAGGTGATCCCTTCTTACGATGGCAAACTGGTTGGTTTTGGCCCTCACATCGACCGCATGAACGAAGGTCTGGGCTTCATCGACGTTAAGTTTAACTACTCCCACGCTGACTGGCGTGCAGTATGTGAAAACCTGATTGAAAAGAACGGTGGCGGTAACCTGGGTATCTACCTGCACGTATCCCGTGGTGCAGACAGCAAGCGTTTCCACGCGTACCCGGAAGATATCGAAGCGACCGTTTTCGCATTCGTATTCGAAATCCCAGCGGCTCCAGTAGCTGACAAAGACGTTGCTAAGTCTTACAAAGTTTCCAGCACCGAAGACCTGCGTTGGAAGCGTTGCAACATCAAATCTACAGCACTGCTGGGTAACGTAATGCACTTCCAGCAGGGCTACGAGTCCGGCAACAACGAAATCCTGCTGTACAACGGTGAAGGCGAACTGACTGAAGGTTCTGCATGTAACGCGTACATCGTAAAAGACGGCGTTGTGATCACTCCTCCGCTGGACAACCAGATCCTGCCGGGTATCACTCGTCTGATGCTGTTGGACATCCTGGGCAAAGACGGCTCTATCAAAGTTGAAGAGCGCATCGTGACTATGGATGAAGTACGCAACGCAGACGAAATCTGGCTGACCAGCTCCAGTAAAGAGATCGCTCCAGTTGTTGAACTGGACGGCCAGCCTGTAGGCGACGGCAACATCGGCGACGTGTGGGTTAAAGCACAGGCGCTGTACTCTGCTGGTAAGTACGACTACTAAGTCGATTTACAACGTATTTGGCGAATTCGGGTGATCGCCTTACCGGGCGTTCACCTGTCCCTTCTTACCTTACAAATGGTAAGACCCAGCGCTTTGATGTAACTCGGGTGGCGTTGCGCATATATAGTCATTCGAGAGGCAACCTGGCGTGCTCGCTCTACCGGTTTATGGATAAACCGCACTCACATGGAGGGGCTTATGCCCCTCTTTTTTCGCCTGTCCAAAGGTCTGATCGACCATCTGCGTATGCGCGTAACTTAATCTCTGTGCTACGGTCAAATTGACTATAATTGGAAGCGCGTTTTGCCACGGACCTTATCGATGCAGAAGCAGTCGTACAAAGATCTCGTTAACCTTTTCCCTCCCTCCGTTTGTCGTGATCTAGCCATGTTTGGGGCGTTGCCTGACGCCAGCCTTACCTACCTGATGGAAGAAGGTAATCTCTACCACAGTATGCCCGGCGATGTGCTGTACGCACTGAATGACAAATCTGAATCCTTCTTTATCGTCCTGAGCGGTGGTACCCGTTTCCACAAGGCCAAAGAGGCCTGTGGCCAGATGGTGAAACTGCGCTACTACGGACCGGGTGAACAGGTGGGATTTGTCGGCATGATCGGTCTGCAGAAACGCCACGGCACCCAGATCATGGAAGATGAAGGTTACTTGCTGGAGATCCCGGCAGAACTGTTCCATCGCTTCTGTGAGAAGTTTCCGGAAGAGTTCAAAATCCTCATGATCAACGTCACTCGCGAAATGAGCCGCGAAATTGCCGATCTTGATGCGATGTGCACTGAGTACAAGTAACCTGGCGCTCGACATCTGTATCACACCGTAGGTTGGCCTTCACGTAGTGAAGCCCAACACCAGCCACTTCTCCAAATCTATGTCTCATACTTGCCTACACAATATGCTCTTTCTCGTTGCTTAAAGTCGACAGGCTGCTTAGCGAAAGTGTTTGCAGTTCGGTTGGGGAGGCGTTGCTGGTGTTGTGTGGTCATTAGAGTACAGGTCTGGTGATGGGCGATTCATCCTCAGCCGGGTGCATGAGCAGATCTTCGGTGGCGTTGCGCAGCATATGGACGCTTACTCGGATATTTCTATTTTTATGATTCATTAGATACGA
The DNA here is from genome assembly GCF_964228735.1 of Pontibacterium sp. Lineage (GTDB taxonomy): Bacteria > Pseudomonadota > Gammaproteobacteria > Pseudomonadales > Balneatricaceae > Pontibacterium. Next base: position 63 of record NZ_CAXRBQ010000015.1, on the reverse strand, counting down.
GACGTCGCCCTCGGAGAGGTCTGCTACAAGGGAACACCAAAATGGGGACTGAATACGATTCAG